>CAYGKU010000102.1:924-1862 GCA_964350745.1 uncultured Candidatus Saccharibacteria bacterium | reverse complement strand
TATTACTGCCAAGGCTAGTCCTGTGCATAAAAAAGAAAAGAAAAGGTTAAGGAATTTGGGACGTGCTCAAGATAAGAAGTTGGAGGAGCTAACTGTAAGCAAAGAGATTGAATTGGATGATGATCTGCAGGCTTTAGATGAACAACTGGAAGACAAATTACTTGAAGCGAGCGAGAGCCAACACGTCAATGAGGTCACTCGTGCCAAGCTTTATTCTCTCCAGATACAAAAGCAGTTAGTGATGGAACACCTAAGACACGATATGGCGTGTCTTGATAATCCAGATTGCAGTCACGAGAAAACGCCGGAAGAAAGAATAGCGAAATATAATGAAAACGACAATAGCTTTACTTATATTGATGATAAAAATAATCAAAGACGGGCAACATTTGGTGAGATCATTACAGATGTAGATTTTGGTATTTATTATGATTTGGACACAGAAACAGTACCACGTGATGCTTCAAAAAAATATATTTTAGCCAAGGCAAAAAGTGAATTAAGGGAGTTGTTGGATCAGCAAATTATTGTTAGTGAAATGAATAACGAAGAGGTGTACGAATTAAAGAAAGAAGCATATGAAAATATTCAGCTTTCCAAAAATGATGGTTTTTACGAGAAAAACCCAGCCTTTGTTTCTGAGATGGTAGTAAAGAACTATTTAAAGCAATTAAGTATTGATAAATCTCTTCCGTTTGAGGTGGTTGAGGCTGATGTCTATCAGGATGTTGAGCACAAAATGGATTTTATTATTCATCGTAAAGATGACTTTAAAGCCGCTAAAGTGGTATCTGATACAGAGAGTGGTGAGATCAAGATCGTTCCAGACGTTGCGATTCAATTTTCGCTAGATTCAGGTAAACGAAGTCATAAATTGAAGCAAATAAATAATGCCGAGAAAAAATTAGAGATGTCTGAAGAGAAAATTAAGAGTATTG
>CAYGKU010000102.1:0-914 GCA_964350745.1 uncultured Candidatus Saccharibacteria bacterium | reverse complement strand
AGCGAGAAATCTTAATGATAAGTGGAAAAAAGATGGTAAGCCCGCTGGCGGACCAGGGAAGTATATGGACACAGAAACCAGACATCAACTTTTTCAAAAGTTATTAAGTGAGCTGTTTGAAGAGCGGGAGGTGGGAGATATGTGGGAGAAAGCACAGTCTTAAGACAATGAGGATTCTTTTTTTGTAGATATTAAGAGGTTGTACCGTTTAAAAAAATGAAGCGGTGTTTTTTTGGGTGTTTTGTAGCACCGCGCCGAAGGCGCGGTGCTACAAAACACCACTTTAGTCAAATTCATGATAATATAGGCACAGAGCGGTTCGTTGACTCGTTCCTTTAACATCAACTATATTTGGAGGTGAAAAGTGGAAATTGAAACTTTAATATTTGGTTTGGTTGGTCAGATCTCGCCGTGGTGGATGTATGTGGTGATTATGTTGATCCTTACCCATATCACGATTATGTCGGTGACTCTGTTCTTACATCGTAAGAGTACACACCGATCCGTTGATTTTGTCGAGATTATCAATCGTTTTTTTCGGTTTTGGCTTTGGTTAACCACCGGCATGAAGACTAAAGAGTGGGTAGCTGTTCACACCAAACATCATGTGACGTGTGAGACTGTAGACGACCCACATAGTCCACAACATTATGGGATATGGAAGTTATTGACTGGTGGTGTTGGGCTTTATAAGGCAGCCGTCAAGCAAGAAGGTGCTATGGCTTATGCTGAAGGGAAATATGGTGTAGGCTTACCAGATGATTGGGTAGAGCATAATATCTATTCCAAATATCCGGCATTAGGATTAGTAATCTTAGCTTTTGCTCAAACTTTGTTTTTAGGTTTGCCTGGATTGGCGATTTTTATTTTTCAAGCATTCTGGATACCTGTCTTAGCTGCTGGTGTCATTAATG
>CAYGKU010000101.1:0-1985 GCA_964350745.1 uncultured Candidatus Saccharibacteria bacterium | reverse complement strand
TAAGTAACGATATTAAGTATCCAATTTTTTGTGGCAATTGTGACAATAATTTATTTAAAGAGATTGACTCATCAGACCACAGTTTATCTTACAAAAAAAATATCACCTTTCATCTTCTGAGATGTATGTCATTCCAATACCAGTTCACTAGAACAAATCTATCAATGATACATCAATTCGCTTTTGGTTCAACAATAATAGCTGTAGCGAGACAAGACCACACTGGTATAAAAATGGATGAAAAAATTAATATCGATCATTTGGTTATGTCGTTTGTTCGCTATGAATACCATTACAACATGATAAAACGCCTTACGGACATTTGCTTCAATGATTCAACTATTAATAAGATTGTATTGTATTCAAGAGTTGTTAAAGTAAAAGAATCAGTGTTTGCTCAAGGCATTTTGAATCCGAAGCGTGATTTAAACAATAAGAAAATTAAATCCGTTAATGAATCAGCGATTATGTACACGGTACTTCCTAAGGACTCCACCAGTGTTAGTATTACAATCGCAACGCTTGATGATGAATATCACGAGTATATACAACAACTTAATTCTTTGAACAACTACAATTTTAAAAAACTAGCTAATAGCTACATATCACCCAAGGACACTCAACATAATTTACTGTTGAGTCTAAATCATAAACCCCACCAAAAAGCGTTGAGGTAACCTACTCGTCGCCATAAATGAATAAATGGGGTCAGTCACCACTTATATAAACAGGGACAGGGACAATATTTTATCTTTTCCGTGACCTAGCTTTATTTTGGTAAAAAATTAATTTAAAATGACAAAGTAGTTACCGTAACTTATGTTGTTTGACAGCTTTGAGTATGGCAGGCAAGTTTTTTCGCACGCCACGAGCTTTTACTATCTTATCAAAAACCTCAGTTATGACTTCTTCAGGCAAACCTTCGGTATATCGACCATTCGCTTCGGCTTTGAGGCTGATACGAACATTTTTTCTTATTTCGTCTAACTCAGCTTGGTGACGCTTCAAGTCTTGATCTAAAAGACGTAAACCTGCCCGTACTACTTCACTAGCGCTTTGATATTGACCGGTTTTAACAAGATCATTTACAAACTCATCTTGCTCTACCGTCAAAGCTATGTTTTTAGTTTTACGATTGATAGTCATCCGTTTAATTTAACATAATTAACACATTGTGATAATCTATAACAAGGTGTCACTGTTTACTAGTAGTTTTTTTCCTTGGGGTCGAAAACATATCTCCGTCCATCACACAGGTACGCAAGCAATACTCTAATTGCTGCTATAACAAAAATCCACACATTAAATTAATGTGTGGATTTTTGTTATAGCTGTGTGAACCCACGAGGAATGATCCTGACGGTCACCAATGTATTTTGTTTCCTAGCGTCACAAAATACATGGTGCCGCGGGACACGCCTCAGCTGTCGTACTCGCTCCGCTCCATGCGACATGCTTCCGGCGGTTCGATTCCCACGCAAAGTGCGTAGGCACTTTGCTCGTGGGATCACTTAAGAAAAATGGCACGCTAATGCGTGCTCATTTTTCTACAAGTGAGCCAAAAGCAGATAGAGCCTACTAAATTCATTGCCTAGCAAGGTCCGTTCAGCTAAATATTCAAAAATTTGAACAACCCTTCAACAGCGTAGGCAAAAAGTGACAAAAGTGACAGATTTCTCAGTATTTCAAAATGTGACACTACTGTGACACATTCTTTGTATATTTATACAAAAGAGCCAATACCACTGCTCCACCAATAGGTGGGCATAGATAAAACATTAGATTCAAAATGTTGTATCCGAAAGATAGTACATGATTCATTATATTTACGGTTGTAGGCACAATGATGAAAAACATCAATCCTACCAACACTATCCAAACTAGCTTTTTAGCTTCCTGAAAGGATTTCCAATCACCGCTTATCTGATACAGAAACCGATAGAACTTCAACTTATATAGCAAAGCTCCTAATGTGACAAATGTCA
>CAYGKU010000100.1:0-2017 GCA_964350745.1 uncultured Candidatus Saccharibacteria bacterium | reverse complement strand
AGCGTAAGCAGTTACAGATCAGTGAGTACATAGATCAACGTAGAAGCGAAGCTGAGATCGAGGTTTTGATCTAGTTTGAAAAATAGATAAGGGGACGGTCGCCGTCTTGGCGGCAAAAAGCGGTGGGTTTACCCACCGCTTTTTGCCGCCAAGACGGCGACTACTGGTATACTAAGGCTAATGGACCGTTCACTTAAAAGTACGATCAAAACCATAACCTACAAGCCGGAAGTTCGCTTGGAGAAACTTAGATCGCTTTCCGTCCCCAAGCAAAGTGCGGTTTTTCAAGAGCTGTCACCTCACGTACAACAAGCTTTGTTGGCCAAGTTACGTATCGGCGAGATCGTCGATATTGTCGATCACATGGACCTCCATCAAGCGGAAACCATTTTGGCTAGGATAAAAGATGAAAAGAAACGTTACAAAATAATCACCAGAGTAAAATCCGACATCAAGGAAAAATTCGATTATTTTCTTAGGTTCCATCCCAAGGCCACCATGTCTTTGGTTAGCGTCAATTATATCCTCTTAACTCCAAGAACGACCGTGTCAGCTGCCGCTGATGCGATTGATAACCATTATCAAGATACCGGTAAATTTCCCGAGGTCTTGATCCAAAACGGGGGAGAATTGTTGGGTGAGGTGCCGATGTCGGTCCTGGTAAAACAACGTAATGGTTCGATGTTAAAGAGGTTCGTTCAAGAGGTGCAGACCATATCTTATCAAGCGGAAGTGGCTGAAGTGATCGATCTTTTGACCACCTCAAAAAGAAAAAAGATCGTGGTGTTGGATAGTGATCATAGTGTACTTGGCATAATTTATGCCGATGACGCCTTGTCTCTTTTTGGTAATCTGCCGGCCGAATCGCTGTACGATGTTAGTGGTGTAGATGAAGGAGAAAAGCCTTTTGACAGTGTGTGGCGAAAATTTACCAGTCGAAACAAATGGTTGGTACTAAACCTCGCCACCAGTTTTTTGGCCGGATCAATGATCTTGCTTTATAGAGACACGATCGATGCTCTGGTTATCTTGGCTGTCTACATTCCGATCGTGGCCGGAATGGGCGGTAACGCCGCCAGTCAGACCTTCGCGGTGATGTTGCGGGGCCTAACGCTTGGTACGGTATCGCTCAAGAACGGTATGCCGGTCATCTGGAAGGAGATCGGAGCCGGATTTCTTAATGGTATCGTTATTGGTCTGATAGTGGCTGTGATATCAGTGATCTGGAACCAAAACCCGCTACTTGGAGTCGTGGTTGGTCTTAGTATGGTGGGAGCGCACGTGATCGCTGGCTTCTTCGGAGCTTTTGTGCCACTTTTACTAAAACATTTAGGCAAAGATCCGGCGGCCACTTCCACCATTTTTATAACCACCGCCACTGATGTTCTTGGTCTTTTTATCCTGCTTAGTTTGGGATCTTGGATCATGCTTTAGTATCGTGTAGAATTTTTGATTATGAGTAAGAAAATGAATTATTGGACGACATATTCTCTGCTGGGTGTTTTATTGATGATGTTTGTTTTGGTAGGGGTATCGGCTTACCAATATGATAGTACGGATAATAACGACATGAAAACCGACCAGACCTTTTCCGGTAGCCTTGGTCACGGGTTAGACAACAAGGGCGCAATGCCTGAAGAAAAGAAGATCGACGAGAACAGTGTGTGGACAGATATTTATCCAAATACCAAACCGATGGAAATAGCGGAACAGACAGTAGTAGCCTCAGTGGCGCAGACTTGGGCGGAGCGGATCCAAGGTTTGTCTGATACGCCTTATTTGCCAGATCATGTAGTGAAGCTTTTTATCTTTGACAACAGTAGCTATCATTCTATTTGGATGAAGGATATGAATTACTCCATTGATATAATTTGGGTGGATGAAGATAAGACTATTGTGCATATTGAGGAAAATGTTTCTCCTGATACCTATCCGGATGAGTCATTTACTACTGATGTTCCGGCCAAATACGTGATTGAAACAGTGGCCGGTTTTGTGGGAGATAACGATGTAGAGA
>CAYGKU010000099.1:1265-2056 GCA_964350745.1 uncultured Candidatus Saccharibacteria bacterium | reverse complement strand
ATACGCTTTGCGATGACGGTGACCCGCTTGATGGTCTTCTACAATCCCTGGTGGCACAGACTCATCAATTAGCAGAAGACCATCAAGCGGGTCACCGTCATCGCAAAGCGTATTTGGTACATAGCCATAATCTGTCGGATAGCCCATTGCAGCACCATTAACTCGATCCAGAACGATCGCGTCTATGTCCTTGTCGTGCTCGTATTTATTTCGGCTTCCTCTTGGTATTTCTATTACCAGATTTATTACATCTGGCGAGTTTTTTCCGTATCCTACACTGGACATTAATTTTTCTCCTTTTCTACTGAATAGTATTATACATATTCATGAACACACCAAAGAAATCAAAATTCGAAGTATGGGCACATCGTGGTTTGCACGCTGAGCACGCTGAAAATTCGCTTGAAGCGATCAAAGCAGCAATAAAGATGAGCATCAACCGCGTAGAGATCGACGTCTGGCAACACAAAGGAGAATTAGTTCTCAGTCATGACCCTCCCGAGGTCGGTTCTGATTATCCTTTACTAAAAGAGGCGTTAAAAATTATTGATGGAAAAGCTCAACTTTATCTTGAGATGAAGCATGAAGCTAGTGCTAGCAAAGCAGTTTCATTGATTAATAAAGTTTACAAAAAACATTTCGATACCGTTGTCTTTGCATCTTTTGACATCAAAGCTCTAAAAGCCGTCAAGAAAATCGCACCTAACGCTAGGTTAGCACTCAATTACAGGGGTATCGACAACGATTTTATCAATATTGCCGAGGAATTAGGCGTTGAATACATAGGAATG
>CAYGKU010000099.1:277-1255 GCA_964350745.1 uncultured Candidatus Saccharibacteria bacterium | reverse complement strand
CTGGAAGCGAGCACTGCCTAATTACTTCAACCTCAAGCAAGCCAGAGCTGATCTAGACGTGAAACTACTTGCTTACACAGTTAACCTTCCCTGTATTAAGAGAGTGGTCAAGCTACTCGGCTTTAGTGGAATATTCACAGATAAACCTAGTCGTTTTTGATATAGTATTGCTAATAATCGAGGGTTTTATGGACAGAAAAATAATATCTTTAATAATTTTAGTACTAGGCATACTTATCTTAGTCATTGGAGTTATATTTTTCCGTGGTGAAAAGGCAATGGCCCCCACTCAGCAAGAAGAAGATGGCATTACAGAGATTGAAACAGTTTCATTTACCACCACGGAGGTGGCAACACATAACACCAAGGATGATTGCTGGACGATTATCGGCGGTGCCGTCTACGACATGACTGACTTTATCGCCATTCATCCAGGCGGAGACGAAATACTCAGAGCCTGTGGAACTGACGGAACCATACTCTTCCAGACTAGAACAACCGAAGACGGTGAAACTGTAGGGTCAGGCACGCCACATAGCAGCAATGCTATATCTCAATTAGGCCAATACTACATCGGCGATATAGAAAACTAGTCTTCGATATACTCGCGAATTTTCAGAGCAGCGGTGGCACCTTCGCCAACCGCAGAGGCGATCTGCATCGTTGCGCCAGAGCGAACGTCACCAGAACAAAAGACGCCTTCCATAGAAGTCATCAAGTCTGCATTAGTTTTAACGAATCCTCGATCATCTAGCTCAATATCTGTGTCGCTCAGGAATTTAGTGTTCGGATCGAGACCAACAAAGACAAATACACCGTCTGTTTTAAACTCTTTTTTCTCTCCTGACTCTTTGTGTGTACCTACGACCTTCTCAACCATTCCATTGTCACCAGCAACTATTTCATCAGTAGTAACTCCAAGGTGAACTTTTATCTTCGATTCTTTTTTAAGTTTTTCTACTAATACATCAGACGCTT
>CAYGKU010000099.1:0-206 GCA_964350745.1 uncultured Candidatus Saccharibacteria bacterium | reverse complement strand
CACCTTTGCCGTACAATTCCTTTTCCCCTGGTACGCCAATTTTGCGGTAATCAGAACCTGTAGCAATCAAAACTGCTTTAGCTGAGTACTCGCCGTCTGATGTCTTAACATGAATTCTGTCATCTTTTCGCTCTAGTCCGGTAACTTCACCTAGTTCAATATTGGCACCAAAACGTTCAGCTTGTTTGTGAAGCTTTTGAGCAAGC
>CAYGKU010000098.1:0-2262 GCA_964350745.1 uncultured Candidatus Saccharibacteria bacterium | reverse complement strand
CAAACGTCTCCCTAAATTCTAGGGCGAAATATGTATTGTGTCTGCCTAAGAAAAAGATCACTGTGAGGTATCTAGAAATCATTTAAAGCACAGATTCGCTTGGCGGAACACATGTTCATTTTCTCCCTTCGGGGTCGAAAATTTCACTGTGTCTGCCTAAGGAAAATATAGTCGCAGCAAGCTGCTCCTTATTTCTCCTTATCATCCCGTCCAATTGAACAATAGTATAGAGAAATCTTCGATACCGACATTGCCATTTCCGTTGATGTCCGCTGACGGACTAGAGTCGCCGGCATTGGTTCCCCACCAAAATATCAAAATAGAAAAGTCAGTTAAGTTGACCTTATTGTCACGGTTCAGGTCCGATGGCGTAGTGACCTGACCATCAACTCCCACAAAAAGCTGTAGTGAGGAACTGAAATTACTCTGGGTGGTAAGTGGGGGCTCACCAGTCACCGACCGTGCTTTTATGATATGTTCCGCCACAGCTAATTTCCCGGTATCAAGAGCTATACTCCAACGACCATTACTATCAGAGAATCCTGTTTCGACCAACTCATCTTCTCCTACGTGTAGCTCGATGGTAGCGTTGGGAATAGCTTGTCCTGAGACTGTAACGACCTCACCTGGGTTTATATCTTGAGTGGCAACACTGATGGTTGGCGGTAAGATCACCCCTCTGATATTAGTAATAGCACCCTGCGTGACATCAAAGGTAGTATTGTAAGTGATCGACCTTACATTACTACTATCATTGGCCCAAAAACTTAAAGAGGCGGTTCCCGGTGAAGCTTCGGTAGCAAACTCAAACTCGCCCTCGGAATTGGTTTTTACGCTACCGACAGATTCAGTATCAAGCAAAATATTGATGGTGGTATTGGGGTAGGCCAATCCTTTTACGTTGATCTGGGTTTCTCCCAAATCCTCACTACGTCCACCGCTTCCTCCTCCACCGCCTCCGGAACTCCCTCCCCCCCCTGATCCGGCCGGCTCGATCTTACAAATAGCTGAACAAAAATCACCATCATCATTGTTCCCATCGTCACACTCCTCTCCATGAAAAGTTTGCAGAATACCATCTCCACAATAAGGTCCGAATTCGCAAATGGCCGTACATTGTCGACCGATGATCGTAGTACTGTAAACTCCGGTTTCTCCCGGCACATCACACTCTTCTCCATCATCCACCAAAGAATTACCACAGATACTTAAAACCATAGTGGTGGTAGCTGAGCCCACAGTCGCCGCCTGCGCGGAACCGGAGTAGAAAACAGCTACCATACAAAAAATGTGACATAGGCTGACTAATATTCTCATATCGCGCTAATTACCCTTTTTTCTAGCCTGACGACGATTGTGAATGAAATATAGTACTAATATCAAAAATACAAATATTGGAAGCAAAACGGACACCTTGTGCGCAACCGACAATCCCATAAATCCAAAACCGGCTTCCTGCAGGGTGCCGTACGGCAAGATGTTAAGACTGACCTCCCCTTCCTGTTTGACATCTTCACCATTGTAGATCTTATAGCGAGCAATGTAATTTCCTGCCGGCAATCGGGTCGGGATCTCAGCTGTCACCTCATCTGTGTTGTACGGCGCCACTTTTTGTATCTTACCTATATGTTCTGTCTCTTCCAAAAGAACATTACCGGCAAAATCGTATATCTTGAACTCAACCTTAGACGGAGCAATATCAACATTTCCGGTATTTTCGATCATCATGCCAAACTTGATCTTTCCCGGGAAATAGAGCCAAGCTAATTTTTTACCCTCATTAAGATCTGATAAAGAAATTTTCCGTACTCTAAAATCGAGGATCTCTTTATCAATGACAGTCAGATCAATATCCACCTGTGCCCCAAGAGAGATACTGACAGCTCCGGCCGCTATTTGTGATTCATCAGGCAAGGTTTTGATGCGGACCACTCCTGTGTATTTTTTGAATTCTGCGTCCTTTGGTACATTGACCCTTATAGTCATTGGTACTTTCTGTAAACCGGCCGGTAAGGGTATTGAATTACCTTCTACCACTTCAACCCAATCCTGTATCTCAGGGGCATCAACCACCACTTCTGCCTTTAACGGAATATCCGGATTTCCTCTAACCAAAAGTATCTGTTGTTCGTAAGTGGAATTTCTGATCAAGCTGGTATTCCTCACATAGGGTGGCGTGATACCAAAACCAGCCAGGGCAAGTTCTGTTCCCATAGCAAATAAAAGCAGAAACGGTATTCCTACTTTAAACATCAAATTCAT
>CAYGKU010000097.1:0-2555 GCA_964350745.1 uncultured Candidatus Saccharibacteria bacterium | reverse complement strand
TTTGGTAAGTGGATCTTTAGATCAGGAAATAATTGTGGGGAATCTAGAGAGGCGACTGCATGACGCAGATACTTGTTGGCCGATACACCACCACCGAGTATAACCGTTTCTACAGAAAATTCTTCAATAGCACTTGATAATTTTTTGACCAAGACCTCAACGGCAGCATTCTCAAAATCTCTGGCCAGAGCCATAGTTTCGTACTTGGTAAGGGTTTTGTCGGCAATAGCGTAGCGTACGGCAGTCTTAAGACCGGAAAAAGAGAAATCTAGGTCTTTTGAGTTGAGCATCGGTCGAGGTAAGTCAGCGAAAGTCGGTAATTTTTCATCCCTAGCTTGTTCCGCTAGTTTGCTTATTTCTGGTCCGCCTGGGTAGGGGAGTTTGAGCAGACGGGCGACCTTATCGAAAGCTTCGCCAACCGCATCATCACGTGTTTGACCTATTTTTTCGTACCGTCCCCAATCTTTCATCAAGATCAATTCCGTATGACCACCGGAAACCAGAAGGCTAAGTGCGGGGAACCTAAGGGCTTGTAGTTTGGTGCCGTCGTATAGCGAGGCCAAAATATGTCCCTCCATATGATCGACCGAGACAATCTTGGTATTCCACAAGAAGGCCAAGGCTTTAGCAAAATTGATTCCGACCCACAGGGCCGGCTCCAGTCCTGGACCGGTGGTGACAGCGATCATGTTGATCGGTGGCTTACCGTATGAATTATGAAAAGTTATCAGTTGGTCGGCCAAACCATCCTCTCGACTAAGTAGAGTATGTAGATGATTCCTTTCGTCGATGGTAAGGACGGGGGTGAAATTTGATTCCAGTTTGGCTTCTTTGAGCGCTTTTTCCAGCATTGGCAAAATGGTAGCGATGTGCTCACGTTTGGCCAGGGCAGGGAAGACACCACCGTATTCTTGATGGGTTTCGATCTGTGAAAACAAAGCGTCACCCAACACTTCATACTTGGCATCAGGAAAATCACCCACTACCTCAATCACACTGACAGCGGTCTCATCACAACTGGTTTCGATCGATAGGATCAACATAATATCGTTACTGAACTATACAAGATATTTTGGGTAAAGCAATGGATAATTGAACGTCTGTGCTCATTGATCCCTAAAGAAATAGAGTCTGATTTTCGCCAGACTCTAATGATTACTCTTGGTTTTCTTAATTTGGTTATTGGTCTTGAGGCAGAAAAACGCACGTTTTTTCACCATCAAATAAAAGCCACAATACTTGACGGTAGGATCCCTCACCACAGGGACCAACACCTTGTATTACACCTCTTCTTACTTCTCTTCCGGAAAAGCCTCCCTTTGTGGCAATCCAGTTGCCACTTAAGTACCCTGGTCCGTATTGCCGACAAGCTTCATCTGAAACATCAACCTCAACCTTACGACCCTGCTTTGTCGTTATTATTTTTGTGCGCATGATATCCTCCTGTAGAAAATCATGAAAAGTGTAAAGTCGAAATGACCTTACGGCGCATAATAATAAGACATGCGTGTTAGCTAGTCAATAGTGTCCGGTACAAGACTTGAACTTGTGACCTCTACAATGTCAATGTAGCGCTCTACCAGCTGAGCTAACCGGACATGGTTTTTTATAAACAACAATTAGTATAACCGAAATTAAACGCGATGCAATCTGAATTTTGAACGGATACCATAACGACAACTGAAGACTAGATATTGACATAACTGTGTACGTAAAGTATTGTACGATCTGGTAAATAAGAACAAATTTAGGAGAAACGCAAAATGATAAAAGTGGACTCAGATGAAAATATTGAACTCAATATAAATGGAACCTCTGTTGTTATAGACATAACTCTCTACGAAAGACTTCAGGCACTATCCAAGTTCTCAAATCTTAGTACCTTGGCCTACATTAAAAATGTGGTCGCAAATACTAATCTAAAAGGTCAATATGAAAATTTAAAACCTGAAGCGTTGATTGTAATTAAACTATATAATTACTGCTTAAGAGATTGTGTTAAAGCAGAAAAAACAAGAGCTGAATTACAAAAAGAATAACGCCAAAAAACCCTCGTTTAATTAGATTTGAACGGGGGAGTTGTTATTTTACATTGATCAACTCATTCAACTGTTTTCTTATTCCTTGATTAACATTGTCATTACTAACCTCGGAATCTAACATTGTAACCTCCATTTTTTCTGAAAGTTCCTTATATAATTTTGAGATCGAATTATTTACCTGTTTGTATCTGTTGGCGATTTCAGGTTTTCTAGCACGTTCAGCAACTATCTCATAGACTTCGGCTTGTTGTTTGATCTGACGTAACAGCATCAAAAAAAGCTGGTTCTTTTTTAAGCCCTCTTCGTCACCCTGTATCCACAGTTCTGATAACTGAGCCAGATGCTTTGAATCCATCCCAATTACCATTTTGGGTACACCCTGTAACTTACCGTGAAATTGAGGTGGATCACCAAAAGGTGATTCATAGAAGATAACGTCATTTAGTACCCCTGCTTTAATTCCTTTACAAATCTCATTCATTTTTTTCTCAGGAGAGCCAAAGGTCGCATCTA
>CAYGKU010000096.1:0-2612 GCA_964350745.1 uncultured Candidatus Saccharibacteria bacterium | reverse complement strand
AATTAGCATACACCCTGTCAGTCATAGATCGACATGGGAAATTGCGGATTATATAAGCAATTATCTTGATTAATTTGGTTTCAGTATTGAACATCATGTGTATTATTTGAAGAATGAAGAAAAGGTTAACGTGATAGCTCGTAAGGGAGGTGATGACATTCATCTTGCTTTGGCTGGGCATATGGACACTGTTCCGTTTGAGCCGAGTGAGTGGCGTACTGATCCATTGACCCTTTCAAAGGTTGATAATAAATTATATGGACGTGGTGCATGCGACATGAAAGGCTTTATTGCTCTGGCGATGATTGTGGGTTCCAGAATATCTGCTAGTCAGTTAAAAAAACCTATTGGACTTGTTTTTACGAGCGATGAAGAGGTTGGATGTATAGGTGCCAAAAATTTAATTCGTGACAAAGGGAAAATCGCCAATATGTATATTATTGGTGAACCTACTGAGTTTCAACCATTTATACTACATAAAGGATACATGTATGTAATTATTGAACTTCGTGGTAAGGGCGGTCATAGTTCTCGACCTGCAGAAGGAATTAATGTAATTGAGCAAGGTCTTTTACCTGTCCTAAAAAAGATTGATAGGTTCAAGGAGCATCTCGGTGAAATACGAGATATTCGTCTCGAACCCTCATATCCGACACTAAATATTGGTGTAGTCAAGACTAGCAATAATTCTGCAAAAAATATTATTGCAGATTATTGTAAAATCGAGTTAGACATTAGACCTGTTCCTGGTCAAGATGTTAAAGAGGTATTTAGTGCTTTTTCTAGATATGTTACAGATGGTGAAGATAAAATAAATGACGTTGACGTAAAGGTGGTATTTGGACGAGCTCCAACGCCTCCCATGGAAACATCAAAAGATACACTTATAGTACAGGAGGTTGAGAAAATGTGTGACCATAATGCTGGATCCACTTCGTTTAATACAGAAGGTGGGGTCTTTAATGCTTCGGGTTCAGATTCAATTATTTGTGGATTGGGTTCAATTAAACAAGCTCATAAACCGAATGAATTTGTGCACGAAAAATACATTAGCGAAGCAATGGTTAAAAAATACATTGCTACAGTCTTAAAGATATGCGGAAAGGAGATATAAGATGCATGATTATACGTTATTACGCGAGGCACTTGCTAGTATCTCTCGTTGGAAAAATCAATCTGTTATCATATGTGTTGATCTTAATGTTCTTGATAAGGAAAAGTATTTGTCTCCAATAATGAGTGACGCTTTTCTTCTTAGGTCTGTAGGGATTAACATAATCATTACCTGTATAGGAGAAAAAACTTCTGTCTTTATCAAAAAAATAAGAGACCGTGGAATGAATACTGTTGTACTCAATAGACTTTCAGACATTATAGATATCGCAGAATTACTTAAGGTATCCAAAGTCTTTTTTCTTAACAATGTTGACGGAATATACGATCAAAATCATATACTTGTTCGAGAAATGACATCTTCTGAGGCTGAAAACATGCTTCATTCGGACACTATTAGTGGTGGTATGTCTAAAAAGGTCCACTTAGCAATACAATTGTGTAAGAAAAAAGTGGAACGGGTACATCTCGTTAATGGGCTAAAAGAAGGGTCTTTTATAGATGAGTTTTTATCTAGTAAAGGTTCTGGTACGATGATTTATCGTAACGGGCTAGCGTACAAAATGGTTCGTCCAGCTCTTCAAGATGATGTTGTTGATATAACACATATAGTTAGAGAGAATATATCATCATCAGTCATTGAGGAGATTGTGTCTCGGCATATCAGTAGTTATAAAGTCTTTACTGTTGATGGACATATTCATGCTGTGGCGTTATCACTTATAAGCGATTCTGTTATAGAGGTCGATTATTTGGCTCATTCAAGTGAGTTTGACGCTTCTGAGGCACTTCAGATATTATTGAAAAATATAATTGACGAAGCTCATATGTTGGGTGTCACAAAAATTACCGTTGATCCTTCAAAATCACCCTCACTTATTGGAATATGGCCTTGGTTTTTAAAACTTGGATTTCAAAAAAGAGTGTCAGAAGTAGTTAAAAGCCGTGTGTTATGGGAAAAAAGTGTAAGGTAGTATTTATCAATTTTTGAGCATCGGTGTTTCTGATGCTCTTTTTTATAATCAAAACCATTATACTTTAGCATGGCGTGTTTAGTTTATAGACAATTAATAGGTTATTAATTAAGTTTTTGCTTTAATTTTAATTATTCATGATGTTGAACTGGTCACATAAGGTGAGAACCTCTTTAAAATTGAACAAGTTCTGCTATTATGTTATGTGTAATTTATGATTGACGAAATTAAACAAAAGCAAATTATTAATCTATCAAAAAAACTGATAAAGATAGAGTCGGTTGAGCAGAATATTAAAGCACAAGAGGAGTGTATTGACATTTTGGAAAAAACTTTCAATAAAAGCTTCTATATAAAAAGATATAATCTGGGTGGACATCCTGCACTTGTTATGTCTACCACCAAAAAGAAGGTGGTGGATGTTATTTTTTCTGGTCATATTGACGTAGTGCCTGGTGAAAAAGCTCTTTTCAGACCGGTAATAAAAGGCAAAAAGCTTTTTGGTAGAGGTTCTTATGACATGAA
>CAYGKU010000095.1:0-2799 GCA_964350745.1 uncultured Candidatus Saccharibacteria bacterium | reverse complement strand
AGCCTTAAGGCCATTTTAAACAATCCCCACCAGCCAATACCGTGCCTAAACTGTAAAAAGAATTTAAAGGCAAAAGCAACCGTGTGTTCGTCGAATGCCTCGATTGTAGTTGGCTCATGTTTCTTTAGAATCTCAATTATTTCTCCCATGTGGTCTAGGTCACGAGCGTACCCTACTAATACACCCGAGTGTTTTGGCTGCTTGATTAAACCGAGTTCAACTTCGGTCATTAACCCCAGGGTTCCTTGAGATCCAACAAACAATTGCGTCATATCAAATACGCCAGTTTCACGATCCCAAATGTCCCACAACTTATAGCCTGTAGAGTTTTTAGTGACTTGTGGCTTCGCTTCTTTTATCTTTTCATAGTCATGCTCTAACATTTCATATACTTGTTTGTATAGATTCCCCTCGAAGTCTCCTTGGGCCATTTTTTTATCTAGTTCAGTCTTCACTAACGGTTTGATCTCATATACATTCCCGTCAGACAACACGACCTTCATTCTCTTAACATAATCCTCGGTCTTACCGTATATTAACGACTTTTCGCCGCCAGCATTATTCATAACTATTCCGCCAATGGCTGCTAATTCTCTTGAAGCAGGGTATGAAGGGAAAATCATTCCAGACTCTAGAGAAGTTTTTTCAAAATCGACATAGTTCGCACCCGGTTGAGCTAATTGTGTGTCGCCTTTGACCTCGTTGAAGCCATTCATGTATCGCTTGAAGTCCATTATTAAAGATTCGTTAATTGCACCACCAGACATGTCGCTGCCACCACTTCGTCCAGTTATTGATACTTTTTTATTCTCTTTTTTCTTAGAGTTCACATACTCAACTACTTTTTTCACATCTTCGGTGTCTTTAGGGAATACAACTGCCTCAGGAACAATTTCAAACATGCTTGTATCATGCGAATATAGTTCCCTGGTTGCATCATCCCATTCGACATCACCTTTGATTTTGCTGGCTAAATCTTCGAACATTTTGCCCCCGTTATAATCTTCGATTTTGTTTTGTTTAACTTCCTCTATAGATTACCATGCTAGAATCAAAGAAGTAATGCTTATAGGACCCCCAATAAATCTGTTTGCTCACGTTAAATGGTTTAGCGAAGAAAGCGAAACTGCGTTATTAGAGCCGCTATCAAGCTATGAATGGGTGGTGGTTGCTGTATTAATAGCTCTCGGTGTTGCGGCGATGGTTTTTATCGACAAACTCTTTCGACCATTTGACCACAAACTAGACGAAAACCTCAGGAGATTCAGAGATTTGGTGCCCACAACAGTTAGAATCTCGACAGCGCTATTGATCATATATAACTTCTGGAACAATATTTTCTTTGCTCCCAACATAAGCTACAGTGACGGATTTCTATCTATCACCATAAATACACTTCTCATCTTGGTGGCCATAATGCTCTTATTTGGTGTTTATGCGCGTACTGCCGGCGCCATACTAATTGCTACTTACCTATCAGGCTTTGTGGTGGCAGATGATTGGTGGCAGATGATTGATCATATGGAATACCTGGCAATAGGCTTGTTTATGATCTTTGCAGGTGCTGGTGCTCTAGCGGTAAAAGGTTTAGACGACCCGCTAGATAGGCTGAAAGAACACAAACAGTATGCTATACCCTCGCTCAAGACATTTATCGGGTTAAGTTTGGTTGCTCTAGCTTTCAGCGAGAAGCTAGCAAACATGACCCTGGCTAATGACTTTCTTCTTCGACACAACTGGAACTTTATGACCGCCGTAGGTATGAGCGACCGCAACTTCATCATTATGATTGGCATTTTAGAAATATTGTTCGGACTAACATTGGTACTAAACAGAGCATCAAGACTAGGCACTCTGGCTATACTTCTGGCTATGATCGCCACCGCCTCACTTCTAGGTATCGAGGAAGTGTTTGGCCATATGTTCGCAATTGGTTTGGTTGCGGCTGTTTGGGTGGGACCCAATGAAGATTTATTTAAGAAGCGACGATACGCCTAACTACCAAAAATACAACTGAAGCAACGAGAACAGTAGCTACAAGTCTCAATAGAAGTTCCAGCTGTTGTTTAAAGTCGCCAGAAATCTTTCTACCGTAGACTTTTTGAAGCCAGAGAACAACTGTAAGCCCCATAAACATCAAAAATGCTCCAAAAGGAATCGTCAAAAAGCCAAGAAGCTCAACTTCAGCATCTGCACAACTAATAGTTCCATTACATGTCAGACTACTCTCACCTATTACTCCCCATTGCAGTAATGAATGGTATAAAGCGATAACCGCTCCAACTGCAGTAAACGGCAACGCATACCAGTGAACCAGATGATCACGGCGAAGGATAGCAACTCCTAGGATTAACGGGATCGGAAACATTACAATCCTCTGATACCAGCACAGTTGGCAAGGAGTTAGATCATACACTGAACTCAAAAACATACTAGCAACCGTAGCGCCTAGCGCCATTAGAAAAGCTAGTGGCAGTATCCACCCAGAGTACTGATTTAGATATTTATCGATTGCCTTCAACACTGACAGTGATTATACACTGTTGTAGTTAGTCTAGAATATATCGTTGCCACTCGGCGGGCCGAGCTTCAACTTCCACTCGTTGCTTGCGCGACGAGAAGACTTTAACTTCGATTGGCATTGCCAACCTCCCTTAATTGCTACTTTGTTTTGGTAACTGTTTCTTTTTATTTCCCCACGCGGAGGTTTTTATATGAACGCGAAACATACTCTCAAATGCCCCACGGGGTGTCAAGCACTAGGACTACGCGTTTTCCACACCAAATTTTGTGCTCAAA
>CAYGKU010000094.1:0-2927 GCA_964350745.1 uncultured Candidatus Saccharibacteria bacterium | reverse complement strand
CGTTATAAAAAATGGTTTGAGAACAATCTATCTCAATACACAAAGGGTCAAGTGTCTTTTTCGGCAAAAGATGTTTGGGAGTTTCGTTGTTCCTGTTTACACGCTGGCAAAAATCTAGAGCTAGATAAGCGCATACATTTTATTGTTCCCCCTCCAAATAATAATCAGGTTCATATGAATAGTTTAAATGGTGTATTACAAATGCAAATTGATATTTTTTGTACAGACGTTGTTACTTCTGTTGAAAAGTGGACAAAGAATAAAAATTTAGATTCAGGTTTTTTACAAATCTACGAACTTGATTCTCTAGCACCACCATTTATTGCCTTTAAATAAAGCGTTCGAGACACTATAGAACTGACTCTCGAATATTGTTTAATCGGCCAAGCAAAGCTTAGTATCACACGGTTCTAACTCGAGACCGCCCACCGTTTTTAGAGCCAGCACCAAACACTATATTTCGTGCCAGTTTTGCTTTATACTTACCTCATGAATATTCTATCTAGACCGGTTTACATTGGAGTAATTGCCATGGCGATCGTGGTTGTTGTCTCAAACATACTAGTGCAATATCTTTTTGGAAACTGGCTGACCCTAGCTGCTTTCACTTATCCAATTGCTTTTTTGATCACCGACATAATAAACCGTAAGCTAGGTGCCAAAAAAGCACGACAAGTTGTACTGGCAGGATTTATTGTGGGTGTGATCTGTACACTTGTCACTTCACAAATTGTAAATGCGGAAGGTCAGGCCCTTACCACATTACGTATAGCAATTGGATCCGGTGCTGCGTTCCTTATTGCTCAACTTGTAGATGTGTTGGTCTTTGATAAGTTACGAAAAGGAGTCTGGTGGAGAGCGCCGTTAGCTTCAACAATAGTAGGATCAGCTCTAGATACTTTGATATTTTTCTCGATTGCTTTCGCGGCTATGTTTGCCTTTATAGACCCAATGGACCCTAATGGATGGGCCTTGGAACTGGTTCCTCTTTTAGGAATTGGTCCTGTATTTCCACTTTGGGTTAGTTTGGCAGTCGCTGATTTTTGTGTGAAGCTGTCAATAGCACTTCTTGCACTTGTGCCGTTCCGGATACTTACCAGGAAAAAGGTTTAGGTTTGTATACCTGAATCTTAAAGTAACCGATCCATTAAGCAAGGCTTGCCACCCACGACACCAACCCAAAACCTCAGCTTGTAGAAAATACCACCATTTGGGTGGTTATTTTCTTAAACGGATCCAAACACACGTTGTGACCTCACTGTCAGTTGGGTTAAAATATTATATGCTTCAAAGTCAAACACACGATCTCACAGATATGCTTGCCAAGATCAGAGAACGAAGTGCGTCCAAGGATACAGTATCTATAAATGATATCCTTGAAATGATCGGCAGAAGATCATTTGGACCTTTGCTTGTCTTGGTTGGTCTGGTTCTATCGACACCAGTCATTGGTGACATTCCCGGCGTACCGGTTATTTTTGGTTCGCTTGTGATCTTGATGGGTCTACAACTCGTCTTCAGACGTAAGCATATCTGGATACCGGAAATTGTTCTTAAACAAAATGTTTCTACAAACTCTTTGGAGAAAACGATCGACCGTGTGGAAGGAGTGGCTCGATATATTGATACACTTATCAAACCTCGATTAAAACAATTCACCGGACAAACCATTTCATACGTTATTTTGCTAGTGGCAATAATAGTATCGCTGGCTACTCCTGCCATGGAATTGGTACCTTTTAGCGCAAATATAGCAGGTGCAATCTTCCTTTTGTTTGGTTTGGCGTTGATCGCCAAAGACGGTCTCCTTGCTCTCTTTGGTCTGATATTCACTCTCCTTTTGGGAGGGTTACTTTTGCACTTTTTGATCTAAGCTAAAAAAATGTCGTCCGTTTATACCGGATGTTCTCATTAATTCATTTGGTGAATCATGCGCAAGATTTAAGGTGTGGTTGGCCGGAAATTTTCTTTTTGAAAAAAAAGAAAATTTCCGGTCTTTTTATCCTGATCTCTTGAAGTAATGCCCCGCAGCTTCGCTGCGGGGCATTACTTCAAACCCTTCCTACAACCTCTCCTTTATCTCCCTGATACTCCTCTCCAACTCCACCAACTTCCTCTTCAACTCTTCCCTATCCTGATCTTGATCCTTTAGGTGGTCGTCGATACTGTCTTTCGTATCTTCGTGTACCGTCTGCATGGAATTTACGATCACACCGATGATGAGATTGAGAACAATAAAGGTAGTGACCAAAATAAAAACCACAAAGAAGATCCAAGCGTAGGGATAGACCTCAATGACCGGTCGCGCGATCCCTGAAGACCAGCTCTCTAGCGTCATGATCTGAAACAGTGAAAACAAAGATTTACCAATAGAGCCAAACCACAAAGGAAAGACTTCCCCGAACAATTTGGTCGCCATCACCGCCCCGACGTAGAACATCAACACCATGATCGCCCCGATCATCGACATCCCGGAAAGTGAATCCAGAAAAGCTTGAGTTACTTTTCTAAATTGTGGCACCACACTGATCAAACGCAAAACCCTAAGAATACGGAGTGACCGCAAAACAGACAGACCTTCAATGAACGGCATGTACGAGACCGCCACGATCACAAAGTCAAAATTATTCCAGCCATCTCTAAAGAATTTGGCTTTATAAGCGTAAAGCTTGAAGATCAGCTCAACTGTAAAAATACCGAGAAAGATCAGGTCCAAACCTTTGATAAGTGGCATGTACTCCCCCACCAAGTCCGGTGCCGTTTCCAAACCCAACGTCACCGCGTTGAGTAAGATCATCACGATAATAAACCGTTGAAACCAAACCGTTTCTACTAAGTTTGTGATAGTCCTTCGCATACGACATAAGATTATCGCGATACTACATATCTGACAAGACTAATAACATAATGGTTTTGTAAGTATCCTT
>CAYGKU010000093.1:0-2951 GCA_964350745.1 uncultured Candidatus Saccharibacteria bacterium | reverse complement strand
CTGTTATTTTCTTTAATTTGCTTGATTTTAATTAGCATAGATGTCCTAAATTTTATTTGACTTTATAACATAATGATAGATACTATTCCGTAGGATAGCTAAAGCACATTTAAAATTTCCAAACATTCTTACGATTGGAGGAAAAAATGAAGAAAATAATTTGTTGGATGATCAATGAAAAACCTGAATTCTTGATTATTCTCATCACCCTTATTATCGTCGCATGTTTGATGATGATCCGTGATTTTAGATAAAAAGAGCGGCGAGGCAAAGCCTCGCCGCTCTATTTCCATAACCGACCCCAAATCCTCTAAACCCCAAAATTCCTGATCGAATACAATCCACTGTCATCTATCTGTGCGACCGGCTTAGGGGTTTCATTTTTCTTCTCTTCCGACTCGTTCATCGTCCTGTCTTCAGTTTTAGTTTCGGTTTCAACCAGAACTGCTTTCTCACTCGACTCATCAGCCGTGACCTTTTTATTATCCGAAGATAATTTCTCATCATCTTTGACCTCTTCTTCGGCTGCTTTAGCTTCAACCGGTTCTGTGTCCACCTTACCAACCGACCGAATATAGACCGGACTCTTTTGATCAGACTCCGCTACTATCTGTGGTCGACTAAGTGGCGAAGGCAACATCACCTCCTCTTCCGGTTCTTCCAGTAAAGTCTTTGGTTCTTCAGGAGAAATAAGCGGAGTCTCAGACTTGGTCACCATTTCATTCTTCTCGATCTGGTCCGGCGAGTTGTCCTCGCTATTATCTTCAGCCCTCGATAATTTTTCACCCTCGACTTCCTCTTCTTTCTTTACTTCATTGTCATCTTCAGCCTCACCTTCTTCAGTCAAGATAGGATCGATATCAGACTCGATGTCAGAATCGTGTTTGGTGTATACCTCTGTGTTATCAAACGCTATTTCCGCGTCAGAGACACCGTCGCCGGAAATACCCACTTCATTTTTGCCATCACTTTCATTCTTTTCATTATCCATCATCGCAAGCGGAGTATGACTTCCCAAGATCGCTTTAGCACTCTCTTCCGCTTCGCCGACCTTATCAGCATATTCTTTTTTCATGCCTTTTAGCATTTCTTCCAGATCTTCCATTGAGAAATAATCAATGGTCAATCTTCCGCCATAATCGGTCTTTTGGATCTGCACCCGTGTCCCTAAGGTTTCGGTGAACTTCTTCTCGATCTCGATCAATTCCGTGTCAAAATCTTGCGGATTTTTCTTTCTCACTTTATCAGTCGCGATCTTGCGAGCGATCCGCTCCACTTCACGCACCGATAGTTTCTTCAGCAAGATCTCCCTAAAGAGCACGTCCTGTTCTTCTGGACGATCGTTCAGCATAAGCAGAGTACGCGCGTGACCTTCCGCCATATCACCATTACGAAGTGAATTGAGCATATAATCAGGCAAAGCCAACAAGCGAATAGAGTTAGACACGTACTCACGACTTCGCCCCACCTTCTTGGCCACCATGGTATGAGACATGCCAAAGGTCTCGGCCAACTGCTTGAAAGCCAAAGCTCGATCGACCGCGTTAAGATCCTCGCGCTGCAAGTTCTCGATGATCGCCAACTCCAACTTCTCTTGCTCACTGTCCTCACCCTCGCGAATAATGACCGGCACCTGCGACAATCCCGCCAGCTTACTGGCTCGCAAACGCCTTTCTCCCGCAATCAATTCATACTCGGTATAGAAAGTGCCGTCTTCTCGCTGAATTTCATTTCTGGTGACAGTTAGCGGCTGCAGAATACCGTACATTTGCACCGACTCGGCCAACTCTTTCAGTTTTTGCTCGTCAAACTCACGCCGCGGTTGAAACGGATTAGGGACGATCTTCTCTACCTCCACCCAAAAAATTGAATCTCCTTGAAATGCCATACAATAACAAAAACCACTACCAAATTAACAATAATAACCTCCACAAAACTCTCGTTCTGTCCTATTCGCTTATTCTATCACATCTGAATATTAAAGACTGTTCATAACTTTTATTTTTCCCAATATCTGATACACTCTTTACCAGTCCTTTAATACATTAGGATATAAATGCTGGGCGTGTGGCGGAATTGGTATACGCGCACGACTCAAAATCGTGTTCCGCAAGGATTGAGGGTTCGACTCCCTCCACGCCCACCAAAATGCAAAAACCACTTAAAAACATGTTTCTAAGTGGTTTTTTCAATTTTTACCTGATACAGGCTGCTAATGTAATTGAAACCATTGTAAGTATCCAACCGATCATACTAAGTCTGGTTCTCCATTCGCCATAATGACAGAGAGACACAAAAGTGGAAAAGTTTATCAAAATCATCATTGCCCACGAAAACAGTTCATAGCCACTTACCCCACCATCAGACCAAACCCTCAGTTGTACTGGGAAAAATATAATTGGACCCAAGATAGGTAAGGACAAAAACCTCTGTCCCCTTTTAGTTTTTATAAAATTAGCCGTTAGCTTGGCCACTTTATCAGAAAAACTGTTTACCAACCTTTCGAGATCATAAACAAAAATACCAAACCCAATGACCACTGTGCTAGTAGCATTAACCATCTTCATTCCTCAAAAAAATAACAAAAAAATCAGCCGCTATTATTGCGATAACTGACCAAAAAGTCAAGAATCAAATCACCAGACGGCAAAAATATAACTTAACTTGACTGTTCAACATTTTTTATATCATTTCCTTTGTCAGCACCTTGAAGGAGAACGTAATGAAAAAGCTATTGTTTACAGTGTCATTGCTAGCAATCATGGTCTATCGACCAGCAATCAGTGGTCTACCCGAGACAATACAGTCAAATAACACGGAGGCTTGCGATAAACTCGGTCAAATCGCCGTAAAACATAAGAGGTTCTGGGAGTATAGAAAGTTGATATTAGCATGCAATCAAAACTTCACCGATAATTGCAAAGCAGAATTTGGCGACGCTAACACCATTA
>CAYGKU010000092.1:849-3074 GCA_964350745.1 uncultured Candidatus Saccharibacteria bacterium | reverse complement strand
AGCCCTGAAAACGATGTCCTATCATATCGGAAGGATAACTCTCACTTGGTTGAAGACGTTGCCCTTGATAATTTTCGTAAGTACCATCGTTAAATAAATATGCCTGTAGGATTTCGGTATTTGGATTAAAACAAATATCGGCGGTCTTGTTACCGTTGAAAGGATACCATTTGTTTTCTTTACTGGTATTAGCATCAAGCACTGAAACTCCGGCATTACCACCGTTCAGTCCTGAAATAGGATTTTCTGTATTATATTCCACCATGGTAACTCTGATGGAAGTTTGAGTGCTGTCGTTACAACCGCTCGGAAGCGAATCATCGATGTATTTTGCTGCCGGTACAAACCAACCGTACGGACCATCGGCTTGAGCTTTTGTAGTAAAAAGAAAGAACAGTAGTGGCAGAACCAAAAGTGCCAGAAAATATTGTTTGTTGAAAGTGTGTTTTTTATACATATTTATTTACTTATGGTGTTGCCTGAATAAAACCGGTAACTGTAATGTCTGTCGCGGTGATAGTGCTGTTGCCAACCTCGCCATGACCATTAATGATAAGACTGTCTCCTTCCCTTAGGTCAGTAAAACTGATCGGCTTGCCGTTCATGGTGTATTTTGTGTTTGGGGTGACAAATATACCAGCTAGGCCTTGATCGTTAGCTAGTACTATGACTATTTGATTCTTTTCCGGGTGTCTTAGATATATGGTGCCTTCAGCCGTTTTCTGTTCTTTTTCTTGACTGACCGAGGTCACGCTAACACCGGCTCCAGAACCTTCTGATGGATCATAAACTTCAATTGATTCGATGGTTTGAGCGTCCACTGTTATGGAATTTGAAGTATCAAGCTTTAGATCATCATTTGTTGATCGAGCGATCGGAGGTTTGGTTGCGGTCTTTGATTCCGAAGAAGACGTTGCGGTATTTTCGTCCTGATAAGTATTCTCGCTTACAACAGCGTTCGGGTTGCTGGAGCGAAGTTTTTCGCGTTCATCTGCCACCTCTTGCGGAGTTAGCGTGTTTTCAAGTTCTGAGACTTGCTGGGAACTTGGTCCTTTAAGCCCCAAAAAACCCAGCACCACAATAGCTACCACAAAAACAAAGATAAACGCGTACGTTATGTACGTGAAGACCTTATTCTCCTCTTGTTCAAATTCCATATAATTATATTATTGCTACATCACTAGTTATATGACATATAATATCAGACAAGAGGTGCTTACTTCACCAAGACTGGTGTTAATAAGTGGGGGTCTATGACCTACACATAATCACCCTTTCAGCCTTTTTCTGGCAAGATTCCGATAATAACCGATGGCAAAACGGTGTGATTCACTGTTAGCCAACAAAATGTCAAACTCAAATTTATCAAGCAAACTCTTAGCTCCCAGTAGTTTCTCCGGTTTATGTTTTTCGTTCTTAACGACCGCTACCACCGGTATCATCAAACCAGCCTTTTTTAACACTTTTTCAGCGACATTCTTTTGTGCCGCTCCCCCATCAACCACTATCACCTGTGGTCTTGGCCACTCTATATGCTGAAGACGTCTGGATAGAATTTCGGCCAAGGCAGCCGGGTCGTTACTGTTATTCAAAGTTTTGATCTTGAATTTTCGATATTCACTCTTTATTGGCTCGCCTTTTTCTACAACCACCATAACACCAACCATATCCTTCCCGGCGTGATGGGCCACGTCATAGGCTTCAAGGCGCAAGGTGTTCTCGTCTCGATAAGACCGACTATCATTCTTGAGCAAAGACACATCCTCAATGTGTTTAAGGGCAAAGATCTTGTGTTTAACATGATTTGCTTCCTCAAACCGCTCTTTATTGGCCAACAGCTTCATTTCAGAATTCAATTCCTTAATGATACTTTGTTTTTTACCCTGAAAGAATAGGGTTAAATGTCTGATCGTTCTGAGATAAGCCTTCTTGTTATCTGGATCCGGGTACAGACCGATCTGTCGATTGAAGTCTATTTTTCCTTTGGCCATTTTTGATCTTTCACTACCGATCGGTTGTTTGGTGTCGTAAAATTTGAAAATTCGTCTAACGATCCTAAGAGCATCCTTTAACAAGGAACCACTTGGAAAGGGACCAAAGTGATACTTTATCTCTTTGCCGGTGTAGCTTTCAGTCAGGTCCTTGCCTCTAACGACCAGCACTCTCGGCCACTCTTCATTGGTGATGATCAAGTGGTTATAGCTTTTATCATCTTTACTTCTCGT
>CAYGKU010000092.1:0-839 GCA_964350745.1 uncultured Candidatus Saccharibacteria bacterium | reverse complement strand
TAGCGTGGCTTATGGGTTCTGATCAGATTTGTTTCGAGTATCAGAGCTTCTAGCACACTATCGGTAGCCGTGTAGTCGACCGCAACGGCCTCATCTACCATTTTCTTAATGACCGGGGAACGTTTTTCGGTAATATCGCTTGCGAAATAGCTTTTCACCCGATCTCTAAGTGAAGTAGCTTTTCCTATGTATAGGATCTCCTTCTTCTTCCCTAAGAAAAAATAAACCCCAGGCTGATCTTTGAGTTTACTTTTTTTTAGATCGGTCCTTTTCATATCTGGTGCTTTACAGTATCTTTTTTAAGTACTTTCCGGTAAAGGAATCCTTGTTGGTTGCCACCTCTTCAGGTGTTCCTTTGGCAACGATCTGACCACCTCCTTCACCTCCTTCCGGACCAATATCAATAAGATAATCAGCGGATTTTATCAGGTCCAGATTATGTTCGATGACCATCACAGTATTACCCCGATTTACTAGTTCTTGTAATATTTCGATCAATTTTTTGACATCTTCATAGTGAAGACCGATAGTTGGTTCGTCAAGCAGATAGATGGTTTTTTGGGTGTGTGGCTTATACAGCTCTGAAGCGATCTTTACTCGCTGTGCTTCACCGCCGGAAAGCGTGGTGGCGCTTTGACCGAGCTCCAAGTAGCCCAAGCCCACGCTCAAAAGAGAACGTAGTCTCTCCTCGATCGCTGGTACGTCAACGAAGAATTGGTGAGCCTCTTCGATCGTCATGTGTAGCACTTCATGGATGTTCTTCTTTTTATAGGTGACCTCAAGGGTTTCCTTGGTAAAGCGTTTACCATCACACACGTCACAAGTAACGTAAACAGTTG
>CAYGKU010000091.1:2981-3446 GCA_964350745.1 uncultured Candidatus Saccharibacteria bacterium | reverse complement strand
AACACTGATGGTGACGTGGATGGTGACGGTACCGGTACCGGAAATGAAGGTAGCGGGAGCGGTGGCGGAGGTGGTGGGTCGTCAGGAAGTTCTGACGGAGAAGAACCTACGGTCGGCGGGTCCTCGGGTTCCGGAGGTAGTGGAGGAGGTAGTGGAGGTGGAAGAGGTGAAGATGACGATGACACGGCCGGTGGTGGCTTTGAGATCGACGATGAGCCTTATCGAAGCGGTGACGGACAAGTGGTGATCAGCGGATACGCTTTTCCAAACACTGATATCTTTGCGTTAGTTGACGGGAATAACACGGCCACCAAAAAAACCGGTTCGGACGGAAAATTTTCCATCACACTTGACGAGATCGCTCGTGGTGTTTATACCTTCGGGGTTTATGCTGTAGATAATGATGATGTTAAATCTTCAACCTTCAGTACTTCTTTCACTGTGACCGGTGCTCGTACTACTTCT
>CAYGKU010000091.1:0-2971 GCA_964350745.1 uncultured Candidatus Saccharibacteria bacterium | reverse complement strand
GGTTCATCGGTCACCCAAAAGGTGTATACCGCGGAGGCGTCCAGTGACGGTTCTTGGAGTATCGATATCGATACGAACGGATTCACGACCGGAAATTACAAAGTGCGAGCTAAATCAGCTCAGACAGACGGAGCTTCCACGAACTTTTCCAACTACACCACTTACGGAGTGGGACAAAAAGCTACTTCAGCCAATAATGCCGATCTCAATGGCGACGGTAAGGTCAACTTGGTCGACTTTTCCATCTTGCTCTTTCACTGGAACACCGACGGAGGGGAGTCAGACCCGCCAGCCGATATCAATCAGGACACTAAGGTAAATCTAACAGACTTCTCCATCATGTTGTTCAATTGGACGGGGTAGTGAGAAAAACAAGGAGCGCTAGCGACTATGTTTTTCTTAGGCAGACACAATACATATTTCGACCCCCAAGGGAGAAATAGGTATATGTGGTCGCCAAGGAAATCTGTATTTTAAATAATATCCAGATACTTCACAGTGATTTTTTTCTTAGGCAGACACAATTGCTATTGCAAATCACCAAGATCAAACCACTATGTTGATACTTTATAAAAAAGCGAATTTTATAAGGTAAAATAAAGACACAGACATGTTTGCCACAATGGCGACAAATTATTATGAGAATAGGTAAATATACTGGTTTCAAAACAAGCGTAATAGGAGTTTTTCTAACACTAACTTTGTTGACCTTGCCGGTCGGTATTTCGACCGCCTCAGCCTTTTGGAACCCATTCTCTTCTTTGGCTAATGTTTACGAAAGTGAAAAAGGGCAACAGTTGATCAGTGGGATCTGGTGTTTTACCAAAACTCTGTTTGGTTTTGGTAAAACTTGCGTTGATGACAAAGAGATCTCTACAGAGACGATGGTAACAGAACACGAAATGATCCATCATATAAATGAGTCCGAGGAGCCTTCCACTCAAAGACTGCTTGTGGCTGAAGAGAGAGCTACTTCCACTGATGAACATGATCCCTCGGTACGTCCTCACTCAAAACCGCAAGTATTGGGTCTTAGTGCTTCAACACCAACTCCACCACCGGGCGATACTATAAATTATTTCGTTACCAACGAATACATTACCAACCCTACCACGGTGGTGAAGGAGACCATTAAGGAAAAAAGCAACAATCGGTCTCGCTCCGGTCCGGTTTCTCATGACTTGTTATACAAACAAGCCGATGCTATCTTTGATTCGGTGCACGATCTAAACAGCGATATTTCCGAGGCGGTAAATACAGGAGTTTTGACAGTTTCAGGAAATGCTACCATAGACGGCTTAGTATCATCTGCTTCTTCAGTTTCCGCTCCGTACTACACGGCCACTGATGCTACTGCCACCTCCACTTTTGCCGGATCTCTGACTGTTGGTACTACTACTGATAATGCTGAATTGACTCTCGATGGTGTGGCTTATTTGGCCGATGTATCTGCTCCGGGGGTGACTGCCAATCGCCTCTACAGTGTCGGCGGGTCGCTTTATTGGGCCGGTGGTCTGGTGGGCGGGGGTTCCGTCGGCAGTTGGACAACTGATGGTACTGATGTCTGGCGTGCCACCGGCAACGTCGGTATCGGTACTACTAGCCCGATGGCGAGACTTTCGGTTGCCGGAACTGGTGTCGAGGTGAACATAGGTGGTTATTTTGGCGCGGGTTATGGAGTAATTTCTTTAAACGGCACCATCGGAGCAAATACCTACAACTTCCTCAGTGGAAATTCAGTAACCGACAACTCGCTTTACATCAACCGACCAACCGGTGGCAACATTAATTTTAGGGAGAATAACGGAAATTCACAGATGGTCATTTCCTCTGGTGGTAGTGTGGGTATCGGCACGACCACAACAACACACAAGCTTACTGTCGCGGGAGATATTGGTCCTGCGTCTGACGACACTTACAACCTGGGAGCGGCCGGTGCTGATTGGGGTTGTCTTTACTATAACGGCGGCACTCAAGGTATCTGTGCTTCTGATAAGCGTTTGAAGGAAAATATCAAAGAACTTAGTTTCCATTCCGACTCTGCGACAGCCCTCGATAAACTGACAGATCTGACTGTTAAGACCTTCGATTTCAAGAGTGCTCCTGGCAGTACCTATACCGGTCTGATCGCTCAAGAGGTACTGGAAGCGGTTCCTGAGTTGGTGATCATGGGAGATAACGGTTATTACCAAGTAAAGTACGGTGATATTCAGTGGTTGACTATGGAGGCGGTGCAAGAGCTGGGTGAAAGAACCAAGTATTTTGAGGGCTTGACGGAGGTTATCAACAAGGCTTCTTCTACCGCTTTGTTGACCGGTAGTGATGTTAAGACCTTTTGGAACAGAGTGGTGGAACTGACAGAAAGCTTTATAGATGGAGTGCTTACTCTAGGTAGAGCCGATATTACTTACGTTAAGAGTGAGACTGTGGAGACTAAAGTGGTGAACATTGAAGAGCGGTTGTGTATCGGTGATACTTGTGTGACCGAGGACCAACTAAGAGATCTTTTGGGTGCTAAGGAAAATGAAAGTGAAGACCATGATGTTACACAAAATGATGAGGAGGTTGAAGGCGCCCAGTCGACTGAAGTGACGGAAAGCGATCTGGAGGAGTCAGGATCTCCGACTTCTGATGTGGAGGAAGTGAAGAGTGATAGTATCGACACCAAGGAGGAAGATCAAGAAAATGACTTAACAGAAAAGGAGAACGAAGTAGAGGCTTTGAATGATGAAAATGATCCGGTCTTAGATACCTCTCAAGGGGGACGATAATAGTGAAGGTTGATGCTGAAAATAGTGATGATAAGGAGAAATCGGAAACTTCTCTTTTTAGTCAGGAATGATCGGTGAGAGAAGGTGAAAAATAATACTGTGATCAAAAGACCGTTAAAAGTTTTGCGATCATTTTTCTTATACCTTACAAAAATTTTTTTTAATACCTAGATAACTTAATTAAGGTGTGGGTAAAATCC
>CAYGKU010000090.1:0-3458 GCA_964350745.1 uncultured Candidatus Saccharibacteria bacterium | reverse complement strand
TAAAGATCCACTTACCAAACCCCGAGCTATCAACCGACAATAGCATCATGATCGCGCTCGCCGGTCACGCCAGAGAAAACAAAGCTCTAACTCCGGAAGAATTCACCAGATCGATCAAAGCCAACGGCAACCTCTCCCTTTCGTAAACACGAAAAAACAGTCCGCATCTAGACATAAAAATGTCATTAAGTATCAAAACCTAAGCAAAAGCCAACCCTTTAAGCTATTGCTTTTTTTCTAATTTAGGTATATAAAAATAGTAGCTTCAGGACATTAGTTTGTCCTGATTTTGTATTAAATCCCCACAAAGGGTGAGTTTACACCGGCTTTATGCCGTTCCCCCGTAGACTCGCCCTCTGTGGGGATTTGTATTTTTTGCACTCTTTCAACACTTTTTCATTGTATCATGCTTTGACATTTCTTAGTCTTTGTTATGCACTATACGTTACCCTCAGGTAAAAAATTGACACCTGCGGGGAGAGGTATAACATTATAGATACGTTACATCTAGGTGGGGGACCTTCTGTACGCAAATGATTATGTTTGTCTGCGAGAAAAACAGAAAAGTCACCCTCTACAACACTACTGTTTCCTGTGTTTAAACGCGGGTTTTTTTGACTCAATTTTTCTCTTACTCATAAACGTATCTACGTACTTTCTACATAAAAATAAATGTTCCTTTTTCTGTATTCAGAATGGGAACTTTTGCTTTTATGTGGACAGTACTATCTGTTCACAGTGGCCGCTGGTAAATTCTTATTGGTTACAAGAATCTATCACAAGCTAAAAAATAATTATTATTTAGTATTAATCAAAAAAAATTACAATTATGACAAATACAACCTACAGCACCAAGACAATGTATATCGTTGGGAGTATCGCTGCACTTGGTATTCTAGCTCTTGCCAACCCGGCAGCTGCTTATTACGGACACAACCGAACCAGCAACGACGTTAACATTGGTAGTGAAAACAGCGCTACTGTTGTGAACGAAGCTGCGGTTGTCGCCAATACCGGTAGCAACGGTATTGACGGTGGTGATAGTGGTAACGCCGGAAATGGTGGAGATGCCAGAGCTGCTGGAAACCGAAGTCAGGCTAACGCCGGAACTGGTGGAAGCACCGGTGACTCAAACAACGACGGCGCTATCGTAACCGGTAACGCTACTGCAATCGGTACTATCAACAACGATGTAAACAGCAACCGTACAAATGTACCGGCTGATTGTGACTGTGATGATCGCAAGCGAGGTGACGTAACAGTTTGGAATTCGAACTACGCTGCTCTAGCAAATGGTCTACTTGTGGACGCTAACACTGGTGAGAACGGAATTACCGGAGGTGACTCAGGTAAGGCTGGAAACGGCGGAGACGCTACAGCTCGATCATGGTCAATGTGGAATCACTACATGAAGAAAGGTAAGTTCGGACATCATGGAATGAACTCAACCGAAGCTAATGGTGGAAACGGTGGAAGTACTGGTGCCTCAAACAACCTAGGTACAGTTTTGACCGGAGAATCTATTGCTGATGGTCTAGTAGTGAACGTTGTAAACCGCAACGTTACTCGTGTTGCTCGATAAATCCAGTAACTAAAGTAACCAAATGAATTTGAGGGTAAAGAAATTTACTCTCGTAGAAGATAACGGGTCTTTGGCCCGACTTCTGCCAAGATCTGGTCAGGTGAATTTTGACGAGATTTTGGCGAGAGGTATAACAAATAGCAGATTATGCGAAAAAAATCAACCATTATTTTATTATTCTTTTTGCTCGGCATGGTTCCGACAGTTAACGCTGAGACTAGCAGTTCAGTGGTGCAAAATTCGGTGTCGGTATCAAGTGGTGACGGTGTGTCGACCACAAGAGTAAAAACAGTGATAAACGGAGAAACGGTAGAAGACATAGATATATCCACCACCACGCCGTATAGACATGAGTCAAGACATACGAGATCTGATGGTAGATCAACTTCATATACCGGTATAAGTATTAACAATAATGAGATCAGTGCTAAAGGTACGGGGGAATCCAGAACAGCTTTATTAACCGCATTACTTAATGAGTTGCAAACTCTTTTAGCTTACTATGAAAAATTACTGGCCCAGCAACAAAGCAGGAATTAGAAAAAGACTGAACACCAACATTTCCCTACTGATAGTAGCGGCAATAATATTTCAGATGTTCTTTCCGGCGTTGGTTCTTGCCAACACGGAAACAGCTCCAACCTCGACCGATGAGTCGACTATCGAGACCGGTGATGCGGTCTCGGGTACCAATCTGGAAGCAGAGATCAATACGAACGTGATCGATACCGAGTCTGATGACGTCTCGGAGGAAGAAGAGACTGACCCTGCATCTGAGGAGGAAGGTGAAGAAGTAGAAACTGCCGGAGCGGAAATCGACCCGGAGGACACTTCTTTGACAGCAGAAAATGAAGAAGAGCAGACGACAGAAGAAGATGAGACTGGCGATACCGAACAGTCAGAATCAGAACAGATCACCGCTACCACCTCTGTTGAAACAGCTTCTTCGTCAGATCCGGTAGAGACAATAATTGAACCTGAGAACCCAGAACCGACAGAGACCTCAGGCGCTACAATGATGATTGAAATTAAATCAGCTGTCCCGACCGATGACGAGTCTTCGGAAGAAGTCCAGGATGAGGATGAGACTGAGTTCACGGCCTCTACCACCGCCACCTCGAGTGATATCACTATCGACAACGCTGCCACCTCGACCTTGAACGCCACCGGCACCGCCTCAACTGGCGACAACACCAGTACTTCAGAATCAGGCAGTTTTGCCATTGATACCGGTGACGCCATTTCTTATGTTGATTTGGTCAACGTGGTCAATACCAATATTGTAAATTCAACCGGTCTGATCGGTTTTGTGCGGGAAGTCCTGGGTTACGAAAACTTTGACCTACGCAATATGTTTGCTGATATTTTTGACGCTTACCTCACTGCCGAAAGTACTTCCGCTTGTGGTGAGACTGCTTGCGATCCTTCCTTGCTCATTGATCTTGCCAATCAAGCAGCTATCAACAACGACATTACCGTGATCGCCAACACCGGAGCTAATACCGGTACCGGTGGTAGTGGCGAAATTGTTACCGGCGACGCTTACGCCAGCGCTAACATCGTCAACCTAGCCAATACCAACATCGTCGACTCCAATTATCTGCTTTTGGTTTTTGATAATTTCGCCGACATGGCCGGTTCTTTGGTGTTGCCAAACAGCGATTTCTTCTCTTCTTTGTTTGCTTCCGGTCATGGTGCTGTCGATACCGTATCCATCAACAATACAGCCACAGTCAACAACAATACCGTTACCGGCGCCAATACCGGCACCAACCACGCCACCGGCAGCGATACTCTGATAGAGACTGGTGACGCCACCGCCACTTCATACGTAAACAATATGGTCAACCAAAACCTGACCAATTCCAATTCCTTC
>CAYGKU010000089.1:0-3486 GCA_964350745.1 uncultured Candidatus Saccharibacteria bacterium | reverse complement strand
GATAGTTAGTGCCAGCCAGATCATACACGAAGTGATCGGTCTGGAGCAATATTCAAGATCAGACTTTATTTTGAAGGGCAATGATCTTTACTTCCTTGAAGTGAATACTCTCCCTGGACTTACCAAAAACTCACTTTACCCCAAGGCAGCCAGCGCTGTCGGACTATCTTTTAATGACTTGATCTCTCATTTGGTATCGACCGCAAAGTGTTGAAAAAACGCATTGTAGAGAACCTCTTTGTTTTATAATAAAGTTATGTTCATGATCAGACACGAAAAGGCCATCTTGGTTGTTTTGTCATATGTGATCGGTTTCTTAACAGCTTTTATACTTTATGGACCCTGTACAGATCCAGACATCAGCACCCCCGTCCCAACTAACACAGTAGCGGACGTTACAGTCTCAGAACCAACCATAAAAAGGACCACAAACAATGACATTTATAGCTACCAAAACGGTCAATTACGTGTTTTTAATAACGGTGAAGTTAGGGTTTTGACGGCAGCCTACGATCCGCTTAGTTCGTATTTGCCAGACAATAACGAACCCTATTCTACCCACTACGATATGCCAACTATCCGTTTGTCACCCGAGGGTCGTTTTCTGTATTTTTGTGTTCAAGAAAATCCTGACGCAAACTACTGCGCTGGTTATGTTTATGAATTTGCAACCAATGTTGTAAGTAGGTTGTTGATCGATCAAGAGCCGGTTACTTTAACACCTGAGCTAGCAAATGAACTGGAATGGAACCAGCAGGGCTTGGTATTGGAGCAACTTAACTCTGTCGATATAAACACACCATGGTTACTTACTGAGTAACTATTGACTTAATGATCCAAAAGACATATTATAGTGAAACTTTTGTTGAAATTGCTTAATTTTAGCAAATTTTGGGCCCGTAGCTCACTTGGTAGAGCGCCTCATTTGCACTGAGGAGGTAGGGAGTTCGAATCTTCTCGGGTCCACATATTAAAGCAACCGGCCAAAAGCCGGTTGCTTTAATATGTGGACCCGAAGTAAAGCGCTAGTGCGCTTTACGTGAAGATTCGAACGCCGGAGCGATGTGAGGAATTGAAACATGTCTGGTAGACTGTTTCAATACGAACGAGTGAGGCGTGTCCCGCGGCACCACGTACTTTTGCGAATACTTGGAGCAAAATACGTTGGTGACCGTCAGGACGAATCCTCGGGTCCACAAAAACAATGAGCCAGACACGGATGTGTCTGGCGATTGTGTTTTTGTAGGGCCCGAGAAGATTCGAACCGAGTCGCGACGAAGTCCGCACCCAGCCCCACTTTTTTATATAAAAAAGTGGGGCTGGGGAGGACCGCGACGAGTGGGGTGAGAAAGTCTGGGAGACTTTTGCAAGATTCACCGTGGATATTTATGAGCGGAGCGAAACAAATAGCTCAGTGAGTGGACAGGATCTGTATGATCCGAGCGAATGAGGTATTTATGAGTCCGAAGGATGAAATTAATATCCATGAGAGCGACCGAATCTTCAAACTTAAACACATAGCCACTTTACTACACACCTCAACAATCCTTGCTATAATTACAGAATGATCAGAAATTTTATCTTTTCCAGAGCAGAAAAACAGTATATAAAATACAAAAATAAAGGCTGGAAGAAATTCAAGATTAAAAACAAAGAACTAATTTCTCTTTATAAGGATAAGGAAGCTGAAATAGACCAACTTGTAAAGAATGTTCGATATTGGCATGGTACAGGACGTTTTCAATATAAAAAGCAGGGAGAATCAAAATATGAGGGAGTCTCGAAAAATGAGACCTTGGATCTGTTGCAGAAAATTATTTCTGACGGAGGTCTTAAGCCGCACTATGATCCATGGGGTGGAAAGTACATTAAAACACCTTACTCAATTTCATTAGCAAATCAATGGGGATATGGAAAAATGTACGCTTACTATCACTCGTTTGAAGATGATAAACTTCAGTACGAAATAGCCCCAATTGATTTCTGGTATAAACTAATCATGAGAATTCAGCTAACAGAAAATTATTTTAAATTTGCCTTAGGTTTTTTTATTTGGTACGCCCTGAGTGATTCTTTAAAAAAGCAAGGTAAAGTATGGCTTTCAACTTTTCGTTCAGACACTGACAAAAAGTGGCCTTTTTGGAAGATATTAACCGCACAATCAGACATTAATGATAATTACTCGGTTCTCTTTGCTATTAAAGGAGAGGTTAATGTAGTTGAAATACCAAAAATTATGCGATTTTTGGAAACGAGAACTGATGAACATATTGAATTTAATCAAATATCATTTGTGGCAGTACCGTTAAGCAAAGTTGAAGTGACAAAAAGACTCTTCAGTAAAAATAGCCTGACTATAAAAATAATTCCATTGGAGTTAATCGAAATCTATATGCGTCGTTATTCAATTAAGCAAATTATGACACAGTCTTATGTCTAATAACTATAAGTGTATATGAAAACCATGTTATACTTACCTATAACAATCTCATAACGAATCAAGAGAGGCGACCAGGGTTTTGGCCCGCTAAATCGTCCAGCAACTTGCCATCGGTAAAGTGCTAAGTCCAACCCAAAAGGGGAAGATTCATGTTTGTAAAAACAATCTCTTCCGTTGGAGATTGTTTTTACCAAATAACTTTAAATAAAATGAGCACAATAATGAAAACCGCCGAGTCAGTTACCCCTTCACACCCTGATAAGATCTGTGATCAGATCAGTGATGCCATCCTAGACGCTTGCCTAAAGGACGATCCAAAAACTCGCTCTGCCATCGAGGTCCTTGGCGGACATGGCCTTATTACTATTTGCGGAGAGCTAACTACTTCTTCGTATGTAAACATGCGTGAAATTGCCACCAGAGTCTACGCAGACCTAGGGTATAAAGAGCAGATCGGTGTTACTATCAATGTAGTAGAGCAGAGCCCGGAAATAGCCGGCGGAGTAGATACAGACGGAGCGGGGGATCAAGGGATCATGGTGGGCTACGCCACGAGCGAAACCGAAGAATCACTACCCCTTGAACTTGTCTTGTCCCGCAAGCTCACCAAAGCCATGGGGCACCGTGACGGAAAAGCGCAAGTGACAACCGAAGAAGGGAAGGTGGTGCAGGTACTGACCTCAGTCTGTGAACACTGTGACATTGACGACCTTGAACTGGAAAAGATCATGGAAAGTGAGATCACTCCGCACCTGCATGACAGCGTGAAGAAACTAGAGGACATCTGGATGCGCAACCCGAACGGAAAGTGGACAGTAGGGGGTTTTGCGGCCGACACCGGTCTTACCGGCCGAAAACTGGCGGTAGACAACTATGGCCCGAATATTCCCCTAGGAGGAGGGTGTTTCTCCGGCAAAGATGCGACCAAAGTAGACCGTAGTGGAGCGTATATGGCCAGAAGGATCGCGGTGGATTACCTTAAAAAAAGGGAAGCCGAGGAAGTGTATGTACACCTAGCCTACGCCATCGGAGTGGCCGATCCGGTC
>CAYGKU010000088.1:0-3506 GCA_964350745.1 uncultured Candidatus Saccharibacteria bacterium | reverse complement strand
TACACCATCTTTCTGGTGTTGGTTATGGATCCGATCAGGCTTATTGCTTTACCTATCATTATTTACTATCCGGAATTGGCCCTGTTGGTGTATTTGACTTATGTCGTTTTGGAAGCGGTTCCATATTTTAAACTAAAGGCCAAAGAACCATTGTGGGTACTGTTTGCCATGCCGATCTATGGTCTGTTCATGTTTATAGCGCGCGTTACTGCTACTTTGGTCTTTCTTTACCGGCGTACGGCTGTAATAATTACCGGAAGTCCAAAAAGAGATGATTATCGTACAGTTGGTTTTGGTGGACGGGTGATCAGTATTGTTTTGTCGGTTGTAATTTTTATTACAGCTATTACTGTGATCACTTATAATGTAAGACCGGCTGTTCTAAATGAATTACCCGTGTCTGAAATAGTAAAACCGGACAAGAAATATCTAACAACAAAACCAAAAAGTATCTGGTTGTGGCAGTCACCAATTGCCATGGATATAAGTGACATGGAGGAAGAGTTATCTTTTCTGGAAAAGAAAAATATCACTACGGTATATATTGATATAACAGACTACATTGATATTTATGAAAGTGGCGATACCTTAGCGCAGGAGGCCTTTACGGCTCGGTTGAGAGTGTTTACCGAAATTGCCTCATCTAAAGGTATTAAAGTAGAGGCCTTGGTCGGTGGTATGATCTGGTCTGATCCAAACTATAGTTATGTTCCGGAAACTATCCTGCGTTACGTTATAGCTTTTAATAATGATCCGAAAAACACCGTAAAAGTATCAGGTATACAGTTTGATGTGGAGTCATACAGTTCACCTCAGTTTAGTTTTCAGATCAATCAAAAAAGAATTCTCAAAGAATATCTTGCCATGGTAAAGAGTTTAACTTCAATAGTTGAAACCGAAAGTCCGGAACTTAGATTGGGGTTTGCAGTGCCGTTTTGGTTTGATGGTATAAGCCGGGACCTGCCAAAGATCGTTATTGATGGCAAAGTTCAGTCTGTCGGCTTTCATGTTATTGATATTTTAGATTCAATAGATAATGGTTATATCGTGATCATGGATTATCGTAACCAAACCGCGGGAGAGAATGGCTCTATTGAGTTGGCTGAACCCCAGTTGGATCATGCTAAGAATAATGCCGTAAATACCAAGGTCATCATCGCACAAGAAACAACCGATGTAGAACCTGTCAGTATTACTTTCTTTAATAAAACTGAACTTGATCTAAACAAAGCTTTGTCTGAGCTGGAACGCGCTTTCTCGGATAACGAAAAATTTGAAGGGTTTGCCATTCACGACACCGTTGGTTACAGAGACCTGACAAATTCGCCAACGCGTTAGAGTGTTCAACGGCTCGTTTACGATAGGTTTTGTAAGAAAGTGAGAGTTGTTGCGTCTTATGCTGTGACGGTCCACAAATATCCCTTTGAATAAGGATATTTTAGTAAAGACCGTTACAATATGATAATAAGAAATATATTTATTATATTGGGGAAAACAAATCCGTTTTACGGGGAGCTTTTGTGAGTGTGGCAGAGAACCACAAGTCAAAGCTCCTCTCTGTAGGAGTTTTTATTTTTGTTCTTTCAATTCAAATAAAAGGTGAAGTGAAACAATGACAAAGCCTTTAATTATAATTACAGTATTATGGGCCTTAGGTATTTTTTCAAACGTCGGTCTGGCCAAATCAAAGACCGAAAAAGTAAGTGGTAGTGAGATCGCAATGTTGCTTGAAAGAACGGAGCGAAGTGTTGAGTTCAGTCCGTTTGGGCCCGCGTCTTTGTCCGATGAAATTAGATCAAATTCGAGTAATTTTATCACTACTAAAGAAATAATGAATTTTGATGTTGAGTTTAAGGCGCTGGATGAGAGTTTTTATCCTTTAGCTTCGAGAAAAACAAGGTTTCGCTTAAGTGGAAATGTTACCAGAAGAAGTTCTCAGGGACTTGATATACTGGCCGAAGATACTGAGCGAGTAGTGATAATAGCTAGATACCTTGATGATAGAAGAAGGTTACGAACCGGCTTGCAGTATGATAATAATCAGAAGCTTTTGGCTACCAGACTCTCCTATGTGGAGCAGATAAATGATATTTTCAGTATGTATGGAGTCTACAAACATACTAAAGATAGACAATCTGCCGTGGCTGGTGTTGGTCTGATGTTTTCAGACTTTTCGCTTACCACTGAGTTTGGAATTGCCGACTTGGATGAGATAGAAGAAGCCAGACATGCCGGCTTTGAAGTACGAATTCCCTTTTAAGCATTAACCCTTGCCATTTTTTTGGTTGGGGTTTGTTTTTTTGGCAAAAATATCATGACAAAACACGGAATGAATCTCTATCTGCTGGAAAATTTGAATCGAGTAAGTAAAACCGCCGGAAATTTATTTCCGGCGGTTTTTAGGCAGTTTCTAAAATTTTTTTTGCTATCTAATAGTGATATCAACCTCATCACTCTTGTCGCCAATGAAGTTTGACGCATTGTCCGCATCTAAGGCTCGAATGCCATCTTCCGGAATAAATACCTCCCAAGATGAACCGTCCTCAATATTTCTGATCTCGTCTTGCGTATCTACCGCCACAGCAAACAGGAAGGTTTCTCCTGCGTTTATTCTGATATCAAGTCCGGAAAAACGTACGGTATGCGCTCCGTCATAAGGAGAGTCATCACTCCAGTCATCTTTGTCGGACACATTTTTTTCGACAAATTTCTTTTTTTCTGCCCACAATGCTACGTTCTCAAAAACATCCCACGGATCATCCTCGGTGCCTTTGATATGTTCAAAGACCACCTCAATTCGGTTTAGAATAACATCACCATTCTCAACAGTGAATTCTGCGTTCATGAGGTGGGCTTTGTTTTGTGCTTCTCTAAGATTGGTATGACTTCCGCTTGAAGCGTCAAAATCTTCCAAACTGGCGGATCCGGTCAGGGGTTTTGTTTTTGTACCTGATGAAGCCGAACTCTTTCCCGTGGTGTTTGCGCTGGCCTTGCAAAGTGAATTGATCTTTGCTCTGGTTGAGGGGCCGAAAAAAGCAGTTGGCGCGGTGAGATCAACTGGGGTTAGGATTTCGCTTTTATATTTCATCTGAAACTTGGATACCGCTTCGGCGGTGCGGTAGCCGTAGTAGGTAGTTTCAGACCCTGGTGAACCGGCTCCTTCGGTGGCTACTTTGGTATCGGCGCTGGCATTTAAGAATTGTTGAAGTTTGAATACGTCATTTCCCTCCACATCAAGGGTAAGATCTCTGTTCCAAGTGAACGGACAAATTGAATTTGCGGAACTGGACTGTTCGGCTGATTCTGCTAATTCTACTTGGATTTTGGCTTCATCAAGTTCAAGATTTAGTTCTCCGATCTCGCCCAATAATTCCGCTATTTCAGCTTGCACCTCTTCTAGGGTTTGGGCTTTGGCTGTGTTGGTAGACGTAGCGAAAAAAGCTAGTAGAGTTATGATCGATAAGATGATAATTTTCTTTCCGGTATTTTGAATATGCGTAACATCC
>CAYGKU010000087.1:2683-3584 GCA_964350745.1 uncultured Candidatus Saccharibacteria bacterium | reverse complement strand
AACCGAAACAACAAGTAAAGTTGCAAAAAAAAGCGTAAAGAAAGCAGTCAAGAAAACCGCTAAAGCCACGTCAGCAAAAGGAAACTCCACTAAAAGTAAGGTGACCACCAAGACTAACGTCAAGAAAAGCGTCGCCAAAACCAAGGGTGGTAAAAAAGCTAAAGAAGGATCCAAGAAGGACCTGGTATTCTCCAGCAACGACAATTCATTTTGGGTCACTGATGGTCAGGTGCTGAACAGTCTTTTGGCTTTGAATGAAGCCCTAAACAACATGGAGAAGGAAGTATATTCTTATCACGTTACTAAGGATAAACATGATTTCGCGGAATGGGTTGAGGTAGTATTGGTAGACGTTCCTTGCGCGACAGAATTAAGAAAGGCAAAAAATCCTAACAGCGCTTCTAAGGTTATAACTAAACATTTGCAGTTCTATAAAATTTAAAATATGGCTCGAGCTGTTACAATTGGAAACGGAAACTTACTCATAGGTTTGGATCGTCGTGGTCAGGTCAGAGACCTGTACTATCCCTATGTTGGTGAGTCCAATCACGTTAGTGGTGCCAGTGGTAGCTTTGTGCATCGTATTGGAGTGTTCGTTGATGGGGTAATGTCATGGTTGGATGACGATGATTGGCAGGTGACAGTCGGTGGAGATGATCAAACTTTTGTGGGTACGGTGTTCGCTGTCAATGATAAGTTGGATATAGCTTTAGGTTCCAGAGATGCCGTGCATAACGAGCAGGATGTATTTTTGAGGAATATAACTATCACCAACAACGCTGACAAGGATCGAGAGGTCAAACTTTTTCTTTCACAACAATTCAGGATCTCCGAGTCAAGAAGAGGAGATACCGCTTTTTTTGATCCCAGAGTCAGGTCGATAGTTCATTATAAAGGCAAT
>CAYGKU010000087.1:0-2673 GCA_964350745.1 uncultured Candidatus Saccharibacteria bacterium | reverse complement strand
TATAACTTTTTTGATAAACGCATTTATCAATGGTAAGCAGTTCACCGATTATAACATTGGTCTTTTTGGAATTGAAGGAAGAGAAGGAACATACTTGGATGCGGTCGATGGAGTTTTGGAGAAAAATCCGATAGAGCACGGTTCGGTGGATTCGGTCATTGGTTTGACCGCGGAAATACCAGCCGGTAAATCGGCCGACGTTGATTATTGGGTGGTCTGTGGTGATTCGGTGCCGGCAGTACATACTCTTGATGAGTATGTACTGGAAGAAAAATCTGATCGATTGATCGCCACCACGGAATCTTATTGGCGAGCCTGGCTCGAGAAGGAAGAGCGGGATCTGTCTGTCTTACCTGCACCACTTAGAACTTTGTTCAATCGTTCTCTTATCACCATGAGAGTGCATATGGACAATCGTGGTGGAGTGATCGCTTCCAGCGACACCGACATGCTCCATCACGGTCGGGACACCTATAGTTACGTGTGGCCACGAGATGCTGCTAGTATCGCTTCTGCACTTGATGTGGCCGGTTATAATGACGCTACCAAACATATCTATACTTTCTTGACTGATCGTATCGAGTCGGAGGGGTATTTGATGCATAAATACCGCACTGATGGTGTTTTGGGCAGTTCTTGGCATCCGTGGATGCAAAATGGCCAGCCACAATTACCGATCCAAGAGGATGAGACCGCTTCGGTATTGGTCGGTCTGTGGAAGCATTACGAAACTTATCGCGATCTCGAATTCATTGAAAGTCTGTATAATCCATTCATTGAACCAGCTGCCAGATTCATGGCCGATTATATAGAGCCGGTCACCGGTCTACCGCAAGCTTCATACGATCTGTGGGAAGAAAAGTATGGTACTTCAACCTACACCGCTTCAGCCGTCTTTGGGGCCATGATGGCAGCTTCCAGATTTGCTTCGGTGTTGGGTAAAGATGACGACGCTCGTACTTACCAGGCGATCGCGCAAAGAATGCAGTCCGCCATTTCCTCCGTTCTGTTTGATGAGTCTTTGGGAATGTTCGTCAAAAGTGTATTGCATCAAGATGACGAATTGATTTTTGATAAAACTTTGGACACCAGTAGCTTCTACGGACCGATATTGTTCGATGTGTTCGACGTTGATGATTCTAAGATCAAAACTTCCGCCAAGACGGTGATGGAACGACTGCAGGTAAACGCCAACAGCCGGGGTTATGTACGTTATGAGAATGACGGCTATTACCGGATGCAGGATGCTGACTCACCAAATCCGTGGGTGATAACCACTCTATGGATGGCACAATATTTTATTAAAAGAGCCAAGACCCTAAATGATCTGAAAGAACCATTAGATCTATTGGAATGGACCTGTTCTCACGCCACCAGCGGTGGGGTTTTGGCTGAGCAAATGCACCCCAACACCAGAGAACACCTCTCAACCGCTCCATTGGTGTGGAGTCACGCCGAGTATGTGTTGGCGGTAGACGCTTATCTGAAGAAGATCGAAGAGCTACAAAGAGAATAAGAAAGAATTTAATTATTATCGTAAAAAAGCCGTCAGCAATATTTGTTGGCAGTTTTTTTGTATTGATCATAAAGAATAATATCCACAACAATAGTTTACTTTTGTCATCTAGGATGAGGAGTTGATGATATTATTTACAATGTGTAGTTCTATCTTAGAATTAGATAGTTCACCTGTTGATCAGTAACTCAAACGGTCAAGCGGATCTGAGCTAAGGATCAATAATTATTTATACAACTTTATACAACAAATTATTATGTTTAACTTTTTATCAAACACAACTAACCTCATCGCTAAGTTCAGCGTCCTTTTCGGCCTTCTGTTCTTAGCGACTTTTTTATACGCTAACTCCGCTGTGGCTGCGTCAGCAGACTTTGTCGACAATCTGATCGAGGACATGGGTGACAATGAAGCTACTCTGATGAACGCTCCTCCGACTGACTGGTCACAACACGCCTATCTGGATATGGGCTTTGCCGCCAGAGGTGACGCTACGCCACAATCGTGGGCCAGTGCTCAAGGAGGTCAGTACACTTCTTCAGAACCATGGCAGACCATCCTCCCTTGGTTCCAGATCTGGCCGGTAGAAGGCAATAGTGGAGTATCTACCGTTCAGGTATCGAACATCCAAGCTCAAGTGCTGGTTGGTGGTAGCTGGCAAACTCTCGAGCTTGAGCCGGAGCAATGGGCACAGCTTGACAGTTGGGATCTGATTGGCGGGAAAGGAGATGTTGATTCAGAGGAGGTAGAAGAAGGAGTATATCAATACGTGATCGATAACTCCGGTCCGGTTCATGGTGGTCTTGGTCGACACTTGTTGTCTGATCTGGGAGTTGATCCAAGTTCTATTGAAGGTGTGGCTATCTCAGCGGTAACTGAGATCGTGGAAGGAAGTGGAGAGATCTTGTTCGAGATCGGAGGCGATTACCATCCAAATATGGAAGTGCAGGTGTCTGACTTTGCTTTGCAGTGGGGACCGGCTATTGGTGGATCTAAGTTCGGCATCATTGATGGTGCTCGTTGTATCTACATGACAACCATTGATCCTCCTGGGCAAGGGGATGGCTCCGCTTATGCTAGTGCGGGAGGCAAGGTGGCCTTGACTCACGACGAACTACGCGCCAATCCACCAGAAGACCTCTGTGATGGTGCCGGAT
>CAYGKU010000086.1:0-3764 GCA_964350745.1 uncultured Candidatus Saccharibacteria bacterium | reverse complement strand
TCCAGAGCCACAAAATCCCAGGTTTTGTACCAGACATTTAAGATCAGGTTGTACATGATTGCCTCGGCGATAATAAAAAGACCAGCCAAAAATACCATCTTTCGCTTGCTACCAGCTTGCGATAAAAGCACCAAGAAGGTCACCAAGACCCACATGGCGCAAGGATTGAAGCCGTCGATTATGCCCAGAACTATCGATAGAGTAAATAGTGAAAAAGAACGCAAATCTACTATTCCCAAGAATGGCAATTCAAACACAAAATCCATGCCACCAGTATCACATGCTGTGCCCGAACAGCCGCCTTGAAGGGTGATTTCTTGAACCGGCGCCAGCTCCAAGTGATCTTCGATAGTCTTTATATTAGAAGTTTTCGCCGCTTCGAGAGCTTGCTTGATCTGTACGCCGGTGGTGTTGACGCCATTGAAACCAACTATCACCTTTTCGCCTATGATTGTCACTGGAGTGACCTTTGAAATGGAGTGCTTGGCAGTGACTTGATCGTATAATGCAGTGGCTTTTTCGTCGGTGATGATATTTAAGTAAGTAAAATCAATCTCTTCTTCTTGAAGATAGGAGAACAGTTGCTTACAAAAACCACAGTCGTCCCGGCCAAAGACGAATATCGATGATTCGCTATTAGTGACTTCAGTTTGGGTTACTTCGTCCTCTGTTTCTTCGGCTTGTGTGGCCGGTGGCGAGAAAGTGGTACTAAAAATAAACGCTCCCAGAATCAACCAGCCTGCCAATAGTGCTTTTTTCATAAGATGATGCAGTATAGCATGTTTTGGCCTAAGGGGTGGTGCAAGTAGGGGCGAAAATAAGGGGCAAAGTCAGGAAGCAAAGCTTCCTGACTTTGCCCCTTATTTTCGCCCCAGATAATGCCAGAAAAGGGCCGCGAGCTTCGCTCGCGGCCCTCCCCACCTTCTCTCTCCCTCACCCCACCTTCTCACAATAACAACAACTATGCTCTTTACTAACGGCACACAAGGTCTTCACCCCCGTACCTTTAGTCTTCTCCATTTGACGCAATTCCTTTACATACTGCTTATACTCCGGCATGACCGCTTCCACCTCCGCCCAAAACCTCGGTCCATGATTGAGTTCTTTTAAGTGACAAAGCTCATGGACGATAATATAGTCTCGCAAACAAGGCGGTAAAAATAAGAGCTTGTAACTGAAATTCAGATTACCCAAAGAAGAACAACTTCCCCAACTCCTCTTTTGGTTCTTGATCGCTACTTTTTTATAGTTCACACCACAAAGCGGAGCCCAATACTCTAATCGAAAATGGATCAGTTCTCTGGCTTGTTCTTTGTGCTCCAGATAGAGTTTATCAACCTTTCTTTTTGTTCTTTTACGTACCACAAACCACATAATGCACGCTATTATAACATCTGTTTTCTATAAAATATCGTTATTTTTTCAATATAAAAAGACCAAAACACACACAGGTACCCACACCGGCCTTTGACTAAAATGATATTTTCTGTTATCATTCCAGGCATCTTAAGAATCTCGTGTAGGGCTCTTGAGGCACAACTTGGACAGTTCGATGAGATCTCTTTCCTTTTTGGATTTAATATCTGCACAGCCCGAGGAATTTAACTTTCTTTAAATTCCCTTAACTACATATAATAGTAATGCAAAATTCAAGCAGTCGACCAACTCGACAAAATTTTAGTCGTCAAAGACGAAAGCCTTTTACGTCGTCCGGTAATAGATCAGATGGTCAAAGAACAAACAGAACTTTTTCATCTTCAAGTACCGGAAGTAGATCAGGTGGTTTTAATCGAAGACGGAATTTTTCCGGTTCGTCACATAGAAGCAATAATCGCTCTTCCAGAAAGGTGAGCACTTTTGATGTGTCAAAGTTTATCAACTTAAATCCCGTCAGTCGAGAACCGGTGGTGGCATATGAAGCCAAGCATACTTTTGCCGATTTTAATTTGGAGAAAAATTTGGTCTCCGCTATTTCTGCTATGGGTCTAAACGTACCTAGTCCCATTCAGGACCAGATCATCCCCCTTATTCTTGAAGAAAAGGATGTTATTGGGTTGGCGCAGACCGGTACCGGTAAGACCGCCGCTTTCTTGATACCGACCATCCAAAAGACCTTGAAAGACAACGGTCGACAGACCTTGATCCTGGCCCCTACTCGTGAATTGGCTATCCAAGTAGAACAAGAACTGAGAAAACTAACTCCCAGAATGCGTATCTACTCGACCGTTTGTGTGGGAGGGATGAACATTCGCCCTCAGATCAGTGGTCTTAGGCGTAAGAATCATTTTATTATCGGTACCCCAGGACGAGTTCAAGATCTGATCGATCGCGGCCACATCAAACCACACAAGATCACCACCGTGATCTTGGATGAAGCTGACCGTATGCTTGATATGGGATTTATTCACGATATTAAAAAGATCCTCAAGGACGTCCCTGCCGAGCGGGAGACTCTATTCTTCTCCGCTACCATGTCAAAGACCATTGAAGGTTTGGTGCATGATTTTCTGCGTGATCCGGTGACGATTTCGGTTCGTAAAAAAGATATTACCAACAGTATCACGCAAGATGTGGTCAGATATGAAGCTCATTCTAAGTTTGATACTCTGACAGATCTACTGAAACAACCTGAATTTTCAAGGGTGATCATTTTTGGTGCCATGAAGCACAGTGTTGAAAAACTCAGTCAGGAATTATTCCGTTCCGGTATTAAAGCTGATGCTATTCATGGCAACAAAAACCATGGGCAACGTCAGCGAGCTTTGAAACGCTTCAAAGATTCACAGGTTAAAGTTTTGGTGGCTACTGACGTGGCGGCTCGTGGTATCCATGTAGACGACGTATCTCATGTTATCAATTACGACCTGCCAAACACTTATGAGGATTATGTTCACCGTATCGGTCGTACCGGTCGTGGAGATAAGATGGGCAAGGCTCTGACCTTCGTACCAGCCTAGACTGCCAAAAAAGTCTGTTATAATACTTAGTAATGCTTAAAATAATTTTCTTGGTCATCGGCCTATTTGTGTTGTTGTTAGTGGTAAACGCTTTTCTTGGTGGTGAACCAATTTAAAATTGATCGTGGAATATTTTTTATCGGCAATTCTTATTAGTTGTTCAGCTTTGTTTTCCGGCCTTACTCTGGGTTATTTTTCCCTGAATACGGAAACCTTGGCTCGTAGAGCAAAGCTTGGTGATAAGGAAGCGATTGCTATTTATCCTCTTAGAAAGCGTGGTAATCTACTACTCACTACTCTGCTTCTTGGTAACGTTGGGGTCAACACCGCGCTTTCGATCTATTTAGGATCGATCGCCAGCGGTTTGGTGGCCGGTATCATTGCTACCGGACTGATCTTTATGTTTGGTGAGATAATTCCACAGGCGGTGATCTCAAGACACGCGTTGTGGTTTGGTAGTCGTTTGGCGCCGTTCATTAAGGTGATAGTATTTGTACTCTCCCCTATCACCTATCCGATCGCCTTGATGCTAGATAAGAGGTTCCGAATCTCTACTCTAAACATGAACTGATGCAAATTGTATCTGAGCTTGAAGACTCAGAACACAGTGATCTTGACGCCGACGAAGAGAGAATAATTCACGGAGCTCTGCAATTCTCTCATACTACCGTGCAAGAAGTGATGACTCCCAAAGACAAAGTGGTCAGCTTTGACGAAAACACCAAAATTGACAAGGATTTTCTTGACAGCCTAAAGGATCAAGCTTATTCACGTTATCCTATATATAGTGGAAATAAGGATAATGTG
>CAYGKU010000085.1:0-3914 GCA_964350745.1 uncultured Candidatus Saccharibacteria bacterium | reverse complement strand
AAAAGACCGAGGCTTACCGAATTGTTTTGTAACCCTATTTATCTTTAGTGAACCAACTATTGTTACAGTAAAGACCGATGCTAGTGGTGCTTTTGCTTATACTTTCACTAAGGAACTGGCTGATGGTGAGCACGAGATCTATGTGGCCTTGACGGATAATACCGGAGAGATCGTGGCACAAAGCAATCCTTACCGTTTTGTCAAAACTGCCGAGGCGTTCTCTCCGATCGAGATTGATGAAAAAGCTATCGTTTCAACAGGAAACAACGATGACACCACTTTGTCTGCTTATAATATCGTGGCTTCTATGGGAGTTGTGACCTTTGGTTTCATTCTTTTGATGTTGGGAAAGACATTACGTTCAAGACAGGAAGACTTTGAAATAAACGAGAAAGACACCAAACACGTTTCTGATCAAGAAAATGACAGTAAGGGGTCATAATCGGTAATTATGTCATGATGAACCGTTTCAAAATTGGCTGGCAGCTTTTGCAAAGACATTCAAAGTTGATGTTGATAGCATGGCTCATCATCTTGTTCCCACTACTTTTCGTCTTTAGTTTTCAGTCATTGATAACAGTTACTAAAAACAACGCCACTACCACAAATCTTCAGTATATTAATTCATTTCAAGATAACGTTGAGTTTATTCTAAAAACTGAGGTCGATCCCGCCACATACATAGACAGCCTAAAAGCCAAACAAACAAATTTGACCAAACTACGTTTGGTCAAAGAAAAGTCAGGTCAATTAATGATCACCAGCAGTTTACACAACGAAAAGACAGGTCAGATAGAGACTGATACTTCAGGTTATCACACAGCGCTAATAAACATCGGTGAAACCTTTATTTTTAATTATGATAGCGAGGGACGTAAGCTAGCACAGGCCTTCAGAGCTGTTGAGATGACTGAAGGGTCGGTGGTGTATATTTTTTCTGAACATGATCTAACTAAGATTGATTCTGTAATAAACACCAGAATTCAACAGTCCTATCTGACTTTATCTTTTATTTTCCTTTTTTTGATCATTCTGGCATATTGGCTGGCCAGACAAATAAACTATGAGAATAAATACCGCCAAACCCTACAAAAGCTTCATGATAGAGATCTGTTTGCCAATAGTCTGGCGCACGAGCTAAGAGCTCCTTTGACAGCGGTTCGCGGTTACGCCAGTCTTATCTTGGAGACAGAGGGTCTTTCCGGTGAGGTAAAAAGTCACACTGAAAGAATACGAACATCAACAACCAGATTGGTAAACTTGATCAATGATTTTCTGGAGGCCGCTAGAATTCAATCCGGAGCTCTTAAATTTAAATTCAATCACTTTGACGCGGCGTCGGCCGTAAAGAAGGTGGCGGAAGAACTCCGGCCAAATGCCGAGAAAAAAACTCTTACTGTAACCTTATCTCTACCGGAAGATCAATGTATCATCAATTCAGACAGTGCCAGACTAGAACAGATCCTAACGAACATCCTGAGCAATGCCATTAAGTACACCCAAAAGGGCACCATAAAAATAGAACTAAAAAGTTCTGCCAAGTTCGTTGAATTTGTTATCGCAGATTCTGGTTTTGGTATCAGCGCGGAAGACCAAAAAAAGCTTTTTGATCCCTTTGTGAGAGTTGGTTCTGCCGGAAAAGATCCGAGTGTTACCGGTTCCGGGCTTGGTATGTGGATCACCAAACAATTGGTAGAGCAACTAAGTGGGGTCATTGAGGTAGAATCGATCCAAGGAGTAGGAACGCATGTGACCGTCAGACTGCCCAAGGGTCTTGGTGACTAGATCGGCTTTTGCATGTTTGCCCAAAATCATTATACTAGAAGAACGAAATCCAATATTTTTATTTGCCATGCCAAAGAAGGAAACTAAAAAAACCAAAACCGCCTGGGACAACGATTCTGCCAAGGGAATGGGAAAGATCATTATTCGTGGGGCCAGAACTCACAACCTAAAGAATATAGATGTGGAGATGCCGCGCGGAAAAATGATCGTTATTTCAGGACCTTCCGGTTCCGGAAAGTCCTCTTTGGCTTTTGATACTATCTTTGCGGAAGGGCAACGACGTTACGTGGAATCACTTTCGCCTTACGCTAGACAATTTCTAAACAAACTTCAAAAACCAGATGTTGACGAGATCAGTGGTCTGTCTCCCGCTATTTCGATCGACCAAAAATCAGCCTCGCGTAACCCTCGTTCTACGGTAGCCACCATAACCGAGATCTATGATTATCTGCGTATTTTGTATGCCCGAGTTGGTCAGCCGTATTGTCTTGATACAGACGTTCCGATCCAAAAATTATCACAAGACGAGATCCTTGGCATCATCTTAAACTCGATCGAAACCAGAGAGGTGACCGAAGCTACCAAAAAACAGTCAAGTCAGGTGATGGGTATTGAAATCTCCAAAGGCAAGGTAGCTATCTTTGCTCCCGTGGTAGTGGGAAGAAAAGGAGAATATTATCAGCTTTTGTATGATCTTTTAGGAAAAGGGTTTGAGACCGTTAAGATCGACGGTGAGATCAAGCAACTTAGAGAAAAAATAGTTTTGACCAAGAGCAAGCGTCACGATATAGACGTTTTGGTAGATGAAATATATGTCAGTGAATTCACTAGCGACCCTAAAGGTTCCAAAGAGCGTTTGTCTGAAGCGGTTGAAGTGGCTCTCCATCTAACCAGTGGCTTGGTCAAAATAGAAAGTCCCGACAAGAGTGAGAGGACCTTGTCAGCCAAATTTATCTGTCCGGTCGATGGATCCTCCTTTCCCGAAATAGAGCCACGGTTATTTTCTTTCAACTCACCTTACGGCGCTTGTCCGGAGTGTAACGGACTCGGAGTGGTGGGCATATTTCAGAGTGATGTTTGTCCGTCTTGTCAAGGAGCTAGATTGCGACCTGAGGCTCTTAGAGTCTATCTTGGTGGTGATGGTAAAAAAGATCTTGGGATCAATATCGTAGCCTTTACTCAAATGACCGTAAAACAAGCTACTCAGTTCATCGACGGCTTAAAATTAACTAAAAAGCAACAAGACATCGCTTGGCCGGCGCTGCGTGAGATCATCGAACGATTGAACTTCATGAACAATGTCGGGATTGAATATCTTACTTTGGACAGACGCGCCAACACTCTTTCGGGAGGTGAGGCGCAAAGGATCAGGTTGGCATCCCAACTTGGTTCTGGGTTAGTGGGGGCGCTCTATGTTTTGGATGAACCTACCATCGGTCTTCATCAAAGAGACAATGAACGTCTGATCAATACCTTGACCGAACTACGTGACCTTGGTAACACCATTATCGTGGTGGAGCATGATGAAGACACTATTTTTGCCGCTGATTATTTGGTCGATATTGGACCAAAAGCCGGTATTCATGGCGGTGAGGTGGTGGTGGCTGATTATCTCGAAAAACTTCTGACGGCCAAAACAAATCCATCAAGATCAGTGACCCTAGATTATTTACGGGGAACCAAAAAGATCGCCGTCCCGGAAAGAAGAGATAAAGAAAAAGGGTCTATTAAGATCCGTGGTGGTAAAGCTTTCAATATCAAAAACCTCAATGTCGACATCCCGCTGGGTAGAATGATCGGAATAACCGGTGTTTCCGGATCCGGAAAATCAACCTTCATGTATGAAATAATTGATAAAAATCTAAAATCACGTCTTGATAAGCGTCATCGTACCCCTCACACCTACAATTGTAAAAGTTTTACCGGTACCGAATATTTGGGACGATCTTGTTTGATCGATCAGTCACCGATCGGTCGCACTCCTCGCAGTAATCCGGCTACCTACACCGGAGCTTTCACTCATATACGAGATATGTTCGCCGCTTCAAGTGAAGCTAGGGTCAGGGGATGGAAACCGGGACGGTTTAGTTTTAATGTCAAAGGTGGACGTTGTGAGGCTTGTCAAGGTA
>CAYGKU010000084.1:271-3963 GCA_964350745.1 uncultured Candidatus Saccharibacteria bacterium | reverse complement strand
CTGCTTGATCCTGTCGGCTTCCTTCTTTTCTTTTGGCTCGACGTAACAGATGCAGGGAATTAGGTCCTTGCTTTCTTTAAGGTTGGCCTGGAGGGTGAAATAGTCTTCGGGAATGAAGGCGCGAATCTCCCGCTCACGCTCCATCACGATGCGAAGAGCAGGGGATTGTACGCGACCGGCGGAAAGACCGTAGCGGACCTTTTTCCAGATTAGCCCTGATAGGTCATAGCCCACCAAGCGGTCAAGGACACGTCTGGCTTCTTGGGCTTCTTTGAGGTGGGTGTCTATCTGGCGAGGGTGGGCAATAGCTTCTTTGACCGCGTCTTCGGTGATCTCGTTGAAGACCACGCGTTTGAGGTTCTTGTTGGCGTCTTTGATCAGCTCGGCCACGTGCCAAGCGATAGCTTCTCCTTCACGGTCGGGGTCGGATGCCAGTAGGACGGTGTCGGCTTTTTGGGCGGCACTCTTCAGGCCTTCGATCACTTTTTCTTTCCCGGGGGAGATAATATAGCGCGGCACAAAGCCACCTTCGACGTCGACGGCGTCCTTGTTGCTCTTGGGGAGGTCGCGCACATGCCCCACGGAAGACAGCACTCGGTAGTCCTTACCGAGGTATTTTTCAATAGTCTTCGCCTTGGCCGGCGACTCCACGATCACTAAATTTTGTTTGCTCATATATAAGTTAGTCTTGTAACAAATACTAGAAGTGGGAGTTTTTGTCAACTGGGGAGGTGTTGAGGGGAGGTGAAAGTGCTACAGAAAATATTGACATAAAATGAATTATGTGTTAGTTTAGATATTGCGTCTCAATCATTATTCATTATTAAATGATTGAGCAAGGCTAGTTTTTTTGTTTAAAATTTAAAGGAGGATCATAAATGATTTATTCGATTGAAACTCTTGCCAAAGACCCAAGAATCATTGAAGTGATTCAGCTTACCGGAGAGGTGGATGGTCCGGATTCACCTTTTGTGGTCGCAGGTAGTTCAGGTCCCAATGATGGGTATACAGAATTGGAGTCAGAAAAGGTGGTTGGTGTCGTTCCCGAGGGCTTGCGTCATTTATTTCACTACGTAGAAAAAATTGACAAAATTGATGTTGGCATTAGTGACGAGGACGAAAAAATACAATTTGTTATCGGTGTTCGTCATTACTTTTTCCACCTGTTAAGGAAAGAGTTAAAATTAACCTGTGACAAACCTCCTATTATCTGTCGAAACTGGCAGGTGGTGGCGTCGTAATAATTCTCGTTTTAAATTTTTGCCGCTTGTGTTTTTAACACAAGCGGCTATTCTTTTTTATCTATATTAACGCCAAATAACACGACGCCTCATACTTCACATACCCTTGCATTTCCATATTCATCAGCAAAATGCCGGCTTCAGCGGTGGGGATGCCTAGTTGGCGAATGAGAGTATCGCGGTCAAGCGGTTCGTGGAGAAGTTCTATTACTTTCTTCTCTTGATCAGTCAGGTTTTCTATAGTAGCGACCTTATCTTCTGGGTGGTCTGGGTCTTCTTCGATATTGAGGACGGCGAGAATATCACTTGGTTCTGAGACTAAGGTGGCGCCGAGCTTGAGGAATTGGTGAGTGCCGTAGGAATTCTTGGAGAAGATGTTGCCTGGGACGGCTAGTAGCTCACGATTGTAGTCGACAGCCATGCGGGCGGTGATGAGAGTGCCGGACTTGGCTCCGGCTTCTATGAGAAGGGTGGCGTGAGCGAGGCCGGCCATGATGCGGTTTCTTTGGGGGAAGGTCCAAGGAGCGGCGGCGGTTTTTGGTGGAAGTTCGGATAGCAAACCGCCGCCGCTCTCCACTATTCTTCTCGCTAAGTTCTTATGGCTGGCCGGATAAAGCACACTTTCGTCCAGTCCGCTCCCTGGTACCGCCAGAGTGTACAAGCTATTCTTAAGCGCTGCTTCATGAGCCAAGCTGTCGATCCCAAGCGCCAAGCCGGACACGATCCCGATCGGATAACCCTTAAGTCCGTCGATCAAATGTTCGACCACCTGTTTGCCGTAGCTGGTGTATTTGCGAGAACCAACGACCGCCAAAAGAGCCAGCTCTTTTGGCGGTAGCTCACCTTGATACCACAACTGCTTGGGTGGTTGGGGAATTTCATGCAAATCCCCCAGATTGTGGGGTGAAAAATCGGAGGGGTTGAGGAGGTTGATTGGATATTCCATTGTTATAAAGTTTAGCATGTAGTGAAAGAAGCAAAAAACCAAGGTCCGACCTCGGGACTCTGTCCCGAGGTCGGACCTTGGTTTTTTGCTTCAGGTAGCAGATAGGAATGCGATAATAAAAAAAGACAGATAGCGAAAGCTATCCGTCCAAATCAGACTTTATTTTATTATTGGTTGTGTAATGATAGAACGGATCATTTCTGCTCTGGCTTCAGATTCTTGCGGGTCTGGCTTTTGTAACAGTGCCTTTTTGAGCATTTGGTCATTTTTGGTGACAAGCAAAGCTCGTCGCCCTTTCCATTCTGTCAAAAAACCGTCGATCGTCAGCTTAACATTCCCACGAGCCGGATCAGCCAGCCATACTTGATACTCACTTACTCCACGCACTACCGCAAAATGGCGAAAATGAGGTGTTTCCAAATAAACGATCGCTGGTACGAGCTGGGTTAGTATTTGTAGGTACGCTATATCAAGTCTCAGGTTTTGAATTGCCAGACCTCTGTCCAGCAATAAGCCACCAAGCTGAGCCAACGAAGCACCTTTTTCAAAAACCTCACTCAGTTCTTCTTCCGATAGTTTCTCGAAAAAATCCTCGAGCAATTCCTTTTCGGTCACATCTTCTTCGCCAAAATGATATTTAAGTATCGTGGCTATGGAAGCGATTCCGCAAGAAAAATCTAGGTCTTGTTTTACCACTCCTGCCCAGCGTATAGCCTGCAGACTGGAATTGTCACCAAATTGGTAGTCTGGCTTTGGTAGATCGGTATTGACGCAACCAACAAGAGAGAGTAGAAACAATGTGCAAGAAATTGTTTTAAAATGTAACATTAAAACCTCCTTGTCCATTGCAGTCCCAGCGTAAAGTCCGGCGTATTTTCGTTTAGGCCAAAAGATGCACTTGGTTGAACCAAGTTCTTTTGGTTTAAAGCAAAAGTAGCTCGTCCCGTAAGTTGAGAGTACTCTCTATTTCCGAGGAATATCTGTCTGCCAAAGTTGTAGCCACCATTGATCTCTGTTCCAAAAGCTAGTCGATGATTGAGGGTAAAACCAAAACCGGCATTATAAGCAAAGCCGTCAAGTTGGTCGCCTTTGATAGTTTTGTTACCGGAAAAACCGCCGTAGATAAAAGCTGGATCAAAGTCTTGGTATATAGTCAATCCTGCGGAAACCGCACTTTTACTATTGAGGAATTTTCCGGTGTAAGTGGGAGCTAAAAAAGCCGTTTGCAGAGTGACTGTCGGGCCATTCTTTGTCTTAAGTAAAGTCGAACTGGCACCTACAGTAACATTTCCCAAATTAGTGTCGGACAGATTTTGTTTTTCTCCAGAAAGCATGTCTCTAAAGACATAGTTTTCATACACGATGGGCACTCTACCAAACAACTCGATCCTATCGGTAAGTCCATAATTTACAGACACACCACTTCTTATCAGACGATTTTCCTGTCTAGCAAATAAGGAATTTCTTTCATCCCATACTTTTTGTACAAAGAAGCGCAAAATAGA
>CAYGKU010000084.1:0-261 GCA_964350745.1 uncultured Candidatus Saccharibacteria bacterium | reverse complement strand
TTAAAGTGACGCTCTGATCTTGCAAATACAACTCATAAGCCTTTTTCACTTTTTCTTGCACTCCGATCTCTTTGGTATCGGCCTTTACAATACCGATGGAAAAGAGACTACAAATGACAACAGTTAACCATACTTTATTTTTCACAAAATCCTCCCGTTGGAAATGAAAATAAAAAGAACAACATCCACAAATTTGTGAATGTTTCCCGCGACCATACCATTTTTTTTTTTGCTTTGTACAGTTGTATTGGCTTGTTGACT
>CAYGKU010000083.1:0-4070 GCA_964350745.1 uncultured Candidatus Saccharibacteria bacterium | reverse complement strand
TAGGTAAGAAGGAAGTTTACGAAAAATTATTAAAACTAGGCAAGATTTCGGAACAAAAATCCTACCGTCGCTAAACCGACCAAAAATAGCCCAGTCTCAAGAGACTGGGCTATTTTTGGTCGGTTTAGCCCCACTCCACCACCAACCAATACCTCTTATGACCTATTGAGAAGAACCTAGGCCAAGACCGGTCAACGTCTCAGTCAAGTGAGACAAATGGTGGATTTAAGGGGTGGGTTAATAACCTAACCTGTGGCATACTATTAGAATGTCTTTTGATGAAACTTTTTCTATATACAGCACCATCTCCACTTACCCCTCTCACCCCTATAAACAGATCAAGGAGGTCATATTAGGTAAAAAATATCAACTATCACTATCATTTGTAGGTACCAAAAGAGCACAGACCATTAATATCAACTACCGCCAAAAGAACTACGTCCCCAATGTTCTATCTTTTCCCCTAGATGATGATCACGGTGAGATCATAATGTGTCCCAAGATCGCCTACCCTGAGGCCAAGGATTTTGACCTGTCCAAGGAAGGCTATATCGCTTTCTTGTTTATCCACGGTTTGCTACATTTGAAAGGTTACGATCATGGCGATACAATGGAGAAACTTGAAAAACGCTACGTAAAGCGATTTGGTATAGTATAGAACATTAATATTAGTTATGTCAGAACACATCATCACCGGTATCGACGTAGGCACCTATCATGTGAAGGTGGCTATTGCTCGTTTGACCAAACGAGGTGATCGTGAACTACCTGAGATCATCGGTACCGGCTACGCTGAGACCCGCGGTCTAAAAAGCGGATATATCATGCAGATAGATGATGTTGCCAGAAGCATCAAAAGCGCCGTGTCTCAAGCTGAAAAAAGCGCCGGTCTGATCGTAAAAAAAGCGCATGTTGCTATCGGCAGTATCGGCCTTGAGGAAATTTATTCCCGCGGTGAAATAATTCCAGCCAGAGCTGATTCAGAGATCACCTCAACCGACCTCGAAAAAGTGATGCAAGACAGTGAGGACAGGATGATCGACCACATCCCAAACCGTAAGATCTTGCACAGCATCCCTCTTAGACACACCGTGGACGGTTCGGTGGTCTTGGGAAGACCACAAGGAATGCGCGGCACCAAACTTGAGGTGGATTCCCTTTTTATCACTACCTACGAACAACACGTCAACGACCTCATCACTGCCATCGAAAATATCGGAATCTATGTTGAAGATGTGATCGCCTCCCCGCTAGCTGCCAGTTTTGTCATGCTCAACAAAACCCAGAAACGAGCCGGCTGTGTCCTTGTCAACATCGGCGCAGAAACCGTCTCTTTGGTGGTCTTTGAAGACTCCACCCCAATATCTCTCAAGATCTTTCCGGTTGGCGCCAACGACATCACCAACGACATCGCTCTCGGCCTGAAAGTAACTCTGGAAGAAGCCGAGAAGATCAAACGAGGTGGTATGACCAGTGCTACCTTTTCCAAAAAAAGACTGGACGAGATCATTCAAGACCGCCTGGAGAACATCTTCTCTCTTATCGACACTCACCTCAAAAAGATCAAACGCGACGGCCTCTTACCGGCCGGAGTCATTCTTACCGGAGGCGGTTCAAACATCCACGGCATCACCGAATCAGCTAAAAACCACCTTTCCCTGCCGGCAAAAATTGCCACTTTGGAGATAGGTAGAAACAGCAAGACCAGAGACTCTTCTTGGGCGGTTGCTTATGGACTTTGCATGTGGGGAGCCAGCGACACTGAGGACACTACCACTCTCGGCATAATGAAGCAGACCAAACACAGTATGCTTAACTGGTTCAAACAATTTCTTCCATAATATTTTGCATAATATGTCAATCACACAAATGTCACGTTAGTCAATATGGTGACAGATGCTTTTAATACCTGTATGATACTCACATACCTAACAAATAGTAGTTGTACTAGGGGTGGTACGTAAATAAGTATTTATAAATTATATGGAACAAATAAAATCAAACGTGGAATCATTTGCGAGAATTCGTGTAGTTGGTGTCGGAGGCTCAGGCAACAACGCTGTCAATTACATGGTTTCTTCTAAGGTAAAGGGAGTTGAATTTATCGCGGTCAACAGTGACGCACAAGACCTGCATCACTCACTGGCCAAAAAGAAAATTCACGTCGGTAAGAACCTTACCCGCGGACTTGGTGCCGGAGGTCAGCCTGAGATGGGCAGACGAGCAGCCGAGGAAACTCGTGAGGAGATCGCCAACGCTATCAAAGGATCCGACATGACCTTTGTCACTTGTGGTATGGGTGGCGGTACCGGTACCGGCGCTGCTCCGGTGGTTGCTAAGATCGCTCGCGAAAGTGGAGCCCTTACCGTAGGAGTGGTAACCAAACCTTTTTTGTTCGAAGGGCCGGAGAGAATGCGTTTGGCTCTCCAAGGTATCGAAGAACTGAAAAAAGAAGTGGACGCTCTCATTATCATCCCCAACGACAGACTCCTAGCGATCGTGGATCGCGAAACTACCGTCCGCAATGCTTTTGAGCAATGTGACAACATCCTCAAACAGGCAGTTGAAGGAATTTCAGATCTTATCACTATGCCTGGTATCATTAACGTCGACTTCGCTGATATCCGTAGCGTAATGGAGAACGCCGGCTCAGCTCTTATGGGTGTAGGTATCTCAAGTGGTGAAAAACGAGCCGAAGAGGCCGCTAGATCCGCCATCAACTCTCCTCTGCTTGAAGTTTCTATCAACGGAGCTAAAGGAGTTCTCTTTGCCATCGCCGGTGGCGATGATCTCGCTATGCTTGAGATCCAAGACGCTGCTCGAGTGATCACCGAATCTATCGACTCTCAAGCCAAGGTCATCTTTGGTGCCATCAAAGATGAGAAGCTGAAGAAAAATGAGATCAAAGTAACAGTGATCGCTACCGGTTTCCCTGAAGAAATGACAGAGAATTCAAGCAACACCATCTCAAGAACCATCCCTTCAGCCGTTCCCGCCAGTCGCGAACCGGAAGAAGAAGAGGAAGTTTCTGAGAACAAAGGCAGGATCTTCAACTCCCTATCCTTACCAAAGAAACCAGCCACTAACACCCCTTCAACCGAACCGATCAACTCAAATCCTCAAAAGAATATGGATATGCCAAAGCGCGATCCTAAACCAGTCGATCAAATGGACGAAGATGACAACGATGACGACTGGGGAGCTGTACCGGCCTTCTTGCGTCGCTCAAAGCTAAAATAAACACCCTAAAGATAAAAAACACTCCTGCCCACAGATGGGGTGTTTTTATTAACAGGAGGTCAGTTACCTATCAGTCTTTAACTTATCCCTATTACACGTTACAATAACGACGTAAAAATAATTTAAAACAACACTTAATAATTTATGTACGAACTTACAGTCATCGGAGGCGGTCCGGCCGGAGTATCGGCCGGAGTGTACGCTTCACGAAAGCAGTTAAAGACACTTTTTGTTACCAAAGAATGGGGTGGTCAAAGCACCGTCTCAGAAGAGATCCAAAACTGGATCGGTACTCCGGCCATCAACGGAAACAAGTTGGCCGAAAACCTGAAAGAACACCTTACCACCTATGCCGACAAATATGTCGACATCAAAGACAACGCTCTAGTGACAACCATCGATAAAACTGACGAGGGCTATAAGGTTGGTCTTGATACCGGAGAAAGTTTTTTGACCAAAGCTATTCTAGTGGCCAGCGGCTCCAAACGTCGCCAACTACCGGCTCTCCATGCTGATAAATTCGAACACAAAGGTCTTACCTATTGCGCCAGCTGTGATGGACCGGTCTTTGCCGGGCAGGACGTGGTAGTGGTAGGTGGCGGAAACGCCGCTTTTGAGACCGCTGCCCAACTCCTCGCCTACACCAAGAGCGTTACACTGCTCCAACGCGGAGAGAAGTATAAAGCTGATCCGGTAACGGTCGAAAAAGTACTGACCCATCCCAACATGACCGGCATTCTAAATGCGAATATCAAAGAAGTACTAGGAGATAATTTTGTGTCCGGTATCAAATATGAAAACAGCCAGACCGGCGAAACCCATGAGATTCC
>CAYGKU010000082.1:0-4192 GCA_964350745.1 uncultured Candidatus Saccharibacteria bacterium | reverse complement strand
ATCCGACGATGCCGGTCATTTATGAAGATGCGGGCGCCGCTGGGCGCGACGCGGCTCCGGAGATGCGCTGGCGGCGCATGGAAGGCGGCTTGTGCGATATCGGCTGGAACGGCGAAGGCTTCGCCTTCGCCGTGCTTTATCTCACCCCGAACTCCCCTACTTTACCACCACATTCACGATCCTCCCCGGTACGTAAATAAACTTCACCACCTTTCCGTCCTGTAGATACTTTTGAATATCAGCGTTATTTTCCACCGCTTCCTTGGCAGTAGCTTCGTCTGCCTCCGGCGCTAGACTGATGTCGCCTCGCAGCTTTCCATTTACCTGCACACCGATTGTCACCATATCGTCCTTGGCCAATTTTTCGTCTTCAAGCGGATACTGGGCCAGATGGATAGATTTTTTCATTTCCGCTTCTTGCCATAATTCCTCGGTCAAATGCGGAGCAAACGGTGCTAACAGTCGCAAGAAGGTCAAATATGACTCTTGGCTGATGGTGGTTTTTTCCACCTGATTTACCAACACCATCATGGCACTAATGGCGGTATTAAATTTTGAATTTTCAATATCGCTCCGTACCTTCTTGATGGTTTTGTGAAGCAGGCGTAAGGTTTCAGGATTTTCTGTGTCAGACACATGCTCACTTAAACCATTTACCCGCTCCAAAAAGCGACGAATGCCGGCCACCCCTCCGAGATCAAACGGATAGTTAGCTCCTTCATAAGGTCCCATAAAAGCCAAGTACATCTTAACCGTATCAGAACCCACTCGAGCTACATGCTCATCCGGATCCACCACATTCCCCTTACTTTTACTCATTTTGTTGCCATCCGGTCCGAGGATCAGTCCGCGATTTACTCGACGTTTATACGGCTCAATTTCAGTTACTAAATCCAAATCATACAAAGCCTTCTGCCAAAAGCGTGAATACAAAAGGTGCATGGTAGTATGCTCTGCTCCACCAAAGTAAATATCGATCGGCATCCATTCCTGCTGGCGAGCTTCGCTCGCCAGCTCGTCATCATTTTTGTTGTCCAAATAACGCAAGAAATACCACGAAGAATCCACAAAAGTGTCCATGGTCTCAACCTCAGGTGTCCAACCTGCTCCAAATATTTCTTCGGTGCGCTTCAAGAGAGCCTCGCTTTTGGCCAGTGGTGGCTCGCCGGTTGGGGTAAAATCAACGTCCTCCGGCAAAAGCCAAGGCAGATGCTCTTTCTGCACAATGTGAGCTTTCCCACTTGGATCATATACGATTGGTATCGGTACTCCCCAGTAGCGTTGCCGTCCGATAGACCAGTCACGTAAGCGGTAGGTGGAGGTCATCCGCCCCCCTACTTTTTCAGTAATGGCAATTTTAGCTTCTTCCGAACTCATACCGTTAAATTCAGCGGAGTTGATAAGCTCACCAGATATTGTGACTGGTTTATTAATATTTCTAGTATTAAATTTACACAAAGAAAAGCACCACTCATCTCTAGCTACTTCTTCTAACGTATCAAATTTTTCTATCTCTCCTTCATGAACCACCAGTTTTGAATCGTCAACATCTTCAATTAGATATTGAAAAAAGTATTTTCCCGGAATAGATTTTGATTCCACGGAATAAACTAAACGAGGTTCGGTACCGTTAGTTTTTATATCAAGTTCAAGTTCTTCGAGCAATTCTCGAGAAAGGGCTTCTTTGATCGTCTCACCTTCTTCAAGATGACCACCGAAAGGACAGAGCTTTCCTTCGCTAGTAGGCGCTCCTGTTCTCCTTTGTAATATGTACTCACCCTTTTTGTTTTTTATAAAAGCCCCCACGGCCTTTGCATCTTTCGCAATTCCTGATATTACATAACGAATTTGGATCCCAAACTTCTCCGCAAACGCAAAGTCCCGCTCATCATGCGCCGGTACCGCCATAATGGCGCCGGTACCATAACCTCCGAGCACATAATCGGCAATATAGACCGGTATCTCCTCACCACTGGCGGGATTGGTCGCTGTAATTCCTTCCAGCTTGACGCCGGTTTTTTCTTTGGTGGCATCTAGGCGATCTTGCTCGTCTTTTTGCTTAGCTTCTTTGATGTAAGCTTCCACCTCGGACCAATTTTGAATCTGGTCTTTGTTGGCTGTCACCAGAGCATGCTCTGGCGCTAACACCATATAAGTCGCTCCAAATAATGTATCTGGACGAGTAGTAAAGACGGTCACTCTCGGAGTAAAGACCTTCTCGATCGCGACAGTGATCGGCTTTAGTTCTTGCATCTCCTCCTCTTCATTATGGGTTAAGGCATACTTCCCAGTGGCTTTAGCTTTATAAAGCGCACGCACCGGCAAGTATGGGTCATATTCACCTACAGCTTTGTCGGTTAAGATCACCGGTCGTATTCCCTCGGCAGTGAAAGTCTGTTCGTTCATTATCAAGCAAAGTACATTTCGCCATTCTGCTTCCACCTCTCCCCCTCTCTTTTTGGCAATCTCGGCATAATACTCCACCATTTTTGCTCCTACTTCCTCCACGGTCAGCTCTTTCTCTTTTATTTCCCCTAGAGCATTCCGCTTTACGGTCACCGGATCAAGTTCTTCGCCATCAATAAAGAAACCAGTGTCATCAGCCAAGACTGGCAGATCTGTATACTTAGCAAAATGTTCAGCTTTCTTTTTGGCATTCAAAGCCAGATCATTTTCGCCCTCCACCACTTCAGTGTCAGTTATTTCAAGGTCTGCCGGAGTCACAAGTTCTATATTGAGCTCCGTCTCTTTGATCAGTCTTTGCATACGCGCCAACTTACCTTTATTGTTGGAAGCAAACAGTACTTTTCCGCTGTAGGTCGGCAGATTTAGCTTAAAATCGATCTCCGCTCCCTTACTCCGCCCAATCCACTGCCTCTGCGCTTCTTTGATGTGTTCCGGCCACCCTATCTCATCTAGATCATCGATCAGTCGATCAGCGTACTTAGTGATCCCGAGCATCCATTGTGGCATTTCTTTTTTCTCGATAGCGTTACCACAACGCTCACATTCATCGCCATGCTCGCCAACTACCACTTGCTCGTTCGCGATCACAGTGTTGCACCCCGGGCACCAGTTCACTATTCCCTTACCTCGATAAGCTATCCCTTTCTCAAAGAACTGCGTGAACATCCACTGGGTCCATTTGTAGTACTCCGGGTCGGTGGAGCTGGTAGTCTTGTCCCAAGAAAAGGCGTTACCCATGCTTTGTAGCTGGTCTTTCATGTAGGCGATGTTGTCGTTGGTCCAAGCTTTGGGATCGAGTCCACGCTTGATAGCCGCGTTCTCAGCCGGCAAACCAAATACATCAAATCCCATCGGAAACAGCACCTGCTTCCCCATCATGCGCTTGTACCGCACGTAAATATCAGGCACCGCAAAAGCGTACCAGTGACCAATATGAAGATTTCCGGACGGATAAGGCCACTCTACCAAGACATACTCCTTCTCCTTAGAAGAATCCCGTTCCCCCACATCATAAATCCCCTCCTCTTTCCATATTTCCTGCCACTTTTTCTCAATAACGCTTGAATCAAATTTTTTATGCATAATAAATTTACAATCACCCTAATTTACCTACTATTTAACAAAGTATGCCACACCCCACACCATTACGCCAAACCTTGACTTATTTTTATTTTATTATATTGTGTGGGTTGCGATTTTGATTAACTTAACCTTATTTAAAAAGGAGAAGGTTATGAAGTACCTTAAAATTTTGGTTTTATTTATTATTCTGGTTTTAACCATAAGTGGTGATGCGTTAAGCGACACCATCGATACTTCAAAGAGAGCGTATTTTGTTTCGTTCATGCATGGAGATGGCTATGGCAATGCAGTGGTATACCTAAAAAAAGAGGTGTCGAGTTTAGAAGATATTGTAGATATACAAAAATTCATTGAACAAGACACTGGGGCAGAAAACGTAACAATTATGTATTATACAAAAATGAAAGTTACTTTTGCCAAGTAAAATAAAACATTGATTACGAACTGATAAACACCTCATAAGTCCTAAGAGGTGTTTGTTTTTACACCAAACCTTGACTTATTTTTATTTTGTTATATTATATAAAAGGTTTGTATTGAGTTTATTTTTAAATAGACAGGAGATCTTCAGATGGAACAATTAGTTATATTATGTATCATTGCTTTTATTCAAATGCTTTACGGTGCATACAAGCAGGACGAC
>CAYGKU010000081.1:0-4282 GCA_964350745.1 uncultured Candidatus Saccharibacteria bacterium | reverse complement strand
GCTAATCGCTTCCAGCATATCATTTTCAATGATCCAACGGCGGATTTCACTCTCACCACTACCAGCGTCACCAGTGAAGAGTGGTGAGCCGTTATGAACCACTGCTACACGTGAACCGCCATCACTGGCTGGCTTCATTTTGGAAACAAGGTGTTGTGTGAAAAGGAGCTGACCATCTGAGATACGTGGCAAGCCGGCTCCAAAGCGACCCGCAAACCCTCGCTTGGCTTCACGTGTCACTACGTCCTTATCTTTCTTCCAGTCTACGCCGTAGGGAGGATTAGAAAGTGCGTAGTCAAAAGTCTCTCCATAGAACTGATCGTTGGCGAGCGTACTGGCTTTTGAATGGTCTTTTTCTCCACCCTTGATCTTGTCCGGATCTTCACCCTTGATAAGCATATCGGACTTGGCGACTGCGTATGTCACTGAGTTAAGTTCTTGTCCGTAGAGGTAGATTTGAGCATCTTTATTGATATTTTCTCTGATGTAGTCTTTTGCTACTGTAAGCATTCCTCCAGTACCGCAGGCTGGATCGTAGACTGTCTTAATAACATGCGGTTTTTTAATAGCCGCTTTGTCTGGCTCGAGAAGTATTTCTACCATCACTTGAATAACGTCACGTGGCGTGTAGTGCTCTCCAGCCGTTTCGTTAGACATTTCTGAAAACTTTCGAAGCAACTCTTCAAAGATGTACCCCATCTGATGGTTATCAACTCGGGCGGGATGGAGATCTACTTTATTGAGTTCACCAAGAATGTAGTACAGCAAGTCACCACCCTCAAGGCGGTCAATTTGTTCGTTGAAATTAAACTTCTCGATGATGTCACGAATGTTTGGACTGAAGTCGTTGAGGTACTTTTTGAAGTTCTTTGCGATATTGCGTGGATCTTTAGCGAGTTTTTTGAGATCGTATGGAGACACATTGTAAAACGCCACACCAGACGCTTTACGGAGAATCGGATCTAAGTCTTGGATCTTGCCATTCCACTGGTTGTAGCTCTCGAGCACTTTTGGTTTGGCATCTTCTAGAATTGAATCCAAACGCTTGATGACTACCAGTGGCAAGATTACATCCTGATATTCATACTGCTTCCAACCTCCGCGGAGAATGTCAGCGATATTCCAAATAAGTGATGTTTTTTGACTAAAGTTTTCCATACGATTTTTTAATTGTTAAATAACCCAAGATACTCATGGAGAGTATAGACTCGGTGGCGTTCCATCTCAGTCTTCTCCTTAAGAATCTTCACTTGCTCTAGTTCATTCACGATAGTGTGTGAAGTTGGTTTTGAGACACTCAATAGTTTTTCTACCTCCTGTGCCGTAGTAACTGGCTTGCGATAAAGATGCTCTAAAAGCTTCCTCATATGCTTTTGTCGGTTAATACTTGGGGTACGCAAGATTCGCTTTTCATAGTCAGCTCGCAAATCAATGATTGCTTCAAGCACCCCTCGTCCTTTTTGAGCAGTCTCGCGAATACCAATCAGGAAAAACTTCACCCACTGTTCTAGGTTGTTAGAATTACGTATATTCATCAGAGAGTCATAGTACGCCTGTCGATTTTTCTCTAGATAATCTGAGAGATACAGTACTGGTCGTTCTAACATTCCGTACGACATGAGTTGGAGTACGATAATCAAACGCCCAATACGACCGTTACCGTCATCGAACGGGTGGATGGTTTCAAACTGGTAGTGAGCGTACGCTACTTTAATCAGGTTTGGCATTTGTGTATCTTTGTTATGCCAAAAACGCTCCAGATCTGCGAGAGCCGGTTCTACATCCTCGGGTCGCGGTGGAATAAATGTCGCGTCTGCTAGCGTCTGAGTTTTACTACCACCAATTTTATTTTGAGTCGTGCGGATCTTGCCCGGATTCTTGTTATGACCGCGCACACCGGCTAAAAGCGCTTTGTGAGCTTCACATATGAGTCTGACTGATAGCGGGGGTTGGTTAGGTGTCAACATCTTTTCGATCGACTTGTTCATCGCGTGAATGTAGTTGAGAACCTCTTTCTGGTCGTTGATTTTTTCTTCCTCTTCCAGATCCTCTGCATCCAAATACACCTCTTCTAAGGTAGTTTGAGTGCCCTCAATACGACTGGATTCTTCAGCTTCCTTGGCTACGTATGATTCGATAAAATAATCAATTTCAGGGACAAGTTTGGAGTAGGCATTGAGCTCCCCTAGATAGCGTCCTGCTTCTTCTAGTAAAGTATAGATTTGAGGATCTTGCCATGAGATATCCGTCCGCATTTGTGATGGAAGGAACGCCGAATAACGCTCTCCCTGCAGAGAGATTGCCGGTACTTTTTCTCCTGAAATATATAGGTTCATATGATTTAACTTGTTTTTAGTTAAGTTAAAAAAATTAACTTAAATTTAACTTAACATATCTCAAGTTAAATGTAAAGATAATTGTCACTCTTTTTCAAGAACAACATCACCCACTAACAAGACTTTACAGTAATATGACCCAGTATTTTCAATATTTTTCACGATTATTGCCACTATAATCGTGAAAAGTGGTGAAAAAATGTCATTTTTCACGGTTATTAAGACTGTCGAATCTTTAATAGATCCTTTGCTTGTTCGCAAGCCATCACAATCGCCTCTTCGTAGCTTCCGGTACACAGACCTCCGTCATCACTACCTTCGTCTTCCGTTGCGTTTTCATTAAGCCAAATATCAAACATGTAGCCTCCTTCACCCTCGTCAGTTTCCCAAATTTTAATTTTCATGTATTTATATAATTTTTGGCGATCCCCTACTCCAGCACATCCCTTGAGGACGTACCATCTGATGGGCCGATCACACCTCGCTCCTCCAAAAGATCCATCAGTCTGGCGGCGCGGGAGTAGCCGATGCGGAGTTTGCGTTGCAGGTAGGAGGTTGAGGCTTTTCCGGCTTCTATCACCACTTTTCTAGCTTCTTCATACAAGTCATCCTCCGGGTCACTAAAGGCAAAGAGGGTCAGACGGTGGTCGGTCAGGGTTATAAGGTCGACATTGTTCTCATCGACCGCGCCATAGCTACGCTTCACCCGCAAGACATTCTCTTTCACCTCCTCGCGACTGATATATCCGGTCTGCACTTCTGTCACTTTGTCTCTACCGGAAGAATAAAATACCGCCACTCCGGGCCAGGTCGGCTCATTTTCTCCTGCTTCATTTGGAGACATTTCGGAGTCGTTTTGATGATCACCGCCAAAATACAGCGCACTGCCAAGGGCGGTCTTTAGTCTGTGGGTGAGAATATCGGGATCGGGATCATTGGTAGATAAAAGCAAGTGGATCCCCACGGTGCGAGACAGCATAGCGAGCCGGTAAAGCAGTTTTTCCGCCTCGACGTCATAATCAAACACCACATCGGTGAACTCATCGATCGCGAGCAAAATGTATGGCATCGGTTCGATCCGGCGCTCCGGCTCGTCGATCATACGATGGTAGTCAGCCACACTATCGGCTCCGACCGCCTGCAACAGACTATGTCTTCGCTCCACTTCCCGACAAGCCCACTTAATGGCAGAAAGTGTCCTTTCCGGACCAACAAGCGGCTCGGTTATCAGGTGTGGCAGACCTTGGTATAAACTCAGGTCCTCATTTTTGGGGTCCGCCATGATCAAGCGCAAGCGGTCGGGACCATGTCGAAGAATAAGTGAAGTGAGCATTCCGTGGAGAAAGTTTGACTTGCCGGTAGCGGTTTGTCCGGTGATAAGCAAATGAGGTAACTCGGCAATATCGACAAACTTACTTTCATTTTCCTCAGTGATGCCAAACGGCACAATAAGCGGTGTGGAGGTAGTGTCTTCTCTTAGGCTTAGGTTGTCACTGAGACTGTCATTGAGATCGCTCCAGCTCACCACTTCGCGCTTCCTGTCTCTGTCCTTGGCCACCCTGACCGCAATTTCCCTCTTCCCTTTTACCGGCGCTTCCACTCTCACCCCTTGGCAACCAAGAGCAAACGAAAGATCATCAGCAAAGCTCCGCACCTCGCGCATGCGTACCGGTTTTTGGGGTAGCAGGTGGATGTGATAGTGATTGAAACCTTCAAATGACTCCAACTCCTTCATCTTGATATCAAAATCAGCAAAGGTTTTTAACACTATTTTGGTGACAGTCTGCAGTTCTCTCTTCATATGGTAAATAATACCATTTTTGGGCAGGGTGACACAAATAAAATAACCGAGGACAGCCCAGCCCTCGCGTGCGAGGGCTGGGCTGCCCTCGGTTATTTTCTTTATTGCTCCTCTGCCGTTAATTCAACATACAGGCAAACCAAAC
>CAYGKU010000080.1:1550-4408 GCA_964350745.1 uncultured Candidatus Saccharibacteria bacterium | reverse complement strand
TCCACTCTGAGTCAGCAAATTTGGACGTTTCAAACAGTCGCTCAATCTCTGTTTTTATACTAGACACATCCTCTTCAGTTAGCGGTTTAAAGTCACTATAATATTCAGGATTTTCAGCTATGTGGGGAAAAAAGCAGGCTTGTCCATATTTATGGACCTTTGCACTTTTCGCTCTGCCATATAGATGTATGTGTAAATATGGACCCTCTTTTTTAAAGACGCTCCAATTACCATTGTCTTGATAATTAATCCTTCCGATATCTATACCGCGTTTATTCATGACAGTACTCATTGCATCACCAACAATAATTGTTAGTCTAGAGAGCTCAATAGCTTGTTTCGGAGTTAATTGTTGAATATTAACCAATTTTTCTTTTGGATCAATTTTAATATGACCGCCATCATCTCGGTCAACGTGTGGCCTGTCTACCGATTCTACAACAAAGTTTTTAGTTTCGTATATTAAAGACATATGAAAATATTACCACGGGTTCAAATTTTTTCATTGAGGTATCAAACCAAAACAAAAAATACCCATGATAGGTACGGGTATTGTTGTCAGCTCCGCCGGTAGGATTCGTCCTGACGGTTCGTAATTCACTTCGTTCATAACGACCGCGGGACACGTCTCACTCGTATTTTGCTCTAGGAAGGAGCAAAATACATCGTTCCGACGTTCGAATCCTAACGAAAGTGCCGCAGGGCACTTTCTCCGGCGGAGCACTAAAATCAAAAGCCACGCTAACGCGTGACTTAAGATTTTATGTGCTCCGCCGGTAGGATTCGAACCTACGACCAATTGATTAACAGTCAACTGCTCTACCGCTGAGCTACGGCGGAATATTTGATTGTAGCTTGGGGCAAATCTTAGCAGATCTGAATCCAAGTGACTGTATTGTACAGAAAAATAACGAATATTCAACCCATGGCTGAGGGCTTGTTTTGGTGGGTGTCTTTGTTTGGCAAAAAGTAGTATAATGAGGTCATTAGAAAATAAAAATTTGTTCCTATGCTTACACTTTACTATAAACCCACCTGTCCATTTTGTAGGCGAGTAATGGCAGTGATCGACCGTTTGGAAATTGAGGTTGAGATGAAGGACATTAGCTCGTCTACCGAGATCGAAAATGAATTGGTTGAAAAAGGGGGTAAAAAACAAGTTCCATACTTGGTGGATAGTGAAAGGTCTGTCGCCATGTATGAATCTGATGATATCGTAAAACATTTGCAAGATAATTATGGTAAAAATAACACCACTGCTACCAAACCCAGAATACACGTCGGCGACAGCACTTGCGTCTCTTGTGAAGGGTAGTCATGTACGTGAAAGTCAAGGTGGTACCCAAAGCTAAAAAGGAGACGGTACAAAGGATGAGTGAATTGAATTTTGAAATAACTGTTAAAGAGCCGGCGGAGAGAAATTTGGCCAACGGACGCGTAAGGGAGCTGTTGGCTAGGGAGTTTGGGTTGGAATTGCGACGGGTCAGATTGGTTACCGGACATCACTCAGGCAGTAAGATATTTGAGGTAGAGATACCTGATCAAGTGGATTAACAAAAGGTTTTAAGTAAAATGAATTATGTCATTTCCAAATATTACTTTCAAAAATACCAACGTTACAACCGATAATGCCATCAGAGATCTGGTGGAGCAAAAGTTGATCATACTGGAGAGATACATTGGTGATGAAACAGATACGAATTGTGAAGTGGAGTTTGAAAAAATTCCTTCACACAATTCGGGTGAAATTTATCGAGTTGAAGTTAATTTTTGGTTGGCCGGTAAAATGCATCGCGCTGAAGCTACTAAAGACAGCTTTGAAACCGCGATCGATGAGGTTAAAGATGAGTTGGATCGTGAGTTAAATAAAGACAATGAAAAACACCAAACTTTGATACGAAAGGGCGGTAGAGAGATCAAGGACGCTATGCGGTTTGGAGAGGAGTAGGAGCCGTCAAATTAAAAAGCCCCGAAAACTTCGTTTTCGGGGCTTTTTAATTTGACGGCTCCTCTAAGAAACTGTCTGAAATCACACCACAAGAATAATCTTTTTTGTTTCGGGTCTTCGTACTAAAAATATGGCTATGAAACTTCAGACAGTTTTAAGAATTAAACATCTTTAAAACACGCCTCAAAATCAGTCTCGCTTTTGCCTTCCAGTACGATGCGTAGTATCTTCAACTGACCACCCTCGTCAAGTTCGGCCGATTTGATCTTGTATCTTTTGCCTTGATGGATAAAAAAAGTCTCCGGCCAGCCGGCAAAAGCTTTGATCTTAAGCAGATTTTGATAAGCCTCTTCACCACTTGGTAGGTTGTACGGATCAAGTTTTAGTTCGGACATGTCCTTGGTGATCTTGTGACAAAAGGTGGCTTTGTCATGATCTTGGGGTGTCGGTGTGATCTTGCCATCTATCCAATCAGGAATTATGCTGGCCAGCAAGGCGCCGCCCGTTCTTGCCATGGCAAGGTCAAGTTCATTGCCGTCAACTGGCCAGTTTTCAGGCGCGATCTCCATTTTCATCTGCGCTAGGATCGGTCCGTGGTCCATTTTCTCGTCCATCTGAATTATGGTCACGCCAGTCTCGCGCTCGTCGTTTAGGATCGCGCTACGGATCGGGCTGGGTCCTCGCAATCTGGGAAGTAGGGAAGGATGAATATTTAAAGTGCTGTATTTAGGAATATCGATGACACTCTTAGGTAGGATCTTGCCGTAAGCCACCACAATAAATAAGTCAAAATCACCTGATCTTAGCTTATCTAAAGAAGTTTCGTCTTTGTAATGTTCCGGTTGAAATACTTCAATGCTATTCTCTTCTCCCCAGATCTTGGTGGGTGGAGGGGTAAGAAGCATTTTTC
>CAYGKU010000080.1:0-1540 GCA_964350745.1 uncultured Candidatus Saccharibacteria bacterium | reverse complement strand
GGTCGGGTGTAATTCCCGCTACTTTTAATTCTTCAAGTACCGGTACCGAAAGTGGCTCACCACCAAAAAAAGCTATTTTCATAACAAAACTATTTTTCGTCCGCGTCTTTATCTTTACTCTTAACGTCTTTTTTCTTCCAGACCTCTTCTGCTTTATCCACGAAAAGAATTCCGTCCAGATGATCATTCTCGTGTTGAATTATCTGCGCCAAGAGTCCGCCCGCGCCACGGGTGTAGCGTTCACCATTTTCATCGGTAGCCTCGAAGGTTACGTTAGTTGCTCGCTTTACCACTCCATAGCGATTTTTTACCGATAAGCAACCTTCGCTGACTACGTGGGTCTTTTTGGAAGCTTTGATGATACGAGGATTAATGGCGACGATCGTAGGTAGGTAGTCGTCTTCTTTGGCGTTCTTGCTCTGGTCTTCGATCAGAAACATACGCTTGGCTACGCCAATTTGAGGGGCGGCGATAGCGACCGCCGTAAAACCGTCTACATCGTAGGTCTTAATAGCGGACCGTAAGTCCTTCAGGATCTTTTTGACGGTGCCGTTATCGAACTCTTCTTCTGTTATTTCCTCTGCTATCGCATGAAGAGCCGGATGTTTTTCTGGTACTAACTTAGCCATATACTATAAATAATAATTATAGCAAAATACCACAGCCTCTCTAATTAGACAATCCTGTTTGGGTCGATCTCTATCCGTACATATGGGGGTAAAGCGCGCAAAATACCAATGAACTCAATATTATCCTTGAAGTTTGGTGGTAGTCTAAACAGGGCGTGACGCAAAACCTTTTTTTCAGTGGAGGTTGGGTTATTGTAGTAGTCACCTGGGTATTTATGTGTGACTGTCTTTATCAGTTCTTCCACTCTAAGGACAGCCGTTTTTTCTCCGGTCCAACTCAAAAGAATGAAAGTTGAAAAAGGCGGATAGTTCAAAGCTTCGCGAAGTGTGATCTCTTCATCATAAAAACTTTCTAAGCGTCCCAAAGTAGCCAGTTTCAATAACTCATCCGGTTCGGATCTGGTCTGCAACAAAACTTCTTTGTTTGATATCTCCCTCAGTTCTAAAAGTAATCTAAAAGTATTTTCGTCTGATCGCCAAGTGGGATTTGATCGGGTGGCATCAAGTGAGGTTATGACGCTCAGATCCACACCTTTTAAATACAAATACGGCAATGCCATCTGGGTTCCGACCAGAATGGCGCTTTTTTGGTCATAAAAATCAGACATTATTTTTTTGGCTCGGTTTCGGGTTGAGGCGGTCAGATGGTCAAATAAAAGAACCGGCCGATCAGGAAAGCTTTCCACACATTCATCATAGACCTGTTGTATACCAATACCGCGTTCCTTAAGTCTCCATGAACCACAAACCACGCAAACATCAGCCGCCCGCACTCTTTTTCCTGAGGTGCCGGAAACAAACCAGCGTCTCTCTTCACCATCGGGAGCAAAGGTTCTCAGGAGCGAGTAGGGGGTATTGGAGTCAGGGCAACGAAAAATATATGAACAATCAACACAAGCTACAACGGGTGA
>CAYGKU010000079.1:0-4440 GCA_964350745.1 uncultured Candidatus Saccharibacteria bacterium | reverse complement strand
AAACCACTCACCAGCTTTAGCTCTGTGACCGCCCTTAAAAATCCTTAATAGTGGATGTGTTCTCTTTGTCCACGTTGGATCAAGTAATTTTATTTCAATTGTATTGTTCTTCTCTTCCATGCTTTTCTATTTCACAGCCTGACCAATATGCCAAACAAGCCTTTCATATGACCAGCGATCTAATGCCCTTTGTCCACTGAGCATTGAAGTGAAGAATATTGGGATTCTCTTACCTCCCCTAGTAAACCAATGAAAACCACGATCCTCATCCCACAACAGGTCATCCTTGATATATTCCCGAAGAATCTCAGAACCAGTAGCATTCGTAATCACGACGCATCTTGGTTCAATCTTCACTAATATCTCTTCAAAGAGTTTGATTTGATCCACTCCAAACTCGTTGAGCACCCCTTTGCTACGAATTCTATTCAAGAAACTAGTCTGTGAAGTTTCCTTGTACAAAAAGAGATCGATATGTTGCCACGGTAGCCCAACCTTATTTGCAATCTCTATTGGTCTTCCAAAATACTGTGAATAATTTTGGTACGCGTAGTTTTCAACCTTAATACAATCATCAATCAGATCAGGATTAGATGAGATATTGCTCCATTTAAAAAATGAGACCGGGTCGATATCTGCGTATTCCGTATTTTTTAGGATAGTCCTAAAGCCACGTGCGCTAAACGAAGGATTCATTCCAACGAACAAAAGCTGATCTTTCCGTAGATCATCATAAAAAAGTGGGGCGTACACTTCGGTGTTATCTGCAAAATACTTGTCCCACAAAGCTATGATTTTTCGATTGATTTCTGAATTTTTCATATATTGCTCGTGTAGTAACGCTAGTGAAGTACTACCACATCCCATAGTAAACACAGATACTTAAATTCTAACTTGAATTGCAACATTCTCCGAACACCTTTAGATGATCATTGCTTGCCACTTAGAGACAGAACCATGGTCGTTCAGGCCTACATGGACTTTAACCTAGCTATTTCATTTACTTGTGACGCGTCTTGTGCTGACTCTATTCCATTAATCGAAACCAGTCTCGTACTGTGAGTTGCAATCTTAGGATTTCATCTTCTGCAAGCAAACTACAGTGAGCAATCGGACCACGTAAGGTGTTCAGACTAGCCATAACTTTTTCCACTGCCTTAGGACTCGAGCTTGAAAATACTGGCCGGAAAATATCCCAGTTGCTTTTAATAATTTGTCCCAACTCACCGAAAGTACAAAAATCGATCGGCTCACCAGACCGTGGTGTGACAGCCGAATCAATTTCTTTTTGTTGTCTATCTTCCGCTTTCTGCTTGATATCTGGCGGAACCCTAGTGCTGACCCACCACCCTGCTGGTTCAGCCGTTGTCAAAATGTCATCGATTAAACTTTTAACACTTTTTTCAAGCGAATAGAACATCTCATAATGTGGTGCCATTTTCGCAGCCTCACTCCTAATGCTAATCTCAATTTGAGGATAGTAGGACTCATCGATTTCCAGAGTCTTCTTATGACCACGCTTGAGGTCAATGGAATATTTATCTTCCACCGCATCGAGCTCATGCTCAATAAGCTGACTGGTCATGCCAAAGTGTTTTAATGAACTAATAGCTTTTTTACTCATCAAGCAAGTTGTTACGTAAGCTTTTGAATATTGCATCAAAAACAGCAATATCAGAAGTCGCTGGTAAGTTTAGATTGATTGTATATCCAAGTTTCAAATCGACAGATTTTAGTTTTTTGCCACTAGAGTCATTTTTAGCGCCACTCTCTTCCGGTACTTCGTCTTCAGTTTGGACATCATCCACTCCATTACCGTCAAATTTTGCAAATGATTTCAGTGCTTTAAATGAACCTAAAATTCCTTTAACTGCAGAAGAATCTGAACTAAGTCCAGTAACTTGAACAATCAACCCCTTAAGATCAGAATCTTTAGCATCATGAACATACTCATTAACTTCATAAAGTGATGCGTATCCTTTCCTTACTGCATTTGCAGCAGCTTCTCCTCTTGATGTTTTGTTACGGAATTTATTGTATAGCTCTGTTGGTGTCCCATCGCTACGTATAAAGCCTGTTCTTTTCAAAAAAGGGATAATCGGTCTTGCTGAACCACCCGTCAGATTGAGTTTTGTCTGAAGAAAATCGTGAGTGAATCTCGGTGGAGTTTGAGCAGTAATAATTTTTTCAAGTGCTTTGGTGATATTTCCGTAAGCGTTAAGAAACGGAAGGCCTGTGCTATTTTCTTGCTCTGTCTCAGATTCTTTTTTTGCCATAATCGAATTATATGCTTATTGTTGGGTTTGTAAAGAAAATATACTTTTCGTGCTGGCACGGACATGCTGCCGGACTAGGACTCGAACCTAGATACCATGGACCAAAACCATGTGTCCTACCATTAGACGATCCGGCAAGTATTCTTTGTCATACGGTTTAAATATTTAGACCATACTCGCTTTACATAGACGCGTGGCCTTGGGCCACGCGTCACTAGACTACCATATTTATCGACAGATTTGAAGTGAATGAATCACCTTATGATCCCCCCATGACTACCACCGAATGACCGGCCACAACGCGCTAAAAGTATCGGTCCACAGAATCTCTTTTTCCACGTCAGAGAAATCACTTACATTCCTGAGATTCTCATCTGCCAAGACCGAGGCGTCCTTGGCCAAAATAGTCCAGATGGAAGCAGTGCTATCCTCGTTTTGTGGCTCACTATCATTATAGTACCTAGTCACCATATCATTCTCCCTACCCACCCCTCTAACGACCGGCAAAAGATCCAAATAGCGACTGGACACATGAATGGACAGCACTCCATCATCCTTTAGCAGGCTTTTATACAAGGCTACCGCCTCGACCGTCATCAAGTGCATCGGGACCACATCATCGGCGTAAGCGTCAACAATGATCATGTCATACTGTTGTTCTCCCGCCTCTTTTTCTATCTCTCTTAGGCCTAGTCTAGCATCCGTTAATTTTACAACTGCATTAGGGCACTGCTCCAGAAAAGTGAAGTTATCTTCAGCCATCTTGATCACCTCAGGATCTATTTCAAAGACGGTAATTTCATCATCAGGTTCACAATAAGCTAAAATACTCCCGCTTCCCAGTCCCGCAACCGCCACCTTTAGACCTTTACCATCCTCGGAATTCTTATCGTTTCTCTTAGCGGTAAAGACCCTACCTATACCGGAGGAGGTGCCGTAGTATGAAGTTGGAATGGCAATAGGCTCATCATTTATGAAGACCTGAAAACCATGGTTGGTCTTGCCGTGCTGTAAAATAATAGTCTTTTTGGTGTCACTGATGTTATGTTCAACGATCGCTTTGTAGCCAAAAAAATTCCTTTCTTGCGTTAAAGTGCTTTTTTGAAAATCATATACGGTAACGATCAAAACCAACACCATACCACCAAAAGCGATACCGGAAAGCAAACGCAACTGAAAACGGTTTGCTATTGGCAGATAAAGATCTTTTTGTCGCCACCATTTGTAAGAAATAAAGAACAAACTACCGCAAAGTATCAGCAATAATTCTATCGGTATCGACAGCAAATAGTTGCTGGACAGTTCGATCACAAGTGATCCTAAGATCCCTCCAAAAGCCAAAGCTACATAGTATTCGGTCAGGTAAACCGCGCTCGGTCTTCTAGAATAAAGCTCTTCGTGACACCAGTGATAGACCGCAAACAAGGCCAGATGCATTACCAATACCGACAAAATTATGACCTTCCCTACAGCAACAGCTACATACAAAGCAAACAGCGACAACATCACCACCAAAAGTTCGTTGGTCCATTTTGGTAATCGCACTCCTTCTCTAAAACTTATAGCAAAACTAAGTAGGTATAAGGCCAGAGGTCCGGCCCACAAAAATGGCACCGGCGCAATGATAGTGGTCATAAAGACAGTTCCCGATAGCATCACCGCCACCGGCACCGCGGTGATTCCCGCCCAAACCAAATAATCTTTTTTGCTTGGCGGAACTTCTTTTTTCGATCTTACCGCCACTTTTGTAGAGTGTTTATGAAACAAAAGCAAAGTATACAAAACGAACAAAAGTAGAGCTACGTACAGCAAAAAGCCGTAGGTCCACCACTCTCCCTGCTCATAGGTAGAATAAAATCTTTCAAAGAATAGTGGGTAACTTAGAAGTCCAAGCAGAGATCCGATATTGGAAATACCATACAAAGAAAATGGTTCTTGTCCGGAAATTTTTCCGTACCACAGTTGCAAAAGCGAACTGGTCGACGATAAAAGCGCAAACGGCAAACCAATGGTAACGAACAAGACTTCCAAAACCGACCAAGTCGGCTTGGCCACATCCAATGACAGACTCTCAAAAGCCGGCGTGATAGCCGACGTCCACAAAGCGGCATGATCTTTGATAAAAGCCACCACCAAAATAACAACCACCAAGTGAAAAATAGCC
>CAYGKU010000078.1:0-4569 GCA_964350745.1 uncultured Candidatus Saccharibacteria bacterium | reverse complement strand
CAGCCCGCAAAGTAAAGGTCGCTCCCATGGGGAGCGACCTTTACTTTGCGGGCTGTGACCGCCACCACTCTTCTCTATCGCAAACAAAGTGGCACAAAAAAAACGAAGGGTACCCTTCGTTTTTTGTGTATTTTTTTATTTTAACTTCGAGTCTTTCTTCGGGTCATACTTACCCTGACTGGCCAAACTATTCATCTTGGAGACATGTAGAAGCATTTTCTGTGCATCCGGTATATTCTCCGGTTTTCCTTGCCACGCCATCAAGACCGGCTCTTCGATCGCTCTCGAGAATGAAAAAGTGATCGGCCACGGTTGTTCACCCATTTTTCCAATAGCATTAAGATTTTCAGTCGCTCGTTTTGGGGTTTGTCCGCCGGAAAGAAAGACGATTCCACCAACCTCATGCGGTACTGACATATGAAAAGTACGTAAGGTGGCATTAGCAACTTCTTCGGGACCAGTCTGATCGGTATTCATATCTCCTGCCAACACCATCGACGATTTGAGGATCACCCCTTTAAGGTCGACCCGATAGGTCTGCAGGGTCTGGAAAAGTATCTGCAGGGTTCTAGTAGTCACCGCTTCCGCTCGTGCCAGAGAATGATTACCGCTATATATCACTTCAGGCTCCACCATCGGGACAATACCGGCCGCTTGCGCCAACTGTGCGTACCTGGCCAAAAACACAGCGTTCATGGTAATGGAAGCGTCGGTTGGAATATCATCGTCGATATTGATCACCGCTCGCCATTTGGCAAAACGCGCGCCCATGTCATAGTATTCACTAAGACGTTCGCCAAGATCATCCAGGCCCTGGGTTACCACCTCACCCTTAAAGCCATTTAGTTCTTTCACTCCCAGATCGACCTTTATACCAGGAACCATACCTTTGGAGAGTAGAACGTCGGCAAACGACATTCCATTATCAGCAGAGTTTCTGATCGTGGAATCATACATGATAACTCCCGAGAGATACTCTTCGACTTTGGGAGCGGTAAAAAGTAATTCTCGAAAATCCTGACGGTTTTCCGACTCATTGGGTAGATTGACCATCGCCAGTCTTTTGCCAGCGGTCGGATCACTCTCATCGGCCGCTAAGATCCCCTTACCAGGCGCCATCATGGCGGCTACTGTCTCATATAACTTGGTGTTCTTTTTCATACTGTTATTAGTGTAACAAAATAAAACAGCTCACGCGTGGGTGAGCTGTGAAGAAAGTTAAAAGAAAAAGATCATTGCGAAATTGTTTTTCCATCTTCCAAATCTTCATCCAGATGATTTGGGATTTGAGATCTGATATATTTCATTTGAGAAGTATATGACTTAATGCATTTACCAATAATCAAACCCAGTACTTCTTTAAGAGTTTCTTTATCTTTGGTTTTTATCGTTTTCAATATATCATCTGCCCGACACCCCAAGACAACACCGAGAGACTTTAGGGGCTTACCACCGATAAACTGTATTACTTCTATAACCTCACGTAAATCGATATTCTTTAAACCTCTTCTTAAATTAATCAACAACTGTCTCTTTTTTTTGATGTACCCATATTCAAGTCTTAACACAGCGTACGATTGAGTTAGAAATTGCTCTGGAATTTTATCTTCATGACCTTTACTCGCCATTTTTTCACCCCATTTTCGATTTAAGTTGACGAAATACCACCAACCATGCATAGTACTACTAAATTATGCTTAGTCAAGAAGAACAATGGTTGTTGGAGGAGGGGTTTGGCGGCGAAAAAAGCGCAGCTTTTTTCGCCGCCTCCGCAGAACTCAAGGCCGGCACCCCACTCGCCTATCTGATCGGCCACGTGCCATTTCTAAACTGTCGGATATACCTAGACTCAAAACCCCTCATCCCCCGCCCCGAAACTGAGTTTTGGACCGAAAAAGCCATTGCTGAGATCGAACAACGTCAACGATCCGGAACCGAGACCATCTTGCGGATATTGGACCTTTGCGCCGGCAGTGGTTGTGTGGGAGTAGCGGTCGCCAAAGCCGTAACTCAAGCACAAGTGGACTTTATAGAACTGGAAGAGTCTCACCTTCCTACCATTTTGAAAAACTGCCTTGAGAACGGCTTGCGTAAAGAAAATTTCAGGATCCTCTCCGGCAATCTGTTCTCTCCTCTTACCACTGAAACCTACGACTTCATCCTCACTAACCCACCGTATATCGACCCTAAAGTAGACCGAGCTGAGAAGTCGGTCAAGGATCACGAACCCCACCTCGCGCTTTATGGCGGAGACAAGGGTATGGAACTCTTGACGAAAATCATCGAAACCGCGCCACAATTCCTCAGACCACGCGGACAGCTCTGGCTGGAACATGAACCGGAACAAGCCGAAAACATCACAAAATTGGCCAAAACCAACTTTAAGGTCCATACCCACAATGACCAATACAACACTACCCGCTTCACCCAACTAATAATGCTACAATAACCAGATATGGATCCATTCGTGACCGATATTAGCACTCCACTTGATCTCGTTACCAGTCTTGGATTTTATTTGATGTTGCTGTTCTATATCATCTTCAGCGCCATCTTCCATTACCACTGGAAAGAATACGCCACCGAAGAGACCGTTACCCGCACCACCCTAACCCTGTACTACAGCACCACAGTTCCCCTATTACTCATTGGGGGTATAGTATCGTTAATTATCTAAATTATGCTATTTGAAAAGATACAACTGGAAGACGATGAAGAAGTCTTGGATGTGGTACGCAAACATTGGTTTATTATCGTAGCGGAATTATTTGGCACTTTCTTGATGCTCTTAGCTCCATTTATCATCTTCCTTTTTTATTTGGCCGTCCCGACAGACACCTTTCCCATCACACTTCATCCGGAAGATCATATTCCTTTGATAGCCTACGGGATAATCGTCTGGCTCCTCTTTGCTATTATGAGCGGTTTTATGATCTGGACCCACTACTACCTTGACCTCTGGATCATTACCGACCGGCGCATTATTGTCATCGACCAAGTGCATTTCTTCAACCGCAAAGTCAGCAGTTTCCGCTTGGAGCGACTACAGGATATCAAGTTCTCCATCAACGGCCTGATCGCCACTTTCTTAAATTTTGGCACTATCCGCGTCCAGACTGCCAGTGCTATTGAAAATAGTTTCCGCACCAACGGACTGCCGGACCCCAGAACCCTGCAATCCACCATCCAAAAAGCCATGGACAGACGCCTACAAAAACTATACGGACGCCATCCGGACCACTTGAACTAGCACCAATCTAGACTTGCATCATTTCACCTACTCCCATACAATCTAAGGATCATGACAGACAAAAAACTTTCCACCGACCCATATAAAGGCGTGCGCGATTTCTACCCGAAGGATATGGCTATTCAAAGCTATATCTTTGATACTTGGCGCAAGACCGCTGAATCCTTTGGTTTTGAGCGCTATGACGCTTCTATCCTAGAACCAGCCGACCTGTACAAGAGCAAGGGTGCGGAGAATGAAGAGATCATCAACGAACAGTCATACACTTTCACCGACCGCGGAGAGCGTGAGGTTATTTTGCGTCCGGAGATGACCCCGACCATTGCCCGCATGATCGCCGGCAAACACCGTGAAATGTCCTTTCCGGCTCGCTGGTACTCCATTCCCAATCTCTTTCGCTACGAACGCCCGCAACGCGGTCGCCTGCGAGAACACTGGCAATTCAACTGTGACATTTTCGGTACCACCGACCACTTTGCGGATATCGAGATCATTGCTCTGGCTTATCAGACCTTTATCAATTTTGGGGCCACTCCAGAAATGTTTGAGATAAGAATAAATAGCCGGACAGTATTTATAGAATTTCTTCAAATGATTGGTAGAAAAGTTGGGTTAAAATTATCAGACGAACAATGCTTATCTATTCTCAGACTACGAGACCGTAAAAGTAAAATGCTTGAAGTAGACTATCTTAAAAAACTGGAAGATATTATTGGCAAAGACGCTTATCCAGTTTTCGCCGAAGAACTTCACTTGCGCGACAATAGTATAAACTTTAATTCTGAAGGAATGGATGATTTAGACAAAATTGGTTGTAGTCTTGAAGAACTTGGTATAGTTAACACAATAAAAGACTCTACTATTTCAAGAGGTTTCGACTATTATACTGGCACAGTATTTGAAATCTTTGATAAATCAGATGACAATAACCGTGCACTACTTGGCGGGGGTCGCTACGACAACCTTACAAGCATGTTTGGAGGCGACCTTATATCTGGCATTGGTTTTGGCATGGGTGACGTTACCATGCGTGATTTTCTAGAAACCCACAACTTACTACCTGATTTAGCAAAAACAACTGCACCTGATTTGGTAATTATTCCCACCGAAACAGAACAAAATCTTGAAGCCCAAAAAATCGCTCAAACTTTTCGCAAAAACAACATAAAAACAATCACCGACATTGGCACCAAGAAAATAGGTAAGAAAATCTCCGATGCTGCCCTGCGAGGAATAACCTATACCCTAGTATTCGGGACCGATGAACTGCAGAATGGTACTTTTACTCTTAAAAACTTAACCGAAAGCACAGAACAATC
>CAYGKU010000077.1:0-5003 GCA_964350745.1 uncultured Candidatus Saccharibacteria bacterium | reverse complement strand
TTTTCCACCACGGCAGTGGCTGTGATAAAGATTCAGGCAAAGTGACCTCCACGTCCTTTTCTTTTCCTTTATCAAACATTACCTCCTCATCTTCTTCTTTGGTCTGTTCATTTATTATCCCTTCACGTTCCGCCTCCTTTTCTTTAAGTAGAGACAACTCGTGACTTACCCTTAATTGTAAATCACTTATCGCGTTCATGAAAGCGATATATGCGTCATATGGGGATTGATAAGGACTGAAATAAGCATGTACATCACCATCGTTGGACCACTTGGTACACATGTAATAAAAATGATCCGAAGTTTGGAGTTTACGCCAAGTTTCGATAATGTTTTCGTTCTCCGTGCGCAACACATCATCTTCCATACCGTATATGATACCAATGGCATCACGTTGGATATCGTTACCGGTCCAAGCGGTCAGATCACGGTCAGTATCCGCCCAAGTCAGGATATCAGGTACATCCAGCTCACCAACCGTGTCGTAAGCTTCCACGGTCTCGCTCGGAGTCTTAAAGCTGGTGTCAGGATGTCTGGTAAGAATATGAGGTAAAACTCTTAGAAATTCAAAGATACCGGTATCCTCCCACTGGTGTTCACCGAAGGTCTCGTAATCCATGAAAAGATTGATAGTCTGCCCGTCCCCATGGTGAGAATGTATCCAATCGGCGTAAGTCTCCGCGGACAGTGGCCAACTGGACCACTCACGGTTTCCAAATCGAAAAGCCACATCATCGGACAATTTGTAGTTCTTAAGAAGAACCTTGATCTTCCGGCAACCGGGAGGCTGGTAGAGGAAGTTGGGGCTACGCCACCCGAGATACTTATCCCAACCTTCCGCCATGATCCCAAGATAGCCATTATCCTCACACCACTTAGCCAAGTCATTGCGGTAAGACAGCTCGGTATTACGAAAAACTCTCGGAGTCACTCCAAAAAGATCTTCTATTCTTTCACGATGTTGCTTCACTTGTCTTTCAAATTCCGGCACGGAATAGAAGAAAGCCAATGAGTGGTGATAAGTATCCGCCAAGATCTCCACTCGACCGCTGGCCACCAACTTTTGAAAAGATTCCAGCACATCAGGCGCGTAATCTTCAAACTGATCCAAGACCGTACCGGAGAAAGACAGCGCAAACCGAAAATCAGGATGAGTATCCAGAAGTTCCTGCAGAATACGGTTGGTCGGACGATAGGATTTGTTGGCCACTTTTTCTACGATCCGACGATTATTGAGATCGGTCTCGCTGGCGTCATTGAAATACTCATTGTCGTTACCAATATCAAACACCCGATAACGCTTAATGCGGTAAGGTTGATGGACGTGAAAATAAGGACAAACAGTTAACATGATTTATTTAGCATATTGTAGCAGACTTCTGTAAAGATGATTGACCTTTTCCGCTGCTCTCTTCCATGATATTCCTTCCAGAGTCTGCCGACCTTCATTTACCATCTGTTTTCGCATCACCGGATAACGCAAGGCTGCCAGGATCTTATTGGCCATTTCCTCCGTATCCCAAAAATCCACTTTGAGCACATGACTCAAGACCTCTCCCACTCCGGACTGATGAGTGATAAGCGAGGCAGTGCCGTGTTGCAAGGCTTCAAGAGGCACCAGACCAAAAGGCTCGGACACTGACGGCATCACCACCAGGTCGGCACTCTGATACATCCGATCCCTATCTTCTTCCCATAGCGAACCGGCAAAAATAACGTGTTTTGATAGACCGAGCTCCCCCACTTGCCTGACGATCTGATTGGTCATGTCGCCCCAGCCGGAGATCACAAACACTACATTAGGGTCAGTATCCACGATGCGTCTGGCGGCACGGATAAAATAATCCACTCCTTTTTGAATAGTGATACGCCCATGATACAACACTATCTTCTTGCCAACTGCTTTCATATCAGCCAAAGCCAACGGGTGTTTTGGTGGCAAAAAAGTATCACATCCGTTATGTACCACTTCCACCTTACTCGGATCAACGTGGTGCTTATTTATTATGATATCACGAGTGAAGTTACTGACCGTAATGATCTTATCGGCCATATCAAAAGCTTCTTTTTCGATCTTGTAGATACTAGGATCGACATTATCGCTCGCCGCCTGATCGAACGAAGTAGCGTGTACGTGCAGAATAAGAGGCTTGCCACTGGCGATCTTGGCCGCCACTCCGGCCAAAAAAGAACTCCAGTCATGCGCGTGGATGAGGTCAAACTCTTCCAGCTTGGCAATAACTGACGCATGATGCGCAAAACGATGAGCTTCTTCAATAATAGAACGGGATCCGATGATCGGTTTGCCATCCTTATCATAACCCTCAATAAAATAAACCTGGCTCTCAGCTGAATGATATGGTCTTAGATACGACTCCACCTCCTTTACTCTCACACTGTAAGTCTTATCCGCAAAGACAAATCTGGCATTTCCGGCAGTGTCTTGCTGTTTGGGCAAGACAAAGATCACTTCCACTCCTTCCTTGGTCAGTTCTCTGGTCAAACCAAAACAAGCCACACCGAGACCACCGTTGCGTGACGGTGGAAAGTCCCAGCCAAAAGTTAATATTTTCATAGCTTTGATAAACCAACTACCAGACCAACTGAAGTTAAGACATAGATAGTTATTACACATAATAGCACGTGAGGTTTTATCACCGACTGGTAACCATCAAAAATTCTGTTGATATTAACGAGATCATACCTACCTAAATTCCAAAGTGTTATACTTAGAGCAAGATAAGTAAAATATATTATGTTTAATTTTAACAAATTGTTTGAAACACCCAATAAAAATGAAGATTTGGAAGAACGGGCCAGAGTAATAGCCTCGGGTGGTAATTACCGAGAAATTGTAGAAAAATTAAAAGATGAAGATCTACTTGAAGCAGAGATCGCCAGAGTAAGGACGGAGTACCAAGAAGACCTAAGTGACATTGACTTCTTGACTGACAAAGACATGGAGATTTTTACCGTCATCGAACTTTATGACAAGGAATTAGCTCATCACTCCATAGAAACCTACCGGATCGCCAAAGAAAAGATCAGCAAAAGATTAGATTATGGAATAGTTCTGACTGATCTAATGAAACAAGAAGGAGTTTCTAGATCTGAGTTTCTTCGCGCCTGTTTTCTTCATGATGTGGGTAAGGTGGAGATTCCCAGTTTTATATTGAACAACAAAGTCAGCATTGATGAAATGAATGTAATTTTAAGTAATATAGTGTTCAAAAACAAAGATCAGGACGTGATAGACAAGATCAATCAGATAGCAGGCGCTGATATTAGTGACCTAAAAGACGAAGAAGCTTTAATTAAGATCTTAAGAAAAAGTAATCTACGCTCAGTTCACTTTGTTCCCGCTAAAGAAATTCTAAGACCCGACGAACAAACTAAGTTGGTTGAACGTGGTTTTGATCTGAATATGTCAATTATTGATATAATTAAGCATCATGAGGAATATTCAAAGAATATTTTAGAACAGGCCGACCTAAAAATTGAAAGCGAGCTGGCCGGTTCTCACCACAATTACCACGGCCAAGGTTCACCTTATCCAATATCGGTCGACTCCCTGACCATCAGCTCAGATCTGGCGGAACTAATAACCTTATCCGATATTGAAGAAGCTTTAACAGCCTCAAGAACCTACAACCAAAGCGGTTTCTCCAAACCCAAAGCTTTAAGTATAATTATGGAAGAAGTCGATAATGGTTTAATAAAAGACCCAAAAATAGCCTATCTTTGGGTCAATGATGAGATAAAAATGTTAGAAGAGAATCCACCGGAAGACCTGACCGAAGAAGACAAAAAAGATATCGCTTTAGTAAAAAGTCACCTGGAAAAGATCCACCAAGAAATCGAAAGAGCCAAAGCAATGCAAAAGAAGGCCGCTTAATTGCCGTTTGCAGGATCTATTTGACAAACTCTTGACATTCTGGGTGTTTTATGGTTATAATATACGCAATCAAGCATTTTGAGCTTGAGAGTTTCTTTTTAATTTTCAACAATTTTTTGACCGGAGGAACGATCAGCCGCTAGGCGACGTTACCGTAAGGCGAAGGAGATAATGATGAGCAAAGTTAGAGTTTATCTTAACAATACGATTGTTAAAAATAGTGAAAGTGAAACTTTTCCATATGTAAATCGTACAGTTTTATACATTGGAAAAGATCTGCAGTTGCTTAATGCTAATATTGATACCTTAGACGGCTATTTAACAGAAATAATGTACGAGTTCTGTATAGACCTGAACACATACTGCCCCAAACTAACTGTTTATGAACTTATCAGTGAAATCGAAAAGGTGAGTTTTCATACCAGTGTAACCGAACATGAATTTTTAAAAAATTATACTTTGGGACGGTACGTATCAAAATATGGTACTTTAGTTGCAAAAAGAGACAGTGGCAGTATCAAACTAATGTTTGAGGCAGAAACTGTAGAAGCCTTTAATCGTCTTGTTACAGCATTTCGGGAAGGCAATCTCGAAATAAAAGACGTTGGCATCACTCCATTCATGGCAGCTGTAGACAAGGCCAAACATTTTGAAGATCAACTAGCCTCAACTGATCGCAAATTGGCTGAAACGATGAACGAGTTGCTAGACAGGGAGTCTGAGCTAAAGAAAATCAAGGAAACTTTCCCTTTTAAGATTTGGCTGTTTTGGGAACAAAACATACAGCCAGTTTTAGATATAGCTCTAAAAAAGTTGAAAGGATAGTCATAAGAAAATCTAAATAAAATTTTCGTGACTTAAAATAAACATTTAGGCGGATCCTTTCCTTGGATTCGCCTTTTTCTTTTATGAACACCATCTTTCCCTCTATCTTCCCCGAAACCCTTCCTCGGGGAAACTTTTTGTTCTAAGGTTCATGTCCCGAGGTCCGACCTTGGGACAGGTGGAAAATGCGATTACATAATAAAACCGATTTTTGTTGACTATTTGGTGGTTTCTGCTATTATTGACGCCAATATGTCGCAAGATTTGGTAATAAAGATGTTTT
>CAYGKU010000076.1:4871-5116 GCA_964350745.1 uncultured Candidatus Saccharibacteria bacterium | reverse complement strand
TTTTATGCACAAGACTAGCCTTGGCAGTAATATCACTTGAGTACTGACGTAGATTTTGTTCAAACCCTTTTCGCATATTTGTATATAATAACCCTATTTTTAAAGTTAAGAAAGCGGGATTTTAGCCAAAACCCAACCCTAAACACACCAGACCAATTACATTTTCCCACCCTAACCGATCGCTAAATTTGACTTTTTTGTATAATATGCTATTATGTAAGTCGCTTCATTTGCAGTACATATTG
>CAYGKU010000076.1:0-4861 GCA_964350745.1 uncultured Candidatus Saccharibacteria bacterium | reverse complement strand
ATGTCACAAAAAGTACATTTTTTGCCAATAGGTCACTTACCAACTTCTTCCGAAACCTTTGTGCCTTCAAAGGGCAGAAAAGCAACAGATTTGGAAAAAATTTGTTTTGAAGCAGTCTTTAATAAAAAGGCTGGCGTGATAAACAGGGAGTGGTTGCTGGAAGCTGAAATCTTGGAAAAAATTAAGGTTTTGAACATTTTCCAAGGCGGCAAAGAGTACATAATCAAGGTCTACAACAAGACCCTGAGAAAACATGAAAGAATTGCCGTGTACATTGGCACCCAAAAACAAAAGCTTTCTGTTTACCGACCGGTGACGAAGCTAATTATAAATCAAGCACATTGCTAGCAAGACATCATGTCTTGGCCGACAGCCCTTAAAAAGCTGTCGGTTTTTTTATTTATAAAACAGCATGGAAGTGTTTTCAACACTCCACGCTGTTATTTTATACCACCACAGATTAATACAAATGCTTAAATCTGTCTTGGTGATAAAGTCGTCCGGAACAAACTCTTATCCAACCGCTAAAATCATCATCCAGCGATTGAATAAAATTCTGTTCCATATATGAGGTAGGAGCGTAAACCCATTCGTCCTTACCTCTTTTTGTTATTATGACATCCTCATAAATAGGAAAGATGCCATTAAAATGAGATAGTCGATAATCCTTACCTACGACCATCACTATAGAACAGTCACCGTATACATACGATGACATGAATTTTGAAAGTTCAAGCATATAAACGGTCACTACTATAGCCACCGCCACCAAACCAGCAAGAAAATCAATCTCTTTCAGCATAATACCTCCCCTATTCAAACAAATTAAAAGATCAATTTTGCTTAAAATAATACATGATAAATATTATTTTGTCAATGTAGCGCACGATTATTCCTTTAAATAAAGCGTTTTCTGGTACTTTATCGGTTTTCTTGGCGATATCTCTTTCCCACCAATACTCCCACCACACCGAGCACCAATGCCACTATTCCCAAACCAACCACGAGTACGGGCCAGCCGTATTGTTCTGCTAGATAATTGTTTGCCAATAACGCCAAATAAGCCACGAAAGCGACTGTAGATACCGCCAGCATCACCAGACTTTTGATCGTATAAGATAGATAATATCCGGCCGTGACCACAAAAATATAAATAATCTCCCACACAAAAGAATAAGAGGCCAGGAGTAACGCAAAGCCAAATATTCCAAGGCTGCCAAATAAATATAAAATTCCGATTAGTTTTTCATTCCAATCTTTTCGTTTATATAAAGCCAAAGCCAAATAACCCGCGCTGATCAGCAGGTTTATGTAGACGTATAAATTTCCCCGCTCCAGACCCTGAGTCAAGGCTTCAGTTAGAAGATAAACAAAAGCGGTGCCGTTGGTTATGGTGAAAAAATGCAAAACCGTGCGTCTGTGAGTGTAGCCAAGAATAATATACAGTGAAAATAAAAGACCGAACGAAATCACACTGATCCAGTGTGAAGACGGGTCTATATCAAGCTCGTACAAGGTCACCAAAATACCCAGTGGCACCAATACACCTCCTAGAGCGTGTAGAATAGTCCCAGTATCAACACGTTCATTTGGTTTTTGTTTTAGAAATATAGAACCAATACCAACAAAAAGCAGGCCGACACCAAGAGTGAGAACAACATGGTCGATCGAAGATAAATGAGACCAAACACTGATCACAAAAAATACCATAACAACCAGTAACGTTACAGCCGACAAAATGTATACCAACCGAAACGGAAATGGATTTGATCCTTTTGGGTTCTTGTCTGGGGAAACAGGAGCTTTGGATCGGAGGTGCTTTTCAATATCTGAAGCTGTCACTTTGGTAACTTTCTCTTTACTATCGACTTTTTTTAATGAACTGATCTTGATCATAGGGGTAAATGTCTACAAAATTATAACACAAGCTTTTTAAGGGCGGGGATGTTAGGAAGGTGAAAGTAAGTGGTAAGGGCCCCGAAGCTTCGCTTCGGGGCCCTTACCACTTACTTTCACCAAATCCTACCCATTCACCATTTTCACCATTTCTTCATGCACTTTTCCGTTTGAGGCTATGGCTCCCTTAAAAGGTTTTGTGTAGTCGAGCTCACTGCCGTCAATGGCCGTCATCTTGCCTCCGGCCTCTTCCACCACCACCTGCATAGCCGCTAAGTCATGAGGACCAACCATATGCTCCACATAACCCTCAAATTTTCCTTTGGCTACCAGACATGATTTATACACCGCGCCGTTTAGGGTCCTTAGTTGTGTACCAGTCTCTTCAAATTTTGCAACATAATCAAGCTTCTTTATTCGGTATGGATTTGAAGTGACTGCCACTTTCCCCCCATCAAGACCGCCATCAGATACTTTTAGTCTCACCTCATTACAAAAACTCCCCTCACCCCTCACTCCCACGTACATTTTGTCTAAAAAAGCATCATAAGCCACTCCCAAGACCGGACGACCATCTATCACCAAAGCTAGAGAAAACATAGCGATCGGCATACCCCAAGTAAAAGCGGCCGTGCCATCGATCGGATCGCAGATCCACTTCCGGCCCATACCATAGGTAGAAGTACTTCTTTCCTCACCAATGATCCCGTCTTCGGGAAATTCTTTTTGTAATTCTTCGATAATAAAGTCGTTGATCAATACATCGGCCTTAGTGACCGGCGACGCATCTTCCTTATACTCCACTCCCTGCTCCTTATTACCAAAATCAAAATACTCCAATATAGTCTTACCCGACTCTTTGGCTATTCTTTTAGCCACCATCAATTCTTTTTCATAGTTCATGCGCAGAATGATAACACACATCCCACTTCATAAGAATTTAACAAAATTTTACAGCGCAAAGCCTTTAGGCTTTGCGCTGTTTAATACCCCCCCCTCATACCATATTCACATTGAAAATAAACTGACCTCGCCCCTCTTCGCCACATATCTTTATCCAACCACGGTTCATTACGGTCGAGTATATATCTTCCATATGATCTGATAGTATGTAATCAGTGACCCCTGTTTTAGTTCTGATGGTAAAAATAGGCACAGATCTTCCTTGAAAAGTTATAACGCCTTCACTAAAAGAAACTCCTGGGTCTCGACGCTTTCCTATAACCTGCGCCATCTTACAACCTTCTTCAACGATCATGTTGGGGAATAGATCTTGGTGTAGGTAGGTTTCTTGACTAGAACGACCACCCATAATTTCATAAGACACAATTATCAGGACGAGAACAAATAAGAAGATCTTTCGACGCGAAATATCATCACTAGCAATCATCATTACCTCCCAAAAAGAATTAGTAAATATTTTCAAACGTTTTCTTTCTGCCCGTAGTAAAGCAGTTTAGATGACACAATTCAAGTGCCACCTGACAAACATCAGAACAATAAGAGATCACAACCTCCTCGGATCATAAGCCCATTGCAATATCGCTTGACGCTGACGCGGGCGACAATCCTGATCTTTGGCGCGACAATTGTATCCGATCTGAGCCACATGACGAGAGATCGCTTTCCAGCGTTTTATCTGTCGCTCATCGTCTTCATGACGCCTGCCTTGATAATACCTAGAGTACCACTGAAACCAACCTCTTGGATCATCTTGGTGTATCCACCCTTTCTTTTGCCACACAGCAAGCGGTTGACTGGCCAAGACACCGTACAGATTCAGTCCCTTTTCCGGCTTTCCGCTCTTTGAGAGCCTAGCATTCTTAAACCAACTTCTCGGAAACTCCTCCATTTCCCCATCGCGAAAATAAAGACCGCCAAAAATACCCAGCTCCAGCATCTCTTTGGGCGTGAACTGTGGTTTGAATTCGGGATGAAAATTCTTACCCACCTTTTCCGTACACATGTAAGAATAGCCCTGTTGTAGCTGATTGTTTACAACGATCCTTTTACGCATGTTTCCAGATTAAAGAATTAAAAATTTAAATAAGTGATGGTGAATTGCAGCACGGTAGCAAACGAAACCCATAAAAAATAAGGAATATTGACATATGTCACCCAAGGAGCAAAACGATGGATCGCATAAAGCGCCCAACCTAGGGTAATAAGGACCAAAACGATATCAATAGCCGCCAAGAGATTGTTCTGCAGACCAAACTGCAGTGGTGTAAAAGCGAAGTTGAATACTAGATTTAAAATAAACGGCAACAAGACCCGAAACGGTATCCGACCCTTGGTAAACAAATAAAAGACATAACCAAAAGAGATGGCGATAATAATATACAAAACCGTCCACACCGGACCAAAAAGCCAAGCCGGAGGCGCCCACTCCGGCTTGATAAGAGTTTGATACCAATCGTATGTTTGCATGTGTTTATTATAGCAGAGTCTGAGAAATGGAAGCCTTAGTTTTATAGATAGTTGAGAATTAGATTTAAGACATCAGTCCGAAAAATATGAAGACCACTTTAAAACACAAAATAACATTAGAAAAACCACCTTGTTGAGAGGTGGTTTTAAGAAGCTACAAAATTTTTATTATGTCTTCCGCGGTTTCTTGCGGTGTTTTATTTGTTGTATCAAACGAACCAATCACTTTATATTCTTCTTCAGATATAAGCGCTGGATCACCCCACTCATCATTTATTCTTTGAAAAGTTTTTAGGTCAAAAGGCTTATCAAATACCCTTCTTTCTTCTGATAAGAACCTTCGCTGTCTCTCAGACTCTTCACAAAATAAGTTTATGAACTGTAAATCTACTCCCAGCTCTGAACATACTTTATTTAACCAAGCATGATATCCAGCTCCAACAATAGTATGATTTGTATGAGTCATAATTAAACCCAACAAGTCATTTTTATGAGCATTAGAAATTATTTCTTTTCTAAGAGCACATAACAAGGA
>CAYGKU010000075.1:0-5163 GCA_964350745.1 uncultured Candidatus Saccharibacteria bacterium | reverse complement strand
CATATAACAATTTCATAAAACTGATACAACAAACCAAGGAAGCGTGGGCTGATATTGATGTGCAACTAAAACGCCGTTATGATCTGATTCCCAACTTGATCGAAACGGTAAAAGGTTATGCGGCTCATGAACGAGGAGTGTTCGAGGAGGTGACCGAGGCCAGAGCCAAAGCGACGCAGGTCCATGTCGATCCTTCAGACATTACTCCAGAGCAAATTACTGCCATGGCGGGAGCAGAGTCAGCCTTGACTGCTTCACTGGGGAAATTATTGGCAGTAGCCGAAGCTTATCCGGATCTGAAAGCTAGCCAGAACTTTTCTCAACTACAAAGTGAATTGACCGATACCGAAAACAAGATCCAGGCCGCCCGCCGTTTCTACAACGGCAATGTACGAGATCTGGCGATCGCTCTCCAGTCTTTTCCTTCAAACATCATAGGAAAGGCTTTCAGCTTTAAGGAGGAACAGTACTTTGAATTGGAAGAGACCAGCGAAGAACGTGAACCGGTAAAGGTTTCCTTCTAAACGTCACTTATGTCTGAAATAACCCGCGTTTATTACAACAAGCTGGTGAGGGACAATGTGCCCGATATGATCCAAGCCAAACACATCAAATGTGAAGTTACTCAGATAACCGATTGTCAGGAATTTCAGCAAGAACTACTAAAGAAGGTTAGGGAAGAAGCCACTGCTTTGTCGATGGTCAGAACCAAAGAAGATTTCCTCAAGGAATACGCCGACTTGATGATGGTGCTTGAAACTGTCATACATCATCTGGAAATAAAGAATGAAGAACTAAAAGAGGCGCGTATCAACAATCGTCTGAAGAAAGGTGCGTATAAAAAACAGTATTTCTTAAAGTGGTCTGAGGATGTCGATTATAAATCTGAAGAAACCCCGCAGGGAATTCCGACTTAATAAGTTATAGGTAGTTGCCTTCAGATTTATCTGGCTTCTGGCCTATTTCCAAAATTAATTATTTCTGGTATCTTTATTAAGTAAAGATAATTTAACTATGTCAACTTTATACACACAACAAGCTAGTAATGTCAGAAAGACCTGGATGCTTATGACCGTCTTTTTGGTGGTGGTGGTGGCTATTGGCTATGCTATCAGCTGGTACATGCAGTCTCCGATCATTCTTTATGTGGCGGTTATTTTTGCCCTTATTATGAATGTCGGTAGCTATTGGTTTTCCGATAAGTTGGTCTTAAGAATGACCGGGGCCAAAGAAGTGACCAAGGAGCAGGCGCCTGAACTCTATAATATCGTCGAAAACCTGGCTATCACCGCCGGGTTGCCGATGCCTAAAGTGTACGTGGTTGATGATCCGGCGCCAAACGCTTTTGCGACTGGTCGCGACCCAGAACACGCGGTAGTGGCCGCTACCACGGGACTCTTGGGTATGCTTGACCGCAATGAACTTGAGGGGGTGATGGCGCACGAACTATCTCACGTCGGCAATCGCGATATGTTGGTGATGACAGTGGCGGTGGTCTTGGCTGGTTTTGTAGCTATTCTGGCTGATTTTTTCTCAAGAACCTTGATCTATGGTGGAGGCAATCGCGATCGTCATCCGGCTTTTCTCATAATCGGGATCGTCGGTATTATTTTGGCGCCGATCGCAGCCAAATTGATCCAGACCGCCATTTCAAGAAAACGGGAATATCTGGCCGATGCTTCCGGAGCTTTGCTTACTCGTTATCCGGAAGGTTTGGCCTCAGCCCTTGAAAAAATATCTTCCTATAATCAGCCAATGCGTCGTGCTTCTCACGCCACCGCCCACTTATTTATCTCCAATCCTTTTGGGGCTGAAGGTCGAAGGTCTATCGGACAAAAACTCAACCGCCTATTTTCCACTCACCCACCGGCCGAAGATCGGATCAGGATCCTACGTGAGATGGGGAAGTAGCAGGGTTTAATCCGGTAAGATCTTAAAGAAGAGTGTAAGGTTTAGCCGATAGCATATTTATGCTAAACTGCATTTCTGTTATTGCTAATAACAGACTGATAGAAAGAACGATCAAATAATTGAATAATCAAAAAACGGAGAGATGGCTGAGCGGTTTAAGGCGCACGCTTGGAAAGCGTGTGGGGGAGCAATCCCCTCGCAGGTTCGAATCCTGTTCTCTCCGCGAGCACCAAAAATAATGCGATAGCGTTATTTTTGTTTGTGCGAGCGAGAGAAAACAGGATTCGAACCGAGTCGCGACGAAGTCCGCACCCAGCCCTTGCGCTCAAGGGCTGGGGAGGACCGCGACGAGTGGAGGTCAATGGAATGAGATATTTTGCGTGCGAAGCAAAGCAAAATATCCATGAGAGTGACCGAATCCTGTTCTCTCCGCCGCTCCGAGCTAGTACGAGATGCTTAAATCTTGGTTAACTTTTGATTACAGTTGTCATGTCAGAAATATCATCAAACAAAGATAAAAAAGAGGAGAAGTCTGTTGTAGAAAAACCTACTGAGAAAGAAGTTGCGCCGGAAGTTACTAATAGTCTTCAAGAAAAACAAAACAATGCAGCACCACACAGGCGTCATTGGATATTGCCTCTGGTAACCATTCTAATTTCAGTAGGATCTCTTGTCTTTGCTTGGAATAGCAATCAGCTAGCGAAAGAAGCGAATCACATGGCAAATAAAGCTTTAGAAACCACTAAGAGTATTTTTCTTATTGAAAAAAGACCTTATTTAAATATAACGGTTCCAGAGTATGAAGATAACCAAGGATACATTGGTATATTTGAAACAGAAGAAGGATCTAGGTTTGCTCATAGACTGGAGATTAATAACGAAGGAGGGATACCAGCTAAAGACGTTGAGGTAACTTTATATAGATTAGAGAGTTCAGAGGAAGGCGCTGTACAAACAGTTAGTATAGTACTTCCAGATTTTCAAAAAATACTACCTGGAAAATCAAATACGATAAACACTAGCTTTGGCGATCTTTTAAAAGCTGGTTCACGTGAAGTTGCTGACACAACCTCATTAACTTTTCAAGCGCAAATCAAATACAAGAGTGATTTTGATGAATCGGTTGACTATGAGACGGTCAAGCAATTTAGGGTTACTAAAAACAAAGTCACTCTTATTGGAAATTTAGGAGAATTTAGATAGACAATAGTGCTCGAGACGCTTCGGGAGGGTAGTTTAAAATGAACCGATTCCATCAAGCAGGGCTTGGTGTCGAACGGTTCTGGCCCGAGACGGCCCGCATTAAAAATAATTATTATATTTTTTATAATAATTATTTTTAACTACGATGGACAGGGATAAAAGGGTCAGACACCTTTGTTTTCTAAAAAACATAGTATAATATTTCCATGCCAAGACCTCTGCGTGTCAATCAAGGAAAAGAGATCTATCACTGCCTCAATCGAGTGGTGGGGAAACAGACAATTTTTCATAACGATAGAGATTACCGGCTCTTTGAGAAAATTCTTCAGGAAGTAGCTGATGTTACAGATATGCGTATTCTTGCGTACTCCGTAATGCCTAATCATTTTCACCTTGTACTTCATCCGCAAAATGACGGCGATCTTTCTGAATTTATGAAAAGACTCACTGTCACACATACACAGAGGTATAGATCTGCTACTGATACAGTCGGTCAAGGAGCCGTATATCAAGGACGTTTTAAGTCATTTATTATTCAAGATGATCACCATCTCTTTACAGTTCTTCGCTACGTTGAACGTAATCCGCTTACCGCAAAATTAGTTAAACATCCGCTTGATTGGAGATATGGAAGTGTATTCAGGCGATATATGGGAACTGATAAAGAAAAACAATTACTGTCACCATGGGTAAATAATGAGCCAAGCAATTACATTGAAATACTCACACAAGCACTTACACCTAAAGAGATCGAGAGAATAGAACAATCTGAAAAGAAGGGAGTTCCTTATGGCGATGAGGAGTTCGTGCTGAATACGGTAGAAAAATATAACTTACACTCAACCCTTCGCGGGAAAGGGAGACCAAAAATGGAATGAATTATTATACAATAGATTTACAAAAAGAAAGGCGTCTGACCCTTTTTAGGGTAATCTAATAAACACCCGTCAAACTCTTCCTTTACTGATTGTGCTAAACTAATTTTAGTAATAGATAAAATATAGATCTATGGACCAAGGAACATACACACCACAACCACCGCAGTTCCAACCGCAGTCTCAGCAACCACAAAATCAACCGGAACGAACTGATCGTTTCGGAAAACTTCTGCTTGTGATTGCTGTCACGGCGTTGGTTACAGCTGTTATTGTGGGTACGGCAGTTTACTGGCTACTAAAATCTTCGAACGAAACGACAATAAATAATTTGGAACAGCAGGTCTCCAATTTGCAAAGTGAACTACAAAATGAAAAGCAAAGTCAAGAATTAATGGAAGCAGAACCTCCAGAGCAGCAAGTCAAGGCAATAAAATCAAAGACTTTTCCTCTTCCTGAGGTACAGACCAAGGTGACCTTGCCGGGTGGTTATGAACTTGAAAAGAGTGATGAGACCAACCGTCGTGGATCTTTCGTGTCCTATGATCTGGAAAAGATTGATCAGCAAACTCCATATATAACAGAGTTACAGTTTTTCTCTGAGAATTCTATCAGTGATTTCATGGAAAAGTGCGCTGATTCAACTTGTTTCTTTGGTGATTATCCTGATCTGGCGAGATACAATGGTCAAAAGACCGCTTTTTTACAAAAAAGAAATTATGGTAAGTATGAACTTGATGAAATAAACGGCAGAAATTGGTTCGTTTCCAGTCATGATTGTACCGGAGACACTTGCGTAATCAGGGAGTACACTACTTTTTTAGAGGACACTAAGCTTGATGTCTGGATAATGATGGCAAGTGACGTGGAAGAACATGTGGCGGATAATATCTTTACCAAATTCAAGATTGAGTAAATTTTTAGGAGAAAATAGGGTTGGTTTGGTTGTAGTTTTTGTGTAATCTAGGTGTTTTTGACAAAAGTATAATACTATGCAATAATAATAACGTATTTTTCAATCAAAGGAGTCTTTAATGAAAATACTTGTTCTTAGTGGTGGTTGTGGAGTAGGGAAGAAATCTGTTGGAGAGATTCTGGCAAAAAAAATAAATTTTCCTTTAATTCATAACAACCTAACAGCACAGATCGTAAGATCTGTTCATGGTGAACATTG
>CAYGKU010000074.1:1315-5217 GCA_964350745.1 uncultured Candidatus Saccharibacteria bacterium | reverse complement strand
TGTCTATCTCGTGGGGTGCGCAATGTCCCTGCAGGATCACTCCGGTTCTGGTCTGATAACCTTCTTTGGTAAACATGCGACTAAGAAATTTTTCAAACGGAAAGCCGGTAGGTCCCAAGCTGAATAAAGCACGACGCAAAGAGTAGCGCGTGGCGGCCGGTTGCTTTCTCTCACGCAACAGCAAAAAAGCTCTCCGGTATATTTCTTGTGTTTTCATTCCCTCAAAAAGTTCACTGGTGATCTTGTTCACGATCCAGTTGACCTCTTTGGGAGCAGCTCCGGCACGCCTGAGAGAACGGCGCAATTTTTCTACCTTAAAGTATTCCCAAGTACCATCGGCTTTTGTGATGTGTATTTTCATTACGCTATGATACCACCCCCCAGACAAAGTGTACCTTTATATAATACACATGACTGACCGACAGCTGGCTGTTCGGTCGCGGTGACCACCTCCAAGACCAGATCCTCACCATTGACCTCATTCACTTTGACTGCAAAAGGTTGCTGTCGGTAACGGATCTGTGCCTCGAGTTCATCCCCTTCTTTTAACTCTTGTCTCAACACGATCCTCTCCAACAACAAACGTCCGGCCGACCCCATGACAGGTCGCTCATCCGAAACGGTAATGGTATTTTGCTCGATGTCTTTGCTGAAAACGTAATATGGTTTTCGTTGTTTATCATCAGTGTCGATGGTAAAACCTTGCCTTTGCCCAAGCGTGTAGGTCAAAGCTCCGCTATGTTTTCCGATTACTTCGCCGTTTAGATCAAGCACATCACCTTCTTTAAGATTCACAAAATGTGACAAGAAATCCTTGATATCAATATGTCCAAGAAAACAAACACCCTGACTGTCTTTCTTGACCGCGGTCGGCAAACCAGCCTCTTCCGCCTCGGCTCGAATTTCATCTTTATTAGTATCCCCCACCGGAAACAGACTGTATTCCATTTGCTCTTTGGTCAGTGACCACAGAAAGTAGGTTTGGTCCTTGCCGGTATCAACTCCGCGATGCAGTTCAGGCTTTTCACCCTCATCAATCCGCCTTACATAATGACCGGTAGCAATATAGTCAGCCTCGTGCTCCTTGGCAAAATTCAAGAAAGCACCAAACTTAACGTGTTGGTTGCACATAACGTCGGGATTCGGAGTACGTCCAGCTTTGTATTCTTCTATAAAATATTTAGCAACATCATCGCGATACTCTTTCTCAGCATCACAAGTCAAAAAAGGAATATCCAAATGAGCAGCCACCCGCATGGCGTCCAAACGCTCTTCTTCCCAGTTGCATACCAAAAAATCAGGATGCCAGACTTTGATAAAAACTCCGGTAACATCATAACCTTGTTTTTTTAGTCGCAAAGCAACCACCGAAGAATCAACTCCTCCTGAAAGGCCAACAAAGACTTTTTTATTCTGCTTATCGTTCATGGATTTAAGTTATCAAATGTGTAAAATTAGCGCAAATGACGCTCAATATTGATGCGGTGTTCATTGAAAGTTTTAGCGTAATAGAATTCCCCATCGTTGCCGGTGATATAAAACATGTATTCCGAAGGAGTGGGTTCAAGCACAGCCATAATAGCATCAAGCCCGGGGTTGCCGATCGGGGTTGGTGGCAAACCTTGATTGAGATAGGTATTGTAGGGCGAATCTATCTTTAGATCTTCCGGCGTTAATTCTGACAAAGGTTTATCCAAAATATACTCGATGGAAGAATCCACCTGCAACAACATCCCTTCTTCTAGTCGATTTTGAAGAATACCGGACACCAACTTCATACTCTCTTCGGAATTAGCTTCCCTTTCAAGAAGTGAGGCCAAGATAATGATCTCGTCCAGAGATAATGGGTGTTGATTTATCTGTTCTTCTAAGGGAGCGGTCTTTTCTTCAAAGGTAGCGAGTAATAATTCAGCCATTTCTTCAGCCGTGTAATCTTCCGGTATCATGTAGGTTTCGGGAAATAGCTTGCCTTCGTTTGGTTTGGCTAGAGCGATGAACATCTCTCTATCAAAGTTGACCAATATCTCCACCGCGTTATCAGCCATTGTCTCCACCGTTTCTCCCTCAATATGCGTGAATTTTATCAGACCTTCAGCGTAGTTACCGGTGGAAAGCTCCTCTACCAGCTCATTGACCCCGATCGGCTCCGCAAAAACATAAGTACTGGCCTTTAACGCATCCGGTTCTTGCTGGATAACGAATTTTAGAAAGAACAATAACTCTGACCTCACGTAATTTTCTTGCTTCAGCGTTTTGGCCACTTCACGCAAAGTGGAACCCTCTTCAATAATGAGTGGAGCATCAACCGGAAAATCACTCGGCGGTTTTTGCAGGTGGTTGACCAGACAGACCAAAGCCACCAAAGTCAACATACCGAGGCCAACCAGTGTAAAAATAAATTTCTTAAAACTGAATTTACTTTTTTTCGGCGTTAATTCTTCTGTTTGTTCAATGATTTCTGGATTTTCCATATAAACTTTAGATTCCTCTATATTGACCGGTTGGTAGATTGCTTGGTGCTTCTTTCTTGGTTGAAGTAACACGAGAAAGAGTTGGCGTGACGACGGTAGTATTTGGTAAGTGCCACACCGTAGCCAACTCCTCAGCCGACATCACCTTAGGAGCATCGGCATAACCCTTATAGTCACGCATATAATACTCTCGCAACTTATAATTTTTTAATTCTTTTCTTTTCCAACGTATTATTTTCTGTTCACTGAAATAAGGGACGAATTTGTAGTCCAGATCAGTACGCCATCTGGTACCAAGACCATTGCGGTTCATTATCTCATACTGACCAAAAGTTCGCAGGATCGGGTTTATCATATCGCCATTGAACTTACCTTTCGGTGCCACATAAATCCATCTTATTCCAACCTCATAGGCATACTTACCAACATTTCTTTCCATGGCCGCTATTTTTTCTCTCTCGTTTGGAGTGAGCATTTTTTGTCTTTCTCCGGTCTCATCGTCAATGGAGGTTTTTTGATTACGATTCATGATCTCATCTACTTTCTTCTGCACACTGGCTTGCCAAGTTGGTTTGGAGAATAAGTAGCCATTCTTGAAGGAATGAGCTTGATGAGGTACGGCTAAATATTGTATCCAAACCCGATCTTGCGGATTCATTTTTCCGAGGATTTCGATCATCGGTGCCATTGGATCGGATTTCTCTTCCGGCTTTGGCATCTGATCGAGACCATAGTCAATATAGGTCTTGATCGGGAACTCCTCGGCTTGCTTCTTACCCATATGAAAAGCAATGTATTCATACTTATCCGGATCCCAAGGGATTTCCGCGGTGTAGTCTATCTCCTCTTCCACGATCTCCACTCCCGGATACTCTGAATACATATGCGCCTCCAGCGCTATCTTACTCTTTCTGGTTGGAACGTTAATGTAAAATCTCACTTCCCCGCCGATTGAAACCAGTTCGAAACTAAAGTGAAGAGCGTGTTTTCCATCCAAATAAGTCTGCATTAAGTTGTCGATGGATTGCACGTTGTGAATCTGAGTCATGACATTTTCCATCGCTTCGGGAGACTTGTAGACTTCTTGCGGAAGATGGATGCGCAAGGTGGTGCGACCGTTGTATAGAATGAATTTCAGATGCACGTATTCCATCCACCAATAATGCAAAACAAAAAGCAACGTTATCGGTAGCCAAAGAGGACTAAGAGCGAAAATAATAGAAATGGAAGTTTCCAGTTCGATCCCCACCATTTCAAATACTTTATATACCACAAATAAACCGGAGATCAGTAGCAATGGTCCGGCTATGGCACTAAACAGTTCTGAGAAAAAATCTGACATTAAATTAGTAATTATTATTGTACTATATTTATAGTCCGCTTAAAGCAGTACTGTTGAAACCGGTCGGCTATGACTACTTCTTGAGAAGA
>CAYGKU010000074.1:0-1305 GCA_964350745.1 uncultured Candidatus Saccharibacteria bacterium | reverse complement strand
AAATGCCCGACGCCGAAGGCGTCGGGCATTTTCCATAAAACCCGGCTAAAAATAGTATTACATCATCTCCGGATCAACACTTCATTATTCAACCAAAGTATAGGTACCGTTTGAAAGTCTGCGGAACAAGTTTGGATCCTGCAGATTCACAATAATAGTATTGTCTTTTACATATCTCTCTTTTCGCACCTTGTCGATCAACTCTTCGCGAGACAGAGGACCTTCTTGCGATAGAATTTCACGCAACACATCCTTTACCACACCGGCGGTATAACCCCATTCGGTTAGAGCATAGAGTCCACGACCTACCAACACAAAACGACTATCTTTGATCAATTCATTGTGAGTAGTGGCAACGTGAGCCTTGTGATCAAACAAACTTGAAATAGCCTCGGCCACTTCACGAAAGTGCATAGGAGAACCGTGTCGCTTAACTGTCAGGTAGGCATAATCACGAATACCTTTTACTCGAACATTCGGACTATCGGTCAATCCCCAATCACCAAGCGGGTTTCGTCCGATTTGCTTTGAAATAAGCAACCAACGTAACAGAACGTTTTCGTCAAATTTGCCTCCCAAATTATCCAACTCGTTGCGAAAACGGTTTAGGATCTCTTGTTCATCAACCAACTCGTCTCTATTTAAAGTACCATGAACATTTCTCAAAGCCTTTTCGATAGCTTCAGCTGTTTTCTTTTCGGTGAACCAACGATGGTTATAGTCGGTATTTTCCTTTCCACGATAGAAGGAATCGCCCACCACCAACAAGAAATAGATGTGATTGCGTAGTTTTGGATCATTGGTTATTTCGTCCAGAAAAACATGCTCAGCCACCACACCACCTCCCAATTGCTCGATCAGGCCTTGCATTTCAGTAAACAATTCTTCGTGCTTCTTGTATTCATCTGATTTTTGAATTGATTGAATACCGTAATTTTCGATCTGTCGCACACGCTCACGGGTGATACCGTATGACTGCCCAATAGCTTCCAAAGTGGAAGTTTCTCCGTTGGCACCAAGACCATAACGTCTGGTAAGGACATCTCGTACCCGTTCCGGTAAAACATCAAGTAGGGTTTTTGTAATTTGTTTTGGTTTAAATGAAATCATAATTTTAATATTTTTTGGACAATTTTCATCAATGCGCTTTGATACTTATAACATGACTCTTCTTTTAGGTCAATTACTTTTTGTCCATGTGTTGACATACTTATAACATGATGCTTAATTTGGGTCAAGTGTTCTGGTGGTATTTTCTCCACGACAAAAGACCTCTCTTTTTAAGAGAGGTCGTGAACGATAAAG
>CAYGKU010000073.1:689-5344 GCA_964350745.1 uncultured Candidatus Saccharibacteria bacterium | reverse complement strand
GATCGCTCACAATAAGACCTTGGCGGCTCAACTGGCTCAGGAATACCGTGATTTCTTTCCCAACAACGCCGTGCATTATTTTGTCTCCTATTATGATTATTATCAGCCCGAGGCTTACATGCCCACCTCTGATACCTACATTGAAAAGGAAGCACAGATCAACGAGGAGATAGATCGGTTGCGGCACGCTTCCACCCAAGCGCTCTTGACGAGAAGCGATGTTATCATCGTGGCCTCAGTCTCTTGTATATATGGACCGGGTTCACCTGAGGAATACCTAAAAAAACACCTAAAGATCGAAAAAGGTTTTAAGACCAATCGCGGTGAAATGTTGAGAACCTTGATCGGACTTTATTTTGAGCGCACCAACGCAGATCTTACCCCCGGTCATTTCAGGTCGATCGGAAACACTATTGAAATCATGCCGACCAATGAACGTGTTATTTATCGTTTGAATTTTTCCGGTGAAGCGGTTTCTCTTATTACCAAGATCGACGCAATCACCAGAGAGATCATAGAGGAACCGGAGGTCTTCTTTCTTTTTCCGGCCAAACACTTTGTTACCCCTGAGGAAGACCGGAAGATCGCTATTGCAGATATTCAACATGAGCTAAAAAAACAGTTGGCTAAATTCAAAAAGGAAGGCAAGCTGCTGGAGGCAGAGCGACTAAAAAGACGGACTCAACACGATCTGGCTCTGATCAAAGAAGTGGGATATTGTAATGGGATCGAGAACTACTCACGACACTTTGACCGTCGTCAGGCCGGAGAGGCTCCTTTCACGTTACTGTCCTATTTTCCCCACACTAAGGACGGAAAGCCTGATTTTCTGACCGTGATCGATGAATCTCACGTCACCATTCCACAACTCAACGGTATGTATGCCGGCGATCGTTCCCGTAAAAAGACTTTGGTGGAGCATGGTTTTCGGTTGCCGAGCGCGGTTGATAATCGCCCGCTTAAATTTAATGAATTTGAAGAAAGGATCGGACAAAGGATCTACACCTCTGCCACTCCTGGTAAGTACGAATTTGCACAGCTGGAGAGAACCAAGGTAAAAATGGTAGAACAGATCATTCGTCCGACCGGACTACTCGATCCGGTGATCGATATCAGAAAAGTCACCGAAGTGGGAAATTATCCGGGGCAGATCAAAGATTTTATTGCTGAAGCGGAAAAAGTGATCAAGAACGGGGCTCGAGTTCTCACTACTACCTTGACCAAGAAAATGGCCGAAGATCTGACCGAATTCTTGTCGGAGAAGAATATCAAGACCAAATATATCCATAGTGACGTTGAAACCATTGAACGGATCGAGATCCTGACCGATTTCCGTAAAGGGGTGTTTGATTGTTTGGTAGGAGTAAACCTCCTTAGAGAAGGTCTCGATCTTCCGGAGGTTGAACTGGTGGCTATTCTTGATGCTGATAAGGAAGGGTTTTTACGCAGTGAGACCGCCCTGATTCAAACTATTGGACGAGCCGCCAGAAATGTCAGCGGTCGAGTGGTGTTGTATGCTGACAGCATGACCAAGGCTCTCACTACGGCGGTTAAAGAGACCAGTCGTCGTCGTCAATTACAGCTTGATTACAACAAAAAACACAACATTACTCCAAAGACCATCAAAAAAGAGATCAAGTCGATCACCGACCAAATGCGCACCACGCACGATGAGACCGTAGACACCTTACTCAAGGTTGACCTTGAATTATATAAACAGAATCCTAAGAAGGTACTAAAAGAGAAAAAACGACAGATGGATGAGGCGGTGGCTATACTCGATTTTGAAACCGCTGCCATCATTAGAGATGAGATCAACACTCTCAAAGCCATAGATGAAAAAGCTAGGAGGTCATCAAAGTCAAAAAAACACAAGTAAACCACTGTGGTCGGTTGTGAATGCGAGTAAATGTCGGTAAAATGAAAATGAGCGAACAGATTAACCAGTTAATATATTTGCATGGATGACAGTAAATACCATTTAGAGAATAAAAAGATCACCATTGTCGGATGCGATGATGATTTGAGTGATTATTTGGAGAAATCTCTATCATGCGCGGGAGTAACGGTAGAAGTTTACACCACGACCCATAATGAATATGACGCGATCAGGACAGCTAATCCTGATTTTTTTATTATCGGCACCCTGCTCACTTTTGATGAGATCTCAGAATTTATCGATCAATTAAGAGAGCATGAAGAAACAAAGCATACTATGGTGATAATAGTCACCGAGATCGACTCTGTTAGAGATATCTGCAAAGAGAATTGTAAGGTGGTAAAACAAAATGATATGGGTTCTGTTGATATTTTCAAAGCCATAGAAGAGACCATCAGACCTCAAACCAATAAAACAAGCAAAACGATCGACATTAACGAAAAATCAAAAGTTGCCCTCAGTAGTGATCCGGTAAAAGGGGTCAAAGTCCTGATATTCGAGGATGACCCACTTTTAGGAGACCTGCTGGCTACTAAGTTGGTGAAGAGTGATATACCATACAAGCTTAGCCATCAGGGGGCTCGGGCTGTCGATCTTATAAAAGAATACCAGCCCACCATCGTTATTTTGGACATCTCCTTACCGGATAGTAACGGACTTTCGGTGCTTGAGGATATTCGCAGATCTGAAGAAATAAAAAATGTTCCGGTAGTTATATTTTCCAATAAAGACAATCAAACAGACAGAAAAAGGGCAGAGGTGCTTGGGGTTAAAAAATTCTTAGTGAAGGTTATGACAGACCTTAATGATCTGGTCAATATTATAAAAGAGACCAGACCATAAACTATACTGATCTGATCTTTTGTAGTTTTCACACCTTCTTTAAAGAGAGGTGAGGTTCGTATCCTTCGAAGGTTTTTACCGTTTCGCATAGTGTAGGTGGTTCCCACGCGCTGGTAGTTGATAAGTCTTACTCTCTTGGGTGATTGATATGTAATAATATATCACAATGACAAGTGGGTCGAAAAAGAACTTTGCGTCCAAAGCGAGCTTAATTGAAGAACCAAAAAATACCAAACGGGCTTCTGCTAAGCCTGTAAAAAACACTGCCTCTAAAACCAAGATCAAAAAAGCCCCAGCTTCCAAAAAGACAAGTGAAAAGAGATCAACTACCAGATCAACTCCCAAGCAAACCTCACTTAAAAAAACTACCACCAAAACAACAAGGAAAAAGAAAGAGCAAGATCCAACCGTAAAAAAACCTTCCGCCAAAGAGAAACGCTTGGTCAGAAAAAAGGTGGAGGAGAGAGTCGAGCTGATAGCCAGAAGAAAAGCAGGTAAGACAGAGACAGAGTCAACGATCTCTTTACCAAGTACCGCCAGCCTTAGAATGTTAGAGAAGGTAAAGATCTACCGTGCTTGGTACCAGGTCAATTCTCCTAGAGTAATGCGTCGATTGGCGCACGTGGGTGGTTATCTGTTCTTATTTTCCGGCGCCACCTTACTGTCCTTGTCGTGGGTAGCTTCTACGGCTGATGGTTATCGCCAGATCGCGACCACAGTTTGTGCCGATGGAGTAGCTTGCAACAACAGTCAAGCGGACCAATCTGAGAATAATGGCGCAAATGACAACACCGAAGAAACCTCGCCTTATCTGCCAAAGATCGAGTTCATTACTGACCTCGTTGAACCGCTCGAAACAAACACTGAAATTGAGTTATTGGTCAAACATTCTGAGTGGGTTTCTGTTTTTTTGCACGGTGGATCTAGTGGAGAAGTTAAAGAGTTGGATCAGGTAAGAGTTGACGGTTCCAGACAGTTCTATATCTTACCGACAGAAACCTTGTCCTCAGGAAATTATTATCTAAAGGCCAAGGCCAAAGAGATTGGATCGGATACCATTCACCAATTTACCGGCCCGGATCTAAAGATCCTAAGACCACAGGTAGACGATACCGAAGAGGAAGAAGATGCTCTTAATGCTGGCGACAATGATGATGAAGAAGAGGGAGAGGGAGAGGGAGAGGAAGAAGAAAATGAGAAGAGTGACATGTTGGACACTGATCACGAATCTTCCGATGATGAAGTTGTCGCCGGTGATGAGGAGACCGAAGTCGCGGCAGGAGCCGACCCGACAACGAAAAGTACCGAAGAAGCAGAAACTGACTCTGACGACCAAACGACCGAAAAGAACGATCTTGATGAGCTTGACGATAAAATAGCAGAGCAAACTAACGAGAACTCACTGTCTTTCAGAGCAGAATTAAGCTTGCAAGACGACCCTATCTTACAGGTCTGGGGTGAAAGTCTTCCGTTCGTAGAGGTTTATGTCCTGCCTTCACTATCAACCTCTCCCAATTTCATAGGGTTAGCCAAGAAAAAAGCAGATCTTTGGCAGTTCAACCTAAACGAAGCGACTATACCGGTAGGAGAATACAAATTATTCGCTTCAACAAAAATTCAGGATAGTATCGTCAGATCAAACTATCTTCCTTACAGTGTCAAGGTAACAAACCTGGATCCTGACGAAGTTACAGCGGAAGATCATACCGAGCAGGTAGTAATGGTGGAAAAAGTAAAAAAGGTTTTTAGTGGCGTTGCGACGACATCTGAAAGTATCGACAGTGAATTAGATAAAAGAGAAAACTACTTCAGCGAACAAGACCAAAATAGAAACTCATCCAGCACTCCTGATAGTCCTGACTATGCCAATGAG
>CAYGKU010000073.1:0-679 GCA_964350745.1 uncultured Candidatus Saccharibacteria bacterium | reverse complement strand
GAGACCGAACTGTTGCTAAGTGAAATCACTGATGAGCTTGATGTTCTTTTCAAGCATTACGCCTCCGCTATCCAAAGTAATGATGAGAAACTTATCAGACTATCAAAGCAAAAGATCGATGAGTACAGAGAAAGTTTGGTGGTCAAAGCTTCAATAGACGTTCGTACCAAAGATATTCTTGCTCAGATCGATGAACAATTAAAAATGAAGTTTGGCGACTTGAAAAATAAAGTCGAGAAATTTGAAAAAATAGTTAGCGAAAAGACCAACAACATTACAACCAAAGACACCGATGGCGACGGTATTAGTGACTTTGATGAGATGACCATTTATAAGACAGATCCAAATCAGTCTGACACCGATGGTGATGGTGTTATTGACGGCATTGAGATCATTGGTGGTTATGATCCGCTCAATCCTAGCCGAGAAGCGGTCATAAAATTCCACTCACCAAAGGATGCCGGTTACGTAAGTGATGACATTCTAACAATAGACGAAGTAAATCCGGTCGTCGAAACTGATGTCAGCTATGGTGTGCCTGTTCAGGCAGAGATAAAAGGCCGAGGCTTACCGAATAGTTTTGTAACCCTAGTTGTCTTTGGTGAACCAACTATTGTTACATTAAAGACCGATGTTAGTTTTGCTTTTGCTTAGGCTTTCGCTAATGTACGGGCTGATT
>CAYGKU010000072.1:0-5678 GCA_964350745.1 uncultured Candidatus Saccharibacteria bacterium | reverse complement strand
CTCGATGGAGACTAGTATCTAACAATGAATAAAGTTATATTTAGGTTCGACATTAAGTTCATCCGCCGCGCCACCAAGGCCCAGTCAAACATTTTGTTTGTTCTGGGCCATTTCTATTTGTATTATTTCATTAATGCTTTGTTGATTGATCTTGCACAGAACCGTGTTTGGTGTATTATAAGAAAACCAAGGTTCATGTCATGTCCTTGGTGTTCATGAAGTAATTACCCAATTTTGCTCGGCTTTGTATTTGCCGAACTTTTTTTATTTTAATTGCCCCGCGCCTTCGGCGCGGGGCAAAACTGTTTACTATTTGAAAAATTCTGCTATATTAGTGGCTAACAGGCTCATGACAGTTGGCGCCGTTTATACCAAAGAGTGTAGCGATTTGCTACATAAGCGAGTGTGTCAGAACCGTCAGGTTCTGACCCGCAAGTTCTTTGGTTACAGCGGCTTAAGCTAACCTTTTTAAGGTTTGCCAGCCGAGGTCCAATCTATTTTTGATTTGGGGTCGAAGCCTATGATTCGTTTACAAAACGTATCCGTGGCCTGTTCATTTATTCGACAAAAACTTACATTAAGTAAAATATGGCAATTACAAAAGCCAAAAAGCAAGATATTCTTGCCAAGCTTGAAGAGGTTAAGGGCAACGCAGATTCAATTGTCTTTGTTCATTACAAAGGATTGACTGTGGCTGACACCACCGCTATGCGTAAGGAGTTGCGTGAGAATGGAGTTGGTTACTTTGTGGCCAAAAAGACTCTGATGAAGCGTGCTTTTGACGGCGCTTTTGAGGGTGAGATGCCGGATCTGGAAGGAGAGATCGCTATCGCCTACAGCGAAGACGCTATCGCTCCGGCTCAGAACATTAAAGAATTTGCCGGCAAGCACAAGGACAGTATTGCAATCGTGGGAGGAGTGTTTCAGGGAGTGTACAAGGATCAAGCGGAAATGACCGAGATCGCGTCTATTCCACCACTGCAAACTCTTCGGGGAATGTTCGTGAACGTTATCAATGCTCCGATTCAAGGACTTGTGATATCGCTTAACGCAATTGCAGAGAAAAAAGCATAATCTCACCTCATCTGCTTTGTCGCACGGCAGAAATTTTTTCTCACCGTACAAATCAGTACGACTCGTAAAAATTTCTTTGTGCTCCGCGCATCTAAGGTAAGCTAATGCTTTTTTAAAAAAAGCATAAAACTTTCGATATCACCTGATTTGCTTTGTTATGCAACGAAAATTTTTGTTCACCGTACAAATCAGTACGGCTCACAAAAATTTTCGTTGCATGCCTCGCACCTCAGGCAATCTCAAAAGTTTTATTTTCTAAGAAAGATTTAAAATTACTAAACTAAAAAAATACTATGAGTGATGAAACAAAGAACGAAGTAGTGGAAGAAACTACTGCACCAGCTCCTGCTGCAGAGCCAGCAAATGATGGTGTTGATGAAACTGTAGAGGTACCAGCTGAATTTAAGGATCTGGTAGAGAAAGTAGAGAAAATGAGTGTACTTGAGCTTAACGAGCTTGTTAAAGTACTGGAAAAGCGTTTTGGAGTATCAGCAGCTGCGGTAGCAGTAGCAGCTCCAGGAGCAGCTGCCGGTGGTGGCGCAGAAGAGCAGTCAGAGTTCGCGGTTGAACTAACCGACGCTGGCGCGCAAAAGATCGCTGTTATTAAGGCGGTCAAGGAAGTATTGGCTCTAGGTCTGAAAGAAGCCAAAGAAATGGTGGACGGAGCTCCGGCTGTACTTAAAGAAGGAATGAAGAAAGAAGATGCTGAAGCTTTGAAAGCTAAATTGGAAGAGGCTGGAGCCAAGGTAACGCTTAAATAGTTTTAAGTGTTAACTTAGGCTCCAGAGGCGGAGACATGTCGCGCGGAGCGTAAGCGAGCACGACGGTCGAGCCGGGCCCGCGAGCCGAAAAAATAAAAAGCGCAGCGATTATATTTTTTCAGGACTTGTGGGGGAGCGAAAGTTACATTGAAATAGTTATTTCAATGTAACTTTCGCGAAACCCAGCCCCACTTTTGGTACTGATTTATTTACAAATGTTATTAACGCAAATTTTTGACATAAACAACAAAAGATAATAAATGACAACCAAAAGTGGGGCTGGGTGGTGCAATAAAACACGGAGATTCGATATCTCCGTGTTTTATATTATTAGAATCTATGTCTATTCGTTCATCCAAATTCAAGCAAAAAGTAAGACCCTTTAGAAAGGGTCTTTATAGCGAATTTATTTTTTTAGTTTCTCTAAAATTTTTTTTATAGTTCTTTCCAGACTGTCTTTTTTGATAGGTTTTGTCTCATAACTTGACGCGCTACTTGTTGCTGCTTCAAGTTTGCTTTCCTCATCATCAGATATTGCTAAAATTACCGGTATATCTTTTAGGTCACTATGCTTTTTCATGTTCTCAGCTAGATCAATACCTCCCATATCTATATCGCAAATGACTAGGTCGTATGCTCCGTCTTCAAGTATTTGCATAGCTTGTGTAATGTTTGCTGCAAAATAAATATTGTCTTCTTTGTAATCCATTGCAAGCAGTAATGCTCTCACTGATTCGCCAAAAGTAGTGATGCTTCCCACCACCAAAAAACTGGAGTTTTTCATCTTTAGTTTCCTTATTTAAGTGTAGATTGTACGGTGTATGTCCGTTGACATTAAACCACAGTTCTTTTGAAAATTAAACTAAAAAAGCCGGCCAAAAGACCGAGGGCGGACCTTGGGACAGTCGTTCCAAGGTCCGCCCTCGGTCTTTTGACTACCTGATCTTGACTCACAAACAAACGCCGTTTTTTGTCCAGATTCTAAGTTGTTTTTATATGCTATAATCACGCCACTTATTGATATGACAGACTCACTTTCCATTCTGTTCGGTAGTCAGGCGCGTGTACGGTTGCTGAGATTTTTTCTGTTCAACCCTTCAAAAGAATTTACTTTTGACGATATGTGTCGACGGGCTCGTTTGGTGCGACGTACGGCTCGCACGGAGATTTCAGCTTTAGAGAAAGCTGGAGTAATAACTAAATGCAATCTGTACGTTAAGTCTCCAGACAGCAACAAGAAGATCAAAACTCTAGGTTACAGCTTGAACAAGAAGTTTCCTGAACTGCAAGCTTTGCAAACCTTCTTGTTTGAAACAGCCCCTATTGACGGCAAGAGTCTCATTACTCATCTGCGTAAGGCAGGACCTCTAGATTTTGTGGTGATCGCCGGTGTGTTCGTGCGGGACTTTGAACAACGCCTTGATGTCCTAATTGCCATGAAAAAGTTGACTTTACCAAAGATCGAGAATGCCATCCGTTCTTTTGAATCAGAAGTGGGGATAGAGGTGCGGTTTGCCGCTATGTCATCTGAAGATCTGCTGTACCGGGTGGGGATGCACGACAAGTTGACTCGTGATGTGTTCGATTATAGGCACGAAATATTGATCGATAAGATAGGGATAGGTAATGAACTGAGTACACTTTCGTTTCGAGGATAACAATAATTATGGTCAAAATGTAGTTTTTTCATGTTATAATTAGAATAGAACTTTATTCATTTAAGTTTTTGATCATGAACAATTCTATTTTTGACTCATTACAAATGGCGTTCACAGATATGTGGGCAGAGGTGGTGCAGTTCCTTCCAACTTTAGTAGTGGCAATTGTCGTACTGATAGTCGGTGCGATGATCGCTTCCGCTTTAAAGCGATTGACAGAGCGTGTCTCCAAGAAGATCGGTCTGGACAAAGCGCTTGACGCGGCCGGAGTAGACGATATTACTGAAAAGGCCGGTTATAAGCTTAGTGCCGGAGTATTTATTGGTACGCTGGTTAAATGGTTTGTCTTGTTGGTATTCTTTATTGTGGCCTTGGACATACTACGCTTGAGTGAGGTAACCACCTTCTTGAGGGATGTGGTCATTGGTTACTTACCACAAGTGATCGTTGCGGTGCTTATACTTATGGTGGCGGTGATTATTGCCAATGCTGTTAGGGGTACTGTGGTGGCTTCCACCAAATTGGCTGGTATGAAAAGACCTGACCTGTTTGGAAAGGTGGCTTATGTAGCTATTATTACCTTGGCAATCCTAGCGGCTCTCAACCAGCTAAACATTGCTTCAGAACTTATCCAAACACTTTTTACTGGTATTGTCTTTGCTATCTCACTGGCCCTTGGTCTATCCTTTGGTCTCGGGGGACGAGAAGCGGCTACAAGAGCGATCGACTCAGTTACACGAAAGCACTAATTCTTGTTGCAGATTAAAAATAAAAACAACGTCCATTCTTTGGGCGTTGTTTTTATTTAATAAGTTAGGGCAGGGTGGGTTCATTTTTCTGCATTTTTCCAAAATCTGATGCAGTGTGGCGCGACAAACAACGCTAAAAATCCTTGTGTATAAGAGTGTGAATAACTGTGTAGACAAGTGGCGTTTTTTGATCACATTAAACGCTTGACTTTATTTTTCATTCGTATAGAATAGCGATCACGTGTTTATGAGTTTTGGAGATAGATCAGCATCGTAGCAAGTATTCGCATTAGCGTTTCTACTTGCCGCGAGAGTGCGGTTTTTTTATTCAAACTCAAGGAGACATGTGATCATTGAAAATCACATATTCTAAGGAACAGATTGATAAGGTCTGTTCCAAAAAGTCCACGCGTGTTCGACGCGCGCGTGGCAATGGTGCGCAAAACCGCTTGCGGTTTTGCGTGCTGTAGGTAAACCGATCTCATGTGTTAAGACAATGCCGTAAGGTGGGTCTTTTCGTCCACATGAGATCAAACACAATGCTCGGTGAGAAAAATGCTTTTGCATTTTTCTCACCGAGCAACGCCTCTGTTTGAATTACTGTATTTTTTCAAACAGAGGCAAAACACTCAAAAATTGTACAGCGGTGTACAAAAGTTTTTGTGAGGAAGATTGTGATCGTATTTATACGGTGTGCAGTGTTCCTCGTAGGAATGTAAGGGTGTATGGTGGATGCCTAGGTTTTAAGAAGCGATGAAGGACGTGATATGGCTGCGATAAGTTTCGGTAAGGTGCCAAATAACCTTTGACCCGGAAATTTCCGAATGGGGAAACCCCACTGTCATCGGCAGTGACCCTTGTATGAGGGAGCGTACGCAGGGAAGTGAAACATCTCAGTACCTGTAGGAATAGAAAGCAATAGACGGAACTTTCTGTCTGAACGGATCCCAGCTGCAGATTTGCGGTTGTTTGATCCAAGCTTTGTAAGATCATGTATGTGGTTTTGCAACGTTTAGTGGCAAGTAGCTGCAAATCTGCAGCTGGGGCCATTACGTTTAGGCAGAAGGTTCTTGCGATTCCCTAAGTAGCGGCGAGCGAAACGGGAACAGCCCAAACCGTACGTATTTATATGTACGGGGTTGTAGGGTAAAGACGGCATTTAGTTGCGAAGAGTTACAAATTGTATATATAGGAAAATGTACTGGAAAGTACGACCCTAGAAGGTAATAGTCCTGTATTCGAAATATATACAACTCTTTGGTCTTTATTCCTGAGTAGTTCGAGACATGAATAGCTCGAATGAATCTGCCAGCACTAACTGGTAAGGCTAAATATTCTTAAAGACCGATAGTGAACAAGTACCGTGAGGGAAAGGTGAAAAGAACCCCGGAGAGGGGAGTGAAATAGATCTGAAACCATACATCTACAAGGAGTCG
>CAYGKU010000071.1:3564-5815 GCA_964350745.1 uncultured Candidatus Saccharibacteria bacterium | reverse complement strand
AAAAAACCGGAATCAGTAAATAAGAACTAAGTTACAAGCCTTTAGTTTTAATAGTTGGTTTGGACACAAAAAACAGAGCCACCGAAGGTGGCTCTGTTTTTTGATCTATTCCTAGCGGTACTAGGCTTCCAACTCCTCTAAGATCTTATTGATCAATTCAATTGCTTCCTCAGCTACTTTAGCGGCTGAATGGTAGTAATCGTCATTTAGATCTTGTTCAGCTTCTTCCAGTTTAAGAATCGCTTCTGTCAGGATCTCCAGCGCTGCTTCAATTGCTTCAATATCGTCAGCGTTATTGATGGCGTCTTCAAGCTGGGCGATCAGATCCTCAAGACTGTCAACCACTTCCTCAGCTTCATCTTCAGTGGTGTCCTCTTCAACGTTTTCAAGTTCTTTAATAGCTACCATGGCGGTTCTGATAGCCAGAACTGCTTCATTAAAGGCTGATCTGTACTTCTCGTCCTCAAAGTCTTCTTTGGCGTCTTCAAGCATTTCTTCTGCCTCTTCAAGTGATTCCTCGGCTTCTTCAATAGCATCATCATCTGAGGCGTCTTCAATAGCTTGCTTTAGTTCTTCAATCACTTCTTCTGCCTCCTCGATCACTTCTTCAGCTCGGTCTTCGTACTCTCTATTCTCTTCCTCTTCTTCCATTTCCTTTTTAATCTTTTCCTTCAATCTTTCGATAAAGTTTGAACGGTCCCCGTCTTCACAAGAAAAACCAAATTTCTCTGCCACTCTACACCTGTTTGCGGAGTGATTTTCGCGATGAGATCTGATGCGTTCCTTGATCCTTTCGCTGATATTGCGGTCATTTAGGATACCGCCGCGATAACCACCACCTCTTCTTTCTTTAAAGCACTCACTGATATATTCCCTGGTTTCTTCGTTGATCTCACCTGTTTCTTCCAGTCCGTGTCGGTTTTGTAGTCTTTTTAGGGCTTTTTCGGTAAGTGGACCAAAGTAACCGGTGACCAGACCTTCCGGATAGATCTCAGGATCTGTTGATAGTAATTCCTGAACTTCTGTTATCTGATCGTCAGTCATTCCTTGTTCCAAACCTTCTTTCAGTTCCGCGATTATTTGACCTTGTTGTTCTGCAAATTGTAGTTGCAGATCTGAGATCTGCTTCATTAGGCTTTGAATAAGAGCTAAAGTTCACTAGGAGGTTGTGTGCCAGTCACTAGTATAATTAGTTTACCACAAGCAACCATGCGTCAAATGCAAGTAAATTAAGTGTTGTGGGTAATTTATACTTCATGAAAACAGTTGCATTTACCTATGCCTCAGTAATGGCTAACTGGCATGCTCAAGAATTGAGATCAAAACCTTTTTTAAGATAATTTTGCAGTAGTGTTTTGGTTGGAGTGTCGATCTCTCCGGTGGCGGCTAAGTTGTGCCTTACTTGGAAATTAATCACTGCTTTGTGAGTCATGTTGCCATAATATCCAGTGATGATACCTTCGGGATAGATAGTCGGGTCAGAGGCTAGTAATTTTTGTATCTTGATAACATCGTTGTGAGTTACGCCTAGTTTAAGTCCGTCCACTAAAAACGATTCACGTTGACGTTTGTCAGCCAGTTGCTGTTGGAGAAATTCAACCTGAGCTTTAAGATCTTCGATCAGTTCCAATAAACTTTTTCTGTCTGTCGTTGTCTCCACGGTGGTTATTGTGGTGGTAATGACCGGTACTGCGATGTTTTCGGCTTTGACGGTGGGTGAAGTGACTAGAAAACAAAAGAATATCCCTAAAAGTAAAAACTTTGTTCTTTTCATATAATAAAGTTAAATGAATACAATGATAAAATTATAGCATCAGAAAGGTCTTTCGTCAGACGGATCATTTGATAAATTATAGAAAATTCTGGCCAGACGAATGGTGTGATAGTCGTATTTTTCGTTGCCGGCCTCGAATACAGGTTTTAATTTTTCTGTTCCCACCTTATCAAAAATAGTAAATAGCTCACTTTTGGTTTTTTGCCAGTCCTCGTTCTTTATCACGGATTTCAGATCCTCTGTGGTTATGTCTTTGTTCTCGGTCAGTATTTCTAGATGGTTCGCGATGGTGGAGGTTGTCAGGTTTCGGGCCTTAGCAATGCTTTCCAGGTCAAGTCCGCTTTGCAATAATTCCTTGGTCAGTTCGTAAGTACTTTCTTTTTTTAGTCTTTCCGCCGCCGGCACCGGATTCTTCAGATCTTCTTCGGTGGGAATTTTTCCGCCGTTGTGTTTGACAAAGTTCTTTTGCATTGTGAG
>CAYGKU010000071.1:0-3554 GCA_964350745.1 uncultured Candidatus Saccharibacteria bacterium | reverse complement strand
TGTCGTTGAATAACTCTTCAGCTGACTCAGATTCTTCCAAAAAACGCTTGTCTTGTCTGATGATCTTGGGGTCGATCATCAGCGCTTGCGGGTTCATGCCCAAGACCTTAAGTCCCGCCAGTGTCCTCACTCGCGACAAAGCCACATAACCTTGCCCATAGACAAAGGCTTTTGAAAGATCTACTTCAACCGCATCGAGTGACATTCCTTGGCTTTTATGTACGGTAATAGCCCAGGCAAGTCGTAGCGGTAGCTGCTCGACCGAAGCTCGTACCTTGCCGTCCTCCATTAATTCCCAGCTTACCGGCTGAATTGTTATTTTTCTTTTGTCAGCAGTCTCGATTATTGGGTGTCCTTCGTAATTGTCAAAGCCGACCACTCGCGCCAGCGTGCCGTTGACATAGCCCGCTTCAAAGTTATTTTTGGTGCACATCACCATGGCTTCGGTCTTTAAAGTGAGTAGTTCCGGTGAGAGACAGTTTCGTTTTAAGGACTCTTGCATCACCTTGTTGCCGTGTCCTTGCATCTTGAAAGTGGAACTGCTTCCGCTAAGTTCTTTCAGTTTGCCTAAATTGACGTTGTCGACATCGGCGTTGTGAGTGTATAGTCTGGTTGGCTCTATCAATTCTCCTTTGATGTCGGTCTGCTCTTTGAGTAGGTTAAAATGCTCTTCCTCCACTTCTCCGCGTCTAATAGAGCCTAGCAAAGCCAGCAAGGTTTCATCCTCTTGTCTGAACTGCTCGGTAATGTAGCAGACCAAAGGTTTTAGATTTTCCCAAGCTCTGGATTCAAAAGCGTAGCGCGTCATCTCTCCCCTTCTGCCGATCGGTGGTAGCTGGAAAAAGTCTCCCACGCAGACCACTTGTATGCCACCAAAGGCTTCGGTGGATTCGCGGATGGTCCGACAAATAATATCGACCATATCAAGCAATTTCCCATCAAGCATGGAAATCTCGTCGATGATAAGGACGTGAGTCTTTTTTATCCGTTTGACCAATTTCTCCTTACTCGTGATCTGATCTAGATCATAGCGAGTGAGGTTGTCTCTGGTGCCGACACCGCTCCAAGAATGGATGGTCATGCCACCGATATGAGTGGCGGCGATACCGGTCGAGGCGGTAATAGCTACTTTGAGGCCAGCCGCTTCAAGCCAGGTGATGTACTGGTTTGTCACATAGGTCTTTCCCGCTCCCGGTTCACCGGTCAGAAAAACATTAGCTCCCGTCTTTAAAATTTCTACAGCGATCTCCTGGGTCATGTGGAAATAAGAGTAACATATTTTTGCCCGTATGGGTTAGAATATTAAGAATGTCAAAAAGTACCTCCGCAACCATAAAGGTTACAAAAGCTGCTTCGTCGCGAGGGGTGGCCAAGAAGTCTACGACAAAGAGCAGAGTTAGCAAAACTGTCACCAAGAAGATCAAGAAGACCAAGAAGATCATCGGTAGCAAGCTAAAGACCAGATCTGCTTCCAAGACCACCGCCAAACCCAAGACTAGTTCAAAAACCACTAAAACCAAATCCCAAAGCCCATCTCCTAAAGGTGTAAAAGCACGAACCAAAACAAAAAGTAGCGCCAGAGTAAAAACCAAAGCTTCAGAAAATGATCCAGAATTGAAACCGTCCAAGAATAACGGAACTGTTATTCCTACACCACCACTTAAAGATAATACGGCTATCATAAAAAGAAATCCTCTTGGACATCTTTTGATCGAAAAAATATTACGCGAAGCTGGTTTTAAGGGTGGAATATCGACGAGTCCTGAAGCATTATCTCGCTACAGCACCGATGAAAGTATATTTGCGGTCAAACCACAGGTAGTCTTGCAGCCGATCAATCGTCATGATGTTGAGGTGACGGTAAAAACAGTGATGAATGAAACTAAGCGATTTGAATCACTTTCTATCACTCCTCGCGGTGGAGGTAACAGCTTCACCGGCAGCTCTCTCTCCGATTCGGTGGTGGTAGATATGTCTATCCACCTAAATAACATACAAGATCCTGCGGTCAGGAAAGACCAGCTCATTTTTTCAGTGGAAGCGGGCGCCATGTGGAGAGATGTTCAGAAAAAACTGAAGACCAAAAAAGCCTATCTGCCCACGGCTTTTAGTGTTACTGAGACCAGCACTGTTGCCGGAGTTCTTGGTGACAGCTACAACAATTCTACTTTGGATTTTGTTATCTCCGTAGATGCGATCTTGGCGGATGGTCATACCTACACCGTCAAACCTTTGACATATAAGGAATTCAAAGCTTTGACCAAAGAGAAGCATCAGTATGCCAACATTCTGAAGCAAACGTTGGCCTTTCTTTATAAGAATGAGAAAACCTTAAAGCAAAACAATAAGCTTGGTCAACATTCTTTGAAACAGATCTTACCTCAAGGAAAAGAAGCTTTTCTTAAAGGTGAAGGTAAATTTAATCTGATTCCCTTTCTTTGTAGTGCTGAAGGTGCTGTGGGAATAGTGGTTGGTGTTAAGCTAAAGGCCTTACCTATCCAGCCCGAAACGTCTCATTTAACTGTTCCGGTCTTTAATCTTGAAGAAATGCCGTCCATCCTTAATAATTTAAAGAAGTTCAACCCGGTAAACTTAAGCGTGATCGATGGTACCACCATCGACACGGCTCTTAGAAACCCCAGTTTCTTCAAAAAACATATCGAAGGCATGAACTACTATCGTTCTCTTTTAAGTCTATACACCACTTATCATGTAAGGTTTGGCAAGAAGACGCCTGAGTTTATTATTCTGGCGACCTTTGACAAGGAAACCATTGAAGAGCATTCAGGGTACGAGATCATCACTAGTATCAATACACAAAAAACTCGCGCTCGCATGATAGTGAATGAGGATGAAGTTGAAATGTTGAAATTGCTCACCAACACTTATTATTCTTTAGCTAAATTGAGAGATCAACACAGAAGACCAGCTACTTTGTGTAGTGGGTTCAGTTGTTGTCTCAGAAGGTGGTTTTCCTAAAAGTCTTTCAAGCACGTGTTACAGCTCCAAGTAGTGCGAGAGGCTACATCCTATAAATAGTACGACTTTAAAGCAATAACGCCCTGAAAGTCATGATGTATTGACTCTGATTTTAATCAGCACGTGGGCCGATACTTGAAATGGTGGGACTTAGAAGCTCTTTTTGCGCATTCCATGCCTCTTTGCGACCGGGAGGCCTAGAGAGTTTTTATCTGAAACTCAGAAGGCAAAATGCTTATTGTTTCAACCGTAATGTCCGGGGTCTGCTCGAGTGGTAACTCGTGTAGCATTTCCTGCTGTAAGGCGGTCTCTTCGTGCTGCATATTGTGTTCTCTCATTCGTCTTCTGGGGCCCTCATCTGGGCTTAGACATGCTATCAAGAGGCCAATAAGTAGAACGAAGCTCATAGTCATAAGTGCTCGTTGCTCTGAGAAGTACTTAAGGAATGCTCTTTTGTTATTTAGTATGTGAAGAGCTCCGGCTAGGATAAAGAGCATGCCCAGCCACTTGTGAACATTCTCGATCTGTGGGGATTTTATATTAAAGAACATACAGACGCCGGTTGTTGTGATGAT
>CAYGKU010000070.1:2836-5834 GCA_964350745.1 uncultured Candidatus Saccharibacteria bacterium | reverse complement strand
ACCACCCACACATTATATACCACTTCACCCCACTTGCAACTACTTCATACCAAATGGTTGGGTATAACTTTAGAGATCTTACTAAGGTGAATACAAAAAACCGGCGCGTCCCTACGGGACGCGCCGGTTTTTTGCATTTCAGTTGGTAATTTTGAGAAATTACTAATACTTATCAATTCCGATCTTTTTCAATACTTCTTTGGTTTTAAGAGTAAAAAATTACTTCAAATACACTCGTTGCATCTCACTGGCCTTTCTTGCGACATGATTAAAAACACGCTTTTTTTCTGAGGACGGAGCATTCCTAAAAAAGTCAGAAAACTTACTTGACGTAGCTTTATCGTCTTTATTGATTGTAGTCTTTTTTGAGAGTAGTTTCTTTAACATATTATTTTAATATACCACTTAATTCATGTTTAGAATACTGTTCTTCAATATGATTGTCAACAACAGTGATATTTTGTTTATATTTATAATTGGTTCCATCATTATTTTTTATTACTAAATACACATGAATCTCATTACCAAATACTTCCTTTAGTTTATTTACATTAAATCTAGCTGCGAAATACTGGTCTATAAAAACATCTTTAGGGACAACTCTACCGTCTTTAACTGCTCTATTCTTCACAAAAGACCACGCCTGTATAGGATCCTGGTAAACATAAAAAATAAAAACCTCTCTGTTTTTATCTCTGAACGCTTAATATTTTGAATAGCTTTTTCCAGGTTCGACAAAGTACCATCAAATACAAAACTTTGCTTTTGTTTTAAAGCCAAATCATGTATTTTTTCAACAACAATGGACGTTGCAGCCTGAAATAAAGACGAATTCTTTCCATTATAATCTTCAAATTCACACCTAATGTCATCAGAATCAATTCTCAAAGTGGAATTGTTTGAGGAAAGCTCTTTAATCAGTACTTTTGCAGACTCTGTTTTACCAGCACCTGGAGAACTGCCATAAAAACAGAAACAGGATTAGTTTCTGGTATAAATTTCTTTGTATCAGTCAATCTTTCAGCAATGGACTTTTTGTTAGCTTTGGCAAAAATTACAGATTTATCAATAGTTTCTTGTTCTGTCATGGAATGAATTATAGCAAATTCATTATGGCTACAGGTAAAAACTTCGTTACGACAGGACTTCTAATACTTATCAATTCCGATCTTTTTCAATGCTTCTTTGGTTTTAAGAGTAAAACAACCTTCTTCTTTTAGTTCTTGAAAAATTGAAAAGGTTAACAGATCCTTTTCAACTACTTCTGTAGCCGAGGTAATAAAGACCTTTATGCCATTGTCACGCAGTTCCTCAACCGCTTCAGATAAAGCCTCCGCACCTTCAAAGTCAATTGAAAATAATGCCCGCAAACGAATGATCACCACGGGGACCTTGGGGACATTTCCGATCTTGCGTAAATTATGCAAATGTTTTGACGCATCGATATACCCTAAATTGCCTGCGATGCTGTAGGTGACCACGGTGATCTCTTTATTGGTTTCCGGCAAAGTTAAGAACTTGGCGCCTCGCACGTCTTTTATGGTACCGTCCTTAAAATTCCAGATCATATCAAACCTACCTCTCGCCACCCTTCTTACAAACATCAATATCGCCAAAGCTACCCCGGTACCTACCGCCAAACCAGCATCGTAGAAGATGGTCACGATCACCACTACCACCGCAATAGCAAAGCTTTCTTTTTCATGTTTCCAGTACTCTTTAAATTTATCTACATCAAACAGACCCAAAGCGGTATTTACCAACAGCGCCGCGATAACCACCATCGGAATATACATCAAAAATGGCAAACTCACCAAAATGATCAAGGCGGTAAAAACCGCGGCCAAAACGCCACTCATACGGTTTGTGGCACCGGATTCTATATTGACCGCTGTTCGAAGTAATAAGCCGGAAGTAGGCAGTCCTCCCATAGCTCCGGAACCAAAGTTTGATAACGATAATCCCAACAACTCTTTAGCTGATGAAGATTGAGTCCTGGTCATTTTATCAGCTATTTTTTCACTGATCAGGGTCTCAAGAATGGTAATGAGCGCGATAATACCTGAAATATTTAGTATCCAAAATAAATGCTCTCGATCAAAAATAATCTCCGGTAAAGCCCCCCAAACCACCGGGACCATCAACGTAGCACTAAAAGCACCAAATTTATCTTGGAGTGATACTAAATTCAGATCAAAAAACTGTGCCTCTAAGTAGCCGACCAAAATACCGATCAGGGCCACTCCAGCAATGGCGGGCACTTTATTTATAAACCGCTTCCATACCAAAATAAGCGTTAGAAATAGCGCAAAAACCGCCACCGAGATCATGTGTATACCCTCAAGGTTTTCGGCAAAAAGCTTAATGTCAGAAAACAAATTCCCGGTTCGTGACAGATCCACCAAACCGGTAGCGTCAAACAGTTGTGAAGTGGCGATCAGTATAGCTACCCCGCCAGCAAAACCAAACATCACGCTAGAAGGAACAAAGTAAAGCAGACGATCCAAGCGTAGAAGCCAAACCACAAAAATGATAGCTCCTGTAAACAAAGCAATAAGCGGAAGCACGTCGGCCCCCAATCCAAAGGGAGCTATTAAAGTAGCGCCAAACAAAACGGTGGTGATAGCACCCGCTGCCCCAATGATACTATACTGACTACCGGCAAAAAGACTGCCAATCAACGCTCCCCAGATACCGGTGATCAAGCCGGGCAAAGGTCCGGCTCCGGAAGCGATCGACAGCGCAATAGAAAGAGGTACAGAAATAAGCGCTACCGTCAAACCGGACCGCCAATTTAATTTCACCTGCTCACGCCAAAAACCAGTTGTTTTATTGATCATGTAATTTTAACCTCGCCACCTCTATAAAATAGCTTTAGTAAGAGTAGTAACTTACCTTTATTTTAGCAACTTAGCAAGGAATTATGTTGTATAACTAAAAAAATATTTTTATTCTCCGGTTATTTCGGCACTTCTTTCACTTCCAGTCTCAACCCTAG
>CAYGKU010000070.1:360-2826 GCA_964350745.1 uncultured Candidatus Saccharibacteria bacterium | reverse complement strand
TGTCTCGCGAATTGGCCTGTCTTCCAAAATTGCAAAGAGTCGCTCACCAAAACCAAAGCCACAAGCCGGTGGCATGCCGTGCTCAAGCATTTCTACAAATTCCCAGTCCGGCATCATTGCCTCTTCATCTCCTCCTTCAAGTAGTTCCTTTTGCAGGTCAAAGCGAGCTCGCTGTTCGGTTGGGTCGTTTAGCTCAGAGTAGCCATTCCCTACTTCCGTACCGGCAATGATCGGTTGAAAACGTTGGGTGACACCCTCTTTATCCGCCACTTCTTTGGCCAACGGCGAAACTAACTTGGGATGATTGATCACAAACGCCGGACCGGCAATATTCTTCCGGCAATACTTCCACAGACTGTCAGTCAGTCTCTCGATATTATCTCCTTCGTATTTTACCCCCAGTTCTGTAAGTTTGGTTTTAATCTCATCTTCGTTGGTCGAATTTAGGTCGATCCCGGTTTGTTTCTTGACCTCATCTTGGTAATCAATCCTCGTCCACTCATCTGCCAGGTCAAAAGTATACTCATCCTTGGTGAAAGCGGTGGTACCGTAAACTTCCTTAGCTATTGCTCGATATAGGTCTTCTACCAATTTCATTCCGTCTTCATAATTAGCGAAAGCTTGGTAGAACTCCATATTGGTGAATTCTTGCAAATGGTTGGGGCTACTGCCTTCGTTGCGGTAGGTTCTGCCGATCTCAAAACTTTTATCAAATCCGGCCGCCAACAGTCTTTTTTGCCACAACTCCCCCACTGAAATACGCAAAAAAACATCCATATCAAAATCATTGTGATGGGTAGCAAATGGTCTGGCTTCTGCTCCGCCGGTGGTGACTTCAAGAGTCGGGGTCTCCACTTCGGTAAAGCCACGTTCTTTCATGAAGTTTCTGGTGACATCCCAGAATTTTTCTTTGCGCTTGAACATCTCCCGCAAGTCCTCTCGTCCCAATAGATCTAAGTAGCGCTTACGAAAACGTTCGTCTTCGTTCTGGAGTCCGTGATATTTGTCGGGAAGTGGCAGCAGACTCTTGGTTATCATTCTCCAAGACTTGGCCAAGACGGACCGCTCCCCTCTTTGCGTTACAAACAACTCACCGGTAACTTCGATAAAATCTCCGGCATCAACCGCGTCCTTGAACAAAGAAAATTCTTCAGCGGACATAACATCCTCCTTCAGGACTGCTTGCAACTTTCCGGTGCCGTCTTCCAGCACCACAAAGAGAATCGCACCTTGGCCACGCACCACCATCACTCGACCGACAATGGTCAGTTCGGTCTTGGTTTCTTCCAGTTCAGTAAAGGTGTCAAGGACTACTCTGATCTCGTGGGTGCGGTTGGACCTAGCGGGATATGGATCTACCCCTTTGTCTCTTAATAGCTGCAGTTTCTTCAGCCTCTCTTCTCGTATTTCTTCCAGTGATGACATAATGAGTGTAGTGTAGCGGAAAAAGCGGGAAATGCAAAGAAATCACCATCTAATTACATAGATGGTGATATGACAAAAAATACATTGATTAAAATTAATACAATTTTAAACGATAAATTTTTATAACATTTTTAGGACTTGGCTCAATTCCATCATTTATACATTTCCTAAGAATTGGAAAGTAAAGTTTTGATGACATACCAATAAATACAATCGAATAATTCACAAACTCCACAGCATCAACTCTCATTTTTCTACAAAATCGCAATTTTCTATCGATATTAGTGAAAGATAAACCGAGAGTTGCAGGTGATGTGGCTATTATTTCATATGACTTAACAAATCCACGATATTCTAAACCTTTAATCTTGTTGTCAATATTGTCAAAAGATAAGCCGAGGATTGGTGGAAATGTTGTAATCATTTTCTGTGGGTTCGCAAACCCACGTTTTTTAAGACCTTTAATCTTTTCGTCAATATTGTCAAAAGAATAGCCAAAAAAAGATGGATATACTGTAATCATTTTCTGCGGGTTCGCAAACCCTCGTTCTTCTAGTCCTTGAACTTTTTCTTGATAGTTGGATATTGACCATAGATTATTCTTAGAATTTTTAATTGCGTTAAGGCGTTTATTACCAAATATCTGCAAATAGAAATTATAACGCTCTACAGCTTCTTTATCGCTTAACATAAGACTTCTCCTTTTGGATTCTTAATGTGCTACTTAGTGTAAAACATCATAACTAAATGTATCTGTCCATAAATTACAGAAAAGTGGACGGCGGCCGAAGGCCGCCGTCCACTTTTCATCTCACTTTTTATAACTCCTCTTAATATACCAATAGAACGGTACGGTAATGCCCACAAATGCGATTCCAAGATATAAGAATCCGAATTCGTATGAAAATTTCTCGATCAAGTATCCAAGACCAAAACCAAGGACTCCCCACAGGATTGCTGTGACCTGGGGCTGCAAGGAAAGCAAAGTGGCCTTGAATTTACCTTCACTGATAATTTCCAACATAAGACCTTTATGTACTT
>CAYGKU010000070.1:0-350 GCA_964350745.1 uncultured Candidatus Saccharibacteria bacterium | reverse complement strand
TGAATGCATTAATAAGAACAAAACCAACAGCAACCACCCATAAATTATCTGTGACAACAAAAGTGAATATTATGCCTGAATAGAGTAACAACTGAAATACATAATAAGAAGTCAAAGTAAATAACTTTTTAATCCTACCACTATAGGCCAACATTACCGAAGCCAGCACCCTTCCCGCACCAAACAAAAGTCCGAAGTAGATAACCGGTATCCCCAAGAAAGCTTGGTAAATATCCCGAAAATTTGAAAAAGCAAAAATAAAACCTGCCACCACACCGGCAAAGACCGCGTGTTTGATAAAGCCCAACCTATGACCCTCTTTCAAAACCGCGCGGAAATTAGTAGCTCCG
>CAYGKU010000069.1:0-5962 GCA_964350745.1 uncultured Candidatus Saccharibacteria bacterium | reverse complement strand
TCGGGGGCACCAATACCCGCGTAACGATCAGCCAAGACTTGGAAACTCACAAAACACCAATTAAATACAAGACACCACTATCTTATACCGAAGGACTGGAGAAACTCAAAAGCACTATTGAGGAACTAGCTAAAGGTGAACAAGTATCGGGAATGGCCGGTGGTATCAGAGGGCCACTTAATCCGGAAAAGACCGGAATTAAACACGAGGTAATTCTGAAGGATTGGATTGGTCACGAATTAACCAAAGATCTATCAAGTCATTTTTCAACCCCCACCTACCTAGAAAATGACTCTGCTTTAATTGGACTAGGAGAAGTTACCTATGGGGCAGGCATGGATCAAAACATAGTTGCCTACCTAACCGTTAGCACCGGAGTTGGTGGCGCCAGATACGTGAACGGTAAAATTGATGTTGCTAGCGTAGGTTTTGAACCAGGTCATCAAATACTAGACATTAGCAGAGACATTATAGACAAAGACACTCCTCACACCTTGGAAAATCTCGTATCAGGAAAAGCTTTAGAGAAAAAGTGTAGCCGTAAGCCGTACGAAATACCTCAAGAAGACACCGTCTGGGACGAACTGGCCGACTATCTAGCTGTCGGTCTTCGTAATACAATTTTGTATTGGTCGCCTGATGCCATCGTCCTCGGTGGCTCCATGATAGTTGGCGACCCACGCATCTTAAGAGAAGATATCGTTAGACACACCGAAGAAGCCTTGGATGGTTTTGTCTCCTGCCCACCAATTCTGGACGCCACCCTAAAAGATGAAGGTGGACTTTACGGAGGCATGGCCTTGCTAAAACAAAATCAAAATATAGAGTAGGAAAAAATCTACCCCTGATCACTTCTTGCATATAGCAACAACAAACCCCTAAATAACCCGCGCCTTCGGCGCGGGCTATTTGCACATACTGATCATTTCTTAAGCAACAACAACCTGAAAATATTCCCCACCACTCCGACCAAGAGACCAAGAAGAAGCAGTCCCACAAACCTCGTCAACACATAGACGAAGTCGCCCCATAGAGTCTCCGGAGTCACGACCGGCATACCTCCCATAAAGACCTTAAAAGACCACCACATACCGGACGGAATGTCAGCAAAGGCTTTGGTGGTTGGCTCTGCTAAATAGATCAAAGTTCCCATAATGAGTAAGCTAAAGAGTAGAGTTGCGCCGTAGATCAAAACATTAAAACCATAGACCCCGAATGAGTCCTCAATATTTTTCTCTTTAGTCCCGCGCGTTAGTTTGGCCAAACGCAAGATACGCAGCAGTCTGATTATTCGCAAAGCGCGGGCGGATTTTAGAAAAGTTAGATTTCCTAAACCCAAAAAGGTAGGCAAGATCGCCACCAGATCAATTATCCCGTAAAAACTAAAGACGTACTCACGTTTTGGTTTAGTGACCACTAAACGCCCAATATACTCAACCAAAAAGATAGCGACCGCCACCCACTCGATCACCAAGAACCAAGTTTTGTAAGCAGATAAAGACGATACTGTTTCCAGTATCACCGCTAAAATAGAAATGATAGTCACCGTCGCCAAAGTGTCATTCACTAAAAAGTAAAGTTTGTTGTCCGGTCTTAAAAAAGCTTGGCGCAGTATTTTATTCATAAACCTCTCTTAAGGTTACATGGTCAAGATCCATTTCTCAAGCGCGATATCAATATCTCTCTTTCCTTTATGCGCATCATGGTAAAGAGCAATGAGGCTTAGTGACAACTTTTCCAGCTCTCCCGGTTTAAAATTTCGTAGTGCCTGCTTGGCTTTGCGGTAAGGATAATCTTTTACCCCCGCCTCCTCGGCGGAATTGGTCAAACCAGCCAAACGGATGATCTTTAGCTGCCACCATAAGATTCCAACAGCTTCTTCCGCGGAAGCACCATTTTGTTTTGATTCACACCACAAAACCCAAAGTGAACGCTTATCCTTCAAAGCTAAAGCTTCGGTTATTTTGAACATATTAAAACCCTGCTCACTTTTTTCAGCTTTGAATTCTTTGATCTCGTCAGTGTGTTTGGCGATCTTCTTTTTTTCCGGCGCTCTTATATCCCCCTCCATCACCACGAAGATGTTGTCTGAAGTGGCCAAAGCTTCCAGCTGATCCATGAACTCAACCAAGAAATCTTTGTTCAAAGACGGTGTGTCTAGTACATACACATCGGAAGTACTAAAAAGCGACACGGTGCCACTCACACTCGCCAGCATTCCACTTTCATACTCATCCGCTTCCAACCTGACAACCTCCTGACCATCTTTTAAAACAGAATCAACATAAGCATGTGCCTGCCCCCTTACTTTCAACTGATCACTACCACAAAAAACTTTTAACATAAAAACACCTCCTCATTAAACAATAATACACAATTTACCGGTCGGTCAGATCCGCCCAATTTGGTCCGGTCGCCACATCTACTTTTATTGGTACGCCGTGAGTTTCTTTGTTTTGCAAAACCCCTTCCATTATTTTAACCAACTTCGGTATCTCTGTTTCCAACAGTTCATTCTTCACCTCAAACAAAAGCTCGTCGTGTACCTGCAAAAGAATTCTAACATCATCAAGTTTTTGTTCGGTCTTTAGGTAAGTGTAGACCTCATTCATGGCGATCCGCATCACGTCAGCGGCCGTACCTTGGATCGGAGCATTGATCGCCATTCGCTCGGCCTGCGCACGAATAAAAGGCGCGCCGGAACTGATCCCCGGAAAATGACGCTGTCTGCCAAAAAAAGTTTCGGTGTAGCCGTGTTCTCGGGCGAACTCTTTGGTCTCCTCCAGATACTCCGCCAGGCGAGTAAAGGTATTGAAATACGCATTTAAAAAATGCTGCGCTTCTTCACGGCTAGTTTCTCCCCCGAGATTTGCCCGCAAGGCGTTCACCCCCATACCGTAGAGAATACCAAAGTTTATCACCTTGGCCTTACGCCGCATCTCGCTAGTTACTTCGTCCGCATTCACCCCAAATACCCTGACCGCTACTCCGGTATGCACATCTTCTCCGCGATGAAAAATATCCACCAACTTTTTATCATAAGAAAGTATAGCTGCTATTCTAAGCTCGATCTGCGAATAGTCGATACCCACAATAGTATAGCCCTCGTCAGCCACGAACGCCCGTCGGATCGACTTACTCTCTTCGGTCCTGACGGGAATATTTTGCAGATTTGGATCCTTTGAGGCCATGCGGCCGGTAGCCGAACCATTTGAGATAAAAGTGGTTCTGATCCGACCATCAGCACTTACCAACTCGGGAATATTATCAACATAGGTGGAGACCAACTTTTGTAGCTCTCGGTAGCGCAAGATAGCTGGGATGATCGGATGCTCGTCTCGCAGTTTCTCGAGCTCGGATTCTTTGGTGGAGCGTTGGCCACCTGCAGTCTTCTTTTGGTTCTTTGGTTTTAATCCCAAGTTATCAAACAACACATTACCAAGTTGTTTGGGTGAATTGATATTAAATTCTTCACCAGCTTCTTTATAAATATCACTTTGCAACTTATCTAGCTCGGTGTGCATTTTTTTAGAAAGCTTTTTCAAATACGCGACATCAAGCTTGATACCGGTCTGATTAATATTTTTTATCACCTCCATTAGTGGCCGGTCGATCTTTTCAAAAACATATTTTAGACCTTTGTCTTTTTCTACTTTTTCTAACAACTGTTTTCTAATCTCCGCAAAATCACCGGTATCAAAATAAGCTTTGCCGTAATCTATAATATCAGCATAAGAAGCGTTGGTGCGTTCACTCTCAAGTAGCCACAACAGTATACTAACCTCCACCACTTCATCGTCTTCTATATCAAGCGATCGCGCCTCTATTTTTTCATCACCGGCAATATCAAATAATGTTTTTATTCTTGAGGTCAGAGTCCTAAAACCAAGTTCACTGAATAGTGAAATTGTTTTTTCCGCCTCCACCCCCTCACGCCACGACTTTTCAGGTAGCGAGAAAGTTACCGGTACATCAACTCTGATCGTGGCTATCATTTTAGAGAACTGAGCCTCTTCTTCGTTCTCTTTTAAAAGATTGATTATCCTTGGTTTGATGCCAACGTCTAAAAATGGTTGTTCGTCTTTTTTTAGTTTTTTGTAAATATCATCGATGCTACCAAAGTTGGTTATCAGGGTAGTGGCGGTCTTTTCGCCAATTCCCGCGATGCCGGGGATATTATCCGAAGCGTCACCGCGCAAACCTTTGTAGTCGGGAATTAGTTTGGGCGGAAAACCATACCTTTCCTCCACCGCCTTTTTGTCATAGAGCACAGTGTCTTTAATACCCTTCTTTAAGGTGTACACCTGCACTCGTTTGTTGTCGATACACTGCATGGTGTCCATATCACCGGAGGCAATGATCACTTCCAACTCTTTGTTGTCTTTGGTTTGGTGAGCAATGGTTCCTAAAAGATCATCAGCTTCAAACCCCGCTTTTTCGTAGATCGGAATACCAAAAGCAGCGAAGATGTCTCGAGAGCGGTCGATCTGAGTGATCAGGGTATCATCGGTCTTTTCGCGCTTAGCTTTATAGTCCGCAAAAGCATCATGACGATAGGTCGGCTCCGGCAAGTCAAAACAAGCCACGATATAATCGGGAGAAAAATCTTCCACGATCTTAAGTATCATGGTCACCACCCCGTACAAGGCACCGGTCGGTTCACCGCTTGGTGAAGAGAAGTCCGGCAAAGCATGATAGGCGCGATGCAAAATAGCGTGAGCATCAAGGAGGATCAAACGTTTCTTTTTTGACTTGGCGGACATCACCTTCAGTATACTAGTTTTTACTTATAAGAAACACTAGACAAAAGTGTTATCTGTAACTAAGGGAGTCAAGAAGGTAAGGGGCCCGCGCCTACGGCGCGGGCCCCTTACCTTCTTGACTCCCTACTTCACCACCACCTCTCTCACCTCACCCTCTGTGATCTTTATGGAAATTTCAATAATATCAGACGGTAGCTTTTCCCTTATCTTATCCGCCCACTCGATACACAAAATAGTATCAGGTGAACTCAAACACTCATCAAATCGCAAAGGCTTAAGTTCATCAACAGAATCAAGACGATAAGCATCCATGTGCACCAAACGTTTGAACCTACCACCCTCCGGCAAGTCGTACTGTTTTAATATAATGTATGTCGGACTATTGACCACCTCCCTCACCCCCAACTCTTTTGCCAACCACTGCACAAAAGTGGTCTTACCCGCCCCCAGATCACCCACCAAAGAAATAACCGTCGACCGGTCGCTAATTTCACTTTTTTGTTTATAGACTTCAACCAAAAAGTCCTTAACAAATTTTTGTAACTCCTCTAGATTATTTATGATAAATTTACCTCTCATATTTATTTATCATATGTCACTGTGCTCCATCGAGCAAATCAATAGTGGTATTTTTAGACAGACCACACCACAATAGCCACCCACCCCTATGATACAATTACAGCAACATGCCAAAATTCGATGACAGTTCACTGAATACCAAAGTAGATGACCTCAGAAGGACAGAGGAAGAAAAATTGGTCAAATCACTGGCTCCTCAGTATGGTTTTTCATACATAGATCTTCACAGCTACACCATCAATCCCGAAGCGGTAATGATGGTACCGGAAAACGAAGCTAGGGTGGCCAATATGGTGGTTTTCGATTCCACCTTTAACTCCTTATCGATCGCGCTAAAAAACCCCAACGACCTAAAGACCAAACTAGTCATCGAAAAACTGCAGAGTGATCGCTATGATATTGATATTTACATGTGTTCTACCAGTAGCCTAGAACATGCTTGGGAAAGATATGGAGATATTGTTAGTGCCTCCGCTGAAAAACGAGGGGTGTTTGACATCAACACCGATGACATCATGAACTTCATCCAAAATATCAAGACAGTGGATGACTTGGTGGAAAAACTAAAAAGCATCGGCACCATAGACCACAGATCCAGGCCCCTTAATGACTTCTATACG
>CAYGKU010000068.1:0-6079 GCA_964350745.1 uncultured Candidatus Saccharibacteria bacterium | reverse complement strand
CTTCATGACCCTAGGTTTGTACCACCGGCAGCACCGTCTCCTGAGGTTACCTATATAGAGCAGGATGTTGCGTCGACTCCGTCGGGTGAACCAACAGCTCCTATAAGGTCTGAAGAATTTGACCCTGCCGTTTCTACTGCTCTATATCAAGAAACCTTGAAAAAAGGAGCTGAATTATATGGAAGTGAAAGCGAGTTTGAAAAGGCGCTGGGTAGTTATGTGAAAGAGATCGAGGATCCGACTTACGACCGTATTGATAGTTGGTTTGGCAATAAACCAAACAGTCCTTTTGAATTTTTCGGTGAAATGACGGTTGATGATTTTACTGATCGTCCTTCCGTGGAAATGAGAAAAGAGCTCGAGTCGTACAATATTAAATACAATACTTATCATGCCCTTAGACAAGAGGTAGAGGCTCTAAAAAATGCTATACCTCATGACCAAAACACTACGGTCAAGGATCTGCTCGCCAGACATTTGGTCAATATTGAACAACAGCAAAATGCTTAATAAACAAACTAAAAACATATGACAAACCACCCATCAAAAAAAGTGATAACTCCCACAACCCTAAATGATATTGAGCAAAATGAAGACCCTGAGTACTTGGAAGAGATTGGTAATCTAGTCTTTCAGAGCGCTTTACTGCGTTTTTTAGTGGAAAAGGAGGAAGCGGAAGCGGCAGAGTTTGAAAAATTTATCGAGGAACATGCTGATGAGGACGATATGATCGTATCGTTATTTTCTCAGTATCCGGAATTTGAAAAAGTGTTTGAAGAAGAATTAAAGAATCTTTCAAAAGAAATGAGTTCCATGGAACTAGATAACAATTGATCAATGGTAAATTTTTCTAAAAATAATTTTTATTATCGACTGGGATTATTTTAATTCACAGGACTGGGTGTATTTTTGGCTGTGTACTTATTTTTAAAATGTTATTATTGACACGTTATGGATCAAAATAGTTCTTCAGGAAAAATGTTCGATTTAAACTCAGAAGGGGGAGTGGGAGTGGTTTTGGCGTCAATTAGAGCCGGTGATATTAGTCCGGCCAAGAAAAATGAATTGCGTGACCTGGTATTCAGCTACACCAATAGCAAGGGTGATATTAATATAAAAGATCAACTTCAAGTCAAGTTGGCGGAGTATGGAGTTCAGCCGATTCAGTTAGCTAGTGTCTCAAAAACACAAAATACTATTTTTCCCTTTGGTAGTGCCAGACCGGCTCCGGTGTTCAGTGCGCCGGTTACCACCAAAAAAGCGCCAACCGTTGCGACTGAACCAAAACCCGTCGAAGATACTTCAGTCCCAAGTAAGCCAGAAGAAACCGCTCCACAAAACCCAACCAAAGAACCAGCTCCTACCGAAACTGAGTCAAATAAAGCTCCGGCAGGAGAGGCGACTGTGTCAAATGACAAGTCTATAAATAATGCGAAAATAGATCAAGAAACATCGATCAGCACATCGCCTGATCCGGCACCGATTGATATAAAGAACGAACTGGTCAAAACCGAGGAACCAGCTCCGACATCATCACCGACACCAACTTCAACACCAGGTTCATCGCCAACAGTACCCGATACCAATAAGTCACCACAAGCACCAGTATCAACGCCAAGCACCCCTGTCACTAGGTCGGAACCTCCAACTGACGCTTTGACGTCCATGCCGGTAAATCAAGATCGTTTGTCTAGGATCAAAGAGATCAAGCAGGCTGTTAACAGCAAGGTTGGTAATCCGGTAAATCTCATTGATATTGATAATACCGTCGGGCGTGAGTATATGGCGGCCCTTCTGGACGCTATGAAAAAACTAAATCAAGGCAACGCTCTTGATATGAATACCGCCATGACAAGACTGGAAGCCGCCTATAAGGCGGTGGAGGTGGCTGTCAATAAAAGCAAAAATACTCCTTCGACACCATCAGTCACACCAAGTCAGTCGACTGCGCCTTCTGCTACCGTGTCGACACCAGATCCGGTACCACAAACTGCACCAAATAACGTTGTTCCTAACACACCATCATCAGCTCCGGCCCCAACTCCAACTCCAGCTCCATCAGTGTCAGAGACACGGGCTGAGAAAGATGTTTCGCCGTCTCAGCAAGTACCGGCCGCGTCTGTACCAAATACTTCTATCTGGGCACAGTCAAGCCAAACTCCGCCACGACCGGAAACTACACCTAAAGCAGATCAAGCTCAAGCTACACCATCACCACAATCCAATATTCCACCCGCTGATCGGTCTTCAGTCCCTGTAAATAATACTCCGCCTACTGACCGACCTTCGACTCCTCTAAACAACGCTTCGTCTACCACTACTGGAAATGCTTCAAGTCAGTCTCAAGGTCAAGGATCGCAAACACAGATTTCCAACACCCCATCAACACCAGCGCCTACACCGGTTTCTAAAGCAGATCAAGCCCCAACCCCAACCCCATCTCCAGCTGATCCTTTGCCTCAAAGTGGTTATGCCAACTATGCTCCTGATCCAAATCGGGCTCCTTCCGCTGGCAATGTCCCACCAACTCCAACTCCGACCACACCACCTGAAGCCACCAAGTCGGCAGTGAGGCCTGATACATATACTCCACCGGTAGTTTCCAACGCTCAGCCGACAGTTGCTTCTGATCTAACTCCCGCGCCTACCCCAACAGCAGGATCTGCCTCAGTGCCTTCACCAAGACCAAGCCAACCAACACCACCCGCTCCAGCGTCACCTGTCCCTCCGCCGTCTCCAGAACCAGCTCCTGCTCAAAGACCGGTCGCTCCGGCATCACAACCACCGGTTGGTGGTTTTGCTAATCTAGCTGCCATTCCTAATTTAGCAGATAGCACCCCGACAAGTCCGGTCACTACTCAGTCAACGCAAGCTGTACCAAATCAAAACCAAGCAAACAGTGTTAATATTCCGATCCAGCCACATGTTGACGCACCCAAAGCAGAGAAGTCTTCCTTGGTAGAAAAAGCCAGTAGTTTTGCTTCGCATTTGGTTGAAAATCTAGGTTTGAAGCATGACGATAAGAAGCAGTCTCCTTCTTCCAACACCTTGCCGATAGATCAGATGCCTCAAGTTTCTCAACACTCGCAAACTCCGCAAGCTTCCCTTAGGCCAGAACCCCTCAGACCTTTATCTGGTGGAGTTTCCGCGTCTCAGTCCGCGCCGGCCAAAACCACCTTAGAGCCCATATCAGCAGCCAAAGCTCCACTAACTCCGGCTGATCTTCCTGAGACCAAAGAGTTGCCCGAGAATATAAGTGACATGTCTCTGTATTCACCGGAAATTGATTACGGATTGGATCAATTACTCCAAGAATGGATATTGTTCAACAAAAGCGGATTGTTTGGGACCGGTCCCAAAGGGCGAGAACATCCCCTCTTTAAACAATTGGCCAAGCTGGAAATGCCGATCATACTGACTGGTAGGTTTGAAGGAGCTACCCCGGAAATAAAGCAAAGTATTACCGATTATATGAACGGTTGGCGTTATGAACAGGGTATAATCTACGAACAAAGCGAGACCTTTGAAGATTATCTTCATCGTGTTATAAGACATATATTGGATTTACAAAGAAACAAAAGAAAAGCATAATACCCTCATGAGTGAACATCATGCGTATCTTTTAAGGGCGGAATCAGATAACCGTGAGGATCAAGAGTTCTTGATCGGTCAATTGGCGATAGCTGAGATCCACCGCTTTGAAAGTGACACTATTTTGATCGACGATGCCAGAAGGATCATTAGGCGAGCTTGTCTTTGTCCGGCGCAAGGTGAGAGGCAGCTTATTCTTATTTCGGCAAACTCTATCAGAGTGGAAGCGCAACAAGCCCTCCTTAAGACCTTAGAAGAACCATCAGCTACTACTGTCTTTCTTTTAAGTATGCCAACTAGTGCAAACTTATTACCCACTCTACTGTCTCGTTTGTACGAATACGAAGGAAGTAAACAGGCTTCAGTAGACACAAAACTAAATTCAGAATTTGCAGATTTTTGCGCGTTGGATCATAAAGGTAGATTTGAAGAGATCACCAAACGTTTGGAAAAGCAAGACACGGTTTGGGTGGAGAACATCAGAAAAGGTTTGTCAGAAAAAATAACCAAGCAACCGTTGATCCTGACCGGAACGGCTCTTAGATCCCTTTGTATGATAGTTGAAAATCTCAATACCAGAGGAGCTTCAAATAAGATGTTACTAGAAGAGATGGCTATATCTTTTCCCATATCAAAGTAAATCCAACAGTTAAATAAGTCTCCCGCTTATTTTCTGAGTGAAAAAGTGTTATAGTGTCAAAATAAAATCAAATAAATAGGATCGTTATGAATGCTGATATAAAAATACGTTTAGAAGAAGTAGTGAATTGGCTACAAAAGGAGTATTCCGGTATCAGGACCGGTCAAGCGGCTCCCAGTCTGCTTGATAATGTTCGAGTGGACAGTTATGGATCTATGTTACCGTTGCAACAAGTGGGTTCGGTCGGTATAGAGGATGCTAGAACATTACGGATCTCACCTTGGGATCTTGGTCAGATCAATGTTATCGAAAAAGCCTTACAAGAAGCTGATCTTGGAGTATCGGTGTCGACCGATTCGGCCGGACTTCGGGTGATCTTTCCTGAACTGACCAGTGAACGCAGGACTCAGTTGCAAAAATTAGCCAAAACCAAACTGGAAGAAGCTAGGATTTCTGTCCGTTCTATTAGAGATGAAGAGCTAAAAGAACTGGAAAAGCAGTTCAAGGCCGGGGATATCAGTGAAGACGATAAATACACTACCAAAGAATCAGTTCAGAAAGATATTGATAGTGTCAACTCAAAATTAGAGTCATTATTTGATAAAAAAGAGCGTGAGCTACAAACATAATTATGTCTATAATAATCTTTTTATTGGTACTTTTTGTATTGATCTTGGTACATGAATGGGGTCATTTTATAATGGCCAAGAAAACCGGTATGAAAGTGGATGAATTTGGGATCGGTTTTCCACCACGTTTGTTTGGCGTTAAAAAGGGGGAGACTGAATATACTCTCAATGCTCTGCCTATCGGAGGGTTTGTTAGGATATACGGTGAGAATTTGGAACTAGAAGAGGACGCTGATCCAAAAGACAAACCGCGTGCTTTTGGTAATAGGCCACTTTGGGCGCAGGCGGTTGTGCTAATAGCCGGTGTTACCATGAACGTACTCTTGGCTTGGTTTTTGTTCTTTATTACTTTTATGGTTGGAGTGCCAACGGCGGTTGACGAGACCACCGCCTCTCCTAATGCTGTTTTGCAAACCACCAGTATTCTTCCCGATAGTCCGGTTGATGGTCAGATTCCGGCCGGAGCTACTATTTTGAGTCTTGAAAGCGAGGGAGACTTGGAAGAGAATTTAACACCAACTTCTTTCTCTGGCTTTATTGAAGAACACAAAGACAATGAAATCAGTATAAATTATAAAATGGGTGAAGATACCGGCACCGCTAAAGCGGTGCCAAAGACAGGACTGATCCCTGGCAACGAAGATAAGTTGGCTGTTGGTGTGGGCTTGGCTTTGGTTGAAACTGTTAATTATTCATTCTTCGGAGCTATCGTTGCTTCTTTTAACTCTACCATTTCCGGTTTGGTAGCTATTGTGAGCGGTCTCTATGATCTTCTGGTGGGAGCTTTTACCGGTACCGGAGACCTAACTCAAGTGGCCGGACCGGTTGGAATAGTAGGTATGGTCGGCGATGCGGCTGAGTTTGGTATTACCGCACTACTTACTTTTACGGCTATTATTTCTCTCAACTTAGCCATCATCAACCTTTTGCCGATTCCCGCTCTTGACGGTGGACGACTATTGTTTGTGGCAATCGAGGCGGTTACCCGAAAACGGATCGATCCGGTTTGGGCGGGGCGGTTAAATCTGATTGGATTTGTTGCTCTGATGATTCTGATGGTGGTTGTTACCTATAATGACATTGTGAGAATATTCACGTCTTAAATGGTGGATCATTCGTTGAATATTGAGTATTGAACTAAAGAATTACATTTATCATTTTGAACCGAGAACCATATGCGACAAACAAAACTTTTTACTAAAACCAGAAGGGAAGCGCC
>CAYGKU010000067.1:0-6143 GCA_964350745.1 uncultured Candidatus Saccharibacteria bacterium | reverse complement strand
CACCATAAACAACGCTCGTCGCGCCTCAGAAACCATCGAACTAATGTTCGCCGGAGCAGTCAGCCTGAATGCCTCTGATATTCACATCGAACCGGAACAAGACGCCATCAGAATGCGTTACCGTCTGGATGGTGTACTGCACGACATCTACGACATAGACAACTACCTATACGGAAGGCTTATGTCCAGACTTAAACTTCTAGCCGGCATGACCCTAAACCGTCGCCAAGGAGCCCAGGACGGTAGATTCACTTTTGATGTAACAGAACGCGAGATCGAAGTACGTGCCTCGATCATCCCCGGAGCTTCCGGCGAATCCATGGTAATGAGGTTACTTGACCCTTCAGTAGCCAGTTTCAGTATAGATAATATCGACCTGAACCCAATCCTAAGAAAAGTGATAGACCTTGAACTAAAAAAACCAAACGGTCTTATTATCACCACCGGACCAACCGGATCCGGAAAGACTACCGCTCTATATTCCTACCTCAAAGAAACCCACAAAGAAGGCGTGAAGATCATAACTATCGAAAACCCGGTTGAATACAAACTTGACGGCATTGTTCAAACCCAGACCAGTGACGAATACACCTTCTCTTCCGGATTAAGAGCTATTTTGCGACAAGACCCCGATATCATCATGGTAGGTGAGATCCGAGACGAGGAAGTAGCCACCACCGCCATGCACGCTGCCCAGACCGGACACTTGGTATTCTCCACCCTCCACACCAACAGTGCGGTAGGAGGCTTTCCCAGACTAATCGACCTTGGAGTAGATCCGAGAATTCTCGGCGGAGCTTTAAACATAATGATGGGACAACGACTAGTAAGACGTCTTTGCGAAGCCTGCAAGATAGCTTACGAAGCTACTCCGGAAGAGTTTGAACTTGTGCAAAGAACTTTGGCTAACCATCCGGAACCACAACAAATATCCGGCCCCATAACCTTATACAAGGCAGGGGGTTGCTCCGAGTGTGGTGGCAGTGGTTACAAAGGTAGAATGGGTATTTTTGAAGCCATTCAAATGGACGAAGCGGTGGAAGAAGTAGTTATCCGCGACCCACGCGAACACTCGATCATTGAAGCGGCCAAACCACAAGGTATCCCCAACATGGTAGAAGATGGTATCGAAAAAGTTTATCGTCACATCACCTCCCTAACAGAACTGGAGCGTGTGGTAGAACTACCTTGGAAAACCAAACAAAAAGAAACAGGATCGAATGAAGAAGAAGGTAAAAAAGCCAACCTAAAAGAAGATGACTTATTCCTCTCCAGTATCGTAACCTAAAACGCAACGCAAAAAACCACCAACCTTTTAGGTTGGTGGTTTTTTGTGTTGCGCAAATTATAAAAAATATGGTGAAACTGTTTTTTTATTTGGAATTTTTAACCGTAGATGATATAGTCGAACCAGTTAAAGCTAATTGCCAATTTTCGAGAGTATAACTCTCTAAGCAAACTTCCGCATTGAAAGTGAATACCGCGCTAAGGCAATTTACAGCCCCCTCACTCCACGGTGAGAGCCATAAAAACCTCGCAACATATTCAGGTTGCTTAGAGAGTTATAATCTGGAAAAACACAACGTTTAAAATCTCCTAAATTAAAAAACGCACACCAAATACCACTATAATGGGATGCGAGAACTGTAGAACTTTTATTGTCGCTTATACTATCATATTTATATTTTTTGTCAACTACTTTTTAACCAAACCTCTCTGGAACCATAAAAATCTGGTAGAATACCTTTAATGTCAGACCAAAAAACCAAACAACCGATCAAAAGAGACTTACAAGGCAATCTCGATCAAACCCTACGCCCCCAAAGCTGGGATGAGTATATTGGACAAACCAAGATCAAAGAGAATCTACATATCCTTCTGACCGCCGCTAAAGAACGAGGACACTCAGCCGAACACATCCTACTCTACGGTCCACCGGGCCTTGGTAAAACCACCCTCGCCCACTTGATAGCCAAAACTCTCGGTACCAATATGCGCACCACCTCAGGACCAGCCATAGAACGTGTCGGTGACCTAGCCGCCATCTTGACCAACCTTTCCCCGGGCGACGTTCTGTTCATTGACGAGATCCATCGCCTCTCCAAAAGCATCGAAGAGGTACTTTATCCAGCCATGGAATCAGGGGTACTCGATATCATTATCGGAAAAGGTCCTTCTGCCCGCACTGTCCAACTAGACCTTCCACCCTTTACCTTGGTAGCGGCCACCACCCGCATCTCCATGCTTTCCGCCCCGCTTCGCTCACGTTTCTCCGGCGGAACTTTCAGACTGGAGTTCTACAGCAACGACGAAATATCATCGATCTTGAAACACTCGGCCCAAATACTGGAGGTAAACGTGGAGGACGATATTTTAAACACCATCGCTTGCCGCTGTCGCGCTACTCCCCGAACCGCTAATTATCTACTAAAACGCTGTCGCGACCTGGCCCAACTAGACAAAGGTGAACTAAACGAAGAAGTGGTGAACAAAACCTTTTCCTTGCTTGAGATAGACGGTCTGGGACTAGGTTCGCCCGATCGAGCGGTTATTGATATAATCATCAACAAATTCAACGGTGGTCCGGTGGGGCTAAACACCATCGCCGCTGCCACCGGTGAAGAACAGTCAACCATAGAAGACGTGATCGAACCCTACCTGATCAGACAAGGTCTTCTAGAAAGAACTCCCCGTGGCCGCACAGCCAGCATTGAAGCTTATAAACATCTTAAAATAAACCAATAAATATGAGTGGACACAACAAATGGTCAAAAATAAAACACAAGAAAGCCGCTACCGACGCGCAAAAAAGTAAAATATTTTCCAAACATTCCAGCCTTATCGCTATGGAGTCACGCAAAGCAGGTGGGGACGTTAATTCACCCGGTCTGGCGGCCGCTATAGAACGCGCCAAAAAAGATTCAATGCCCAAAGATAATATCGAACGAGCGGTACAAAAAGGTAGTGGCACAAACGGTGCCGCGTTACAAGAAGTGATGTTTGAAGCTTATGGTCCGGGAGGAGTGGCGATGTTAATAACCGCCATCACCGACAACAACAATCGCACCAACCAGGAGGTCAAACACGCCTTCACCAGAGCCGGTCTTCAACTGGGCACACCAGGGTCGGCCGCCTGGGCATTTACCAAGACCAGCGAAGGCTACACCCCCAACAACCAAACGGAGTTATCAGACCAAGATGGTGAAAAATTGGCTTCTTTGATAGAAAATCTAGAAGAACTGGACGACGTGCAAGACATCTTCACCAGCGCCGACGATACCAACGAAGAATAAATACAAATAACATGAAAGTACTTGCAGTCGACCCTGGTTACGACCGAGCAGGAGTGGCGATCTTGGAAAAAAATGACCACAAAGAACAATTACTATACTCAACCTGTATCGAAACCGATAAGAACACGGATATCAACCAACGAATTTTTACCATCGGATCGACCATAGAAGAACTTATCATTACTCATCAACCCGAAGCGGTAGCGATAGAAAAAATATTTTTCAACAAGAACATTAAGACTGCCATTGGCGTAGCCGAAGCCAGAGGAGTAATAATCTATCTGGCAAATAAACACCAGTGTCGAGTTTATGAGTTTGGACCACAAGAAATAAAGATCGCTACCACCGGTTATGGTAAAAGTGACAAAACCGCCGTCTTTGACATGATCAAGCGACTGGTGGATAATACTCCCACCAACGCTCTTGACGACGAGTACGACGCGATTGCTATTGGTATCACCTGTCTTGCACATTACGCTCAAGCTAGGTAAAATCCTACTTTGAATATAAAAATTTAGCGAGTATAATTTTTACAAAAACAAATTAAGATAACAACATATGGTATTTTTTCAAAGCGATGAAGAAGAGTTGGAGACCGACAACGACGAAGGCGAGTTGGCGGACGACCTACTAGACGAAGTGGCAGATGATGATTCCGGCAGCGATGATGAGATAGAGGGCTTTGGTTTGGTTGACAACAAAGAGGAGGAAGAAGACAAAGAAAACGAGGAGGAGGATTTTGAAGGTGATGACGAACTGGAAGATGATGCTGAAGACGTTGACTTTGACACCTTTGACGACATAGACGAGATGTAAACGATCTAAAAAGCACCCATTTAGGGTGCTTTTTAGATCCTAAAAAAACACATATACCTACACCAACTCCAACAACGAAACGCTCTTCTTCCCCTTTTTTATAAACACCACCTCTCCATCATTGCTTTTAGTTAATTTAACATCGGTCACCTCAACTTTACGGTTGTTTACTGACACCGCTCCACTCTCAATGAACATCCTGGCCTCCCTTTTACTTTTAGCTAAATCAGTCAAAACCAAAACCTCTACCAAACCCACACCATCTTCAGCCTTAGTTAAAGGAGCGTTTTTTTTCAAAATATCAAGCTCATCACCTGACAGATCTTTGACCGATACACCACCAAACAAACAAGTTGAGACACGTCTTATCTGTTCACACAACTCTTTTCCATGCACCAGATCTGTTACTTCACGAGCCAAAACCTGTTGAGCTGACCGCTTCTCGGGTGTAGCAACCTGCTCAGAAGCGATCTCTTCTATATTCTCCAAAGACAGGGTTGTAAACAACTTCAAATAATCAACCACATTCTCATCGCTGACATTAAGCCAAAATTGATAGAACTCATATGGTGAAGTCTTTTCCGGATCCAACCAAACAGCATTTCCTTCACTTTTACCAAACTTCTTGCCGGTAACCTTATCCACCACCAATGGCACAGTGAGAGCATGCACAACCACCCTTTCCACCCGCCTTATAAGATCTACTCCAGCCACTAAGTTACCCCACTGATCAGAACCACCCACTTGTAAGGTACAACCTTTGTCTCTATAGAGCTTAAGATAGTCGTAAGCTTGCAAAAGCGGGTAAGCAAACTCCGTGTATGATAAACCCATCTCACCCTCCAAACGTTTGGCGATCGCGTCTTTTTTTACCAACTCATTGACCGTGAAGTGTTTTCCGATATCACGCAAAAAATCGATCAACCTCAACGGCCCCAGCCATTGGTAATTATTCACAAACTCAACCGAATCATTGTTTAGTAATTTTTGTGCCTGCACCCTGATCTTTTCCACCCTAAACTCAACCTCTTTTATATCACTCAAGACTCGCTCCGCGTCCGGCTTAGGATCACCGATCATACCAGTACCGCCACCTACTAAAAATATCACCTTGTAGCCATGATCAGCTAAATGTTTTAACAACATCCAGATCGCAAAATTTCCCACATGAGCCGAATCAGCTGACGGGTCGATGCCGTGATAAACGATCTTGTTTTCAGTATCCAAAATAGATGATAAGCTCTCCGCTGTAAACTGCTTTACAAAACCGCGCGCCTGTAATTCTTCCGCTAAATTCATAAAAATAACTTTATCATAAAATATCAAAATATTCCCGTTTTAAAAGACGTGTCATTATAAAAAGACCCAAAACACGCCTGAAATAGTTTGATTTAAAGCAAGTTCTGGTAAACTAGTTAGACAATATTCAAATAATATTATATGAAGAATTTAAAAAAATACACCAGCGTAAAGAACATATTAATAGACGGCCTTATAGTAACCTTAGCGATCGGTATCTTGGCAGCTGCCGGTCTACTGATATGGATATCAACCCTTGAAATACCAGACCTATCATCTTTTGAAGAAAGACGAATTCTGCAATCCACCAAGATCTACGACCGTACCAACGAAGTGCTTTTGTATGACCTCTACCAAGACGTTCGCAGGACAGTAGTACCTTTTGAGAACATCTCAAGACACACCAAAAACGCCACCATTGCCATTGAGGACGATCAGTTCTACCAACACCACGGTATAGAACCAATGTCCATCATCAGAGCGGTTTTGATAAACCTCAGTGAAGGAGACCTGCTCGGTGGACAAGGTGGCTCGACGATCACCCAACAAGTGATAAAGAACTCGGTCTTACAAAGAGAAAAAACAATAACCCGTAAGGTAAAAGAATGGATCTTGTCGATCAAACTGGAGCGAGTGTTGTCTAAAGATGAAATTCTTTCTATATACCTTAACGAATCTCCTTATGGCGGAACCATCTATGGGGTCGAAGAAGCCAGTCAAGCCTACTTTGGCAAG
>CAYGKU010000066.1:0-6243 GCA_964350745.1 uncultured Candidatus Saccharibacteria bacterium | reverse complement strand
TTTATTTCAACATTTGCACGTTTTATAGATCTTTGAAAGAGGAATACACTCATGAAAATTGATGTCATTAAAGAAAAGATCAAAAAATTCTTTTATGATGCTTATTCAATCTATAAAGATTGGAGAAAAGCTAAGGAAGAACATAAACCTTTAACTGCTGACGTCAAGAAAATCGAAGGAGGTTGGTCTAAACTTTTAAACAGACTAGCAAAATACTCTGTTCCGTTTTTTTACGTGGCAATCATCTATTTCATTTATACAACATCTGGCGACTACGGAAGCTTTGCTATGGGATGGTATGTAAGCTTCCCTCTAACAATTATTGTACTTTGGACTTTATATGCCATGGCATTTGCTCCAAAAATGCAAGGTAAACCATACAAAAAAATAGACGGTAAAGCCGTTCCGGGAAAAGCAGGGTTATATACGTTATTTGAACCCGGCATAATCAAAGTGATAGTCAAAGGCGATACTTTGGTAGATATTTTGATGAGATTTCCAGGAAGAGGCTTTAGGAAGGAAATCGAAGGAAACCTACCCCCGGAAGATGGCTATGAAATAGTGGAAATGAAAGACAGAAACATTTTGTCGCTAATTCATTTTCCTTCACCCTCTTTATGGGACATTCTCATAGGGCCTACGAGGTATTTTTGGTGGTTGAGTAAAGTCACCGTATTCAAGACTAATGGTAGACTCTTTAACGGAGTTCCGCCATGGAGAGAAGTGAGGACCTATGAACTTGATTACCTAAAGGTTGAAGAAGGTAAGTTAGTTACCTCTGTAACACGTAGTAATCAGTTTAGAGCCCTTCCGTTCGATGTTTATATAGAAGTACCCGATGTTGAAACAAGTGATCCTATTGAATTAAGGGTTGTTGTTTACATGATAGCAAGAGTTTTTAACCCATGGCTGGCCGCCTTTGGTCCGCCACCAGGTGAAAGCTGGTACAGTAGAATGAGTGGTCTGGTCTCAACAGTGACTACAAAATTCTACAGGGAAAATTCGTATCAAGGTGTTCTGAAAAGCGTAGACGGTCTTATTGCCAGCATTGAAGAACTTGGACACACCAAGTTTAGAAACAAAGATACTAAAGATCTTGAATCTGAAAGACACTTCTTTAATGTCGGTGTTGAGATCACATATGTTTCCGTTTTTAGACAGAATCCAACAGATCCCAAACTGGTAGCTGCATTAAATGCCAAAGCCGAAGCTACTGCACTTGCTGACGCTACCCGGGAAATAACTTCGGCAATAGAAGATGATACGGGCAGATTAGTGTATAATCGAGAAGCCACTATCCGTACCGTTAAATCCGCCCCTGAAGGAGCAATCGTCACAATTGACACCACCGGAAAAGCAGGTGGCGGGGACAATGATGCTGTAATAAAAGGTATTCTGTCTGAATTAAAAAAAAAGAATAGTAACAAAGAAGAATAGATGAATTCGCCACTCCAGTTTTACAATGAATTGGAGTGGTCTTTTTTAACTCATAAAACAAAATAAGGAACTTTAAAAAAACCAGTATAAAATTTACAAAAAAGGAGTATTTTGGCACCATCGTCTTATAATACTTGATGCATACCCATAGTACTTAGCAACCCTTCTGATCGACCACTTTCTATATCAACCAGTACACTGCATTTCTACGTACCTTGGGCATCTTTGGGCTTGTTGTGCATGTTATATGTTTCAATATACAACTTAGGTGTTGCAAAGATATTGAAACATTGCGAATAGTTGACTTTTAAACAAAAAAATGTTTTAATATTAAAAGTTCGATCTTTGGAGAATAACAATGGCTGACACAATCCCTATTTTAGTAGGAATCCTGATTTTTGGTGCTATTATTTTTGCTTTGCGACCTTACTTTATGGATGACAAAGATAATGAAGATGTTTCCATAAAAAATAGTGTCTCAGGGACAAAACTTTCTGATAATTCTTGGAATATAAAAAATATTTTGTTACCACTAGTAATTGGACTTGTGATTGTAATCTCATACTTTTATTTTGATGAGCTAAAAGCAACCATTCAGTCTACAAATGAAAATATATTAAATAAGTTAAGTCTCCCGACTGATCTTATCATGATTGGATTAGTGACAGCTCTGATTTGGGCACTGTGGGCAACCTTTTTCAAAAAAAAGAGTGTTCAAAATCAGTCCCAGAATCAAAACCAGAACCAAGATCAAGTCAAGACGGGATCCAATGGATTTGCTGTTACTATCTTGATAATAACAGCTACCATATTGGTCGCCTTTCACTTTTTTCCGGAAGAAGTTAAAAGCCTCTTCGAGAAAGACAAACAAAGTGAAATACTAAAATTCTTCCTTGACACTTGGCTCGCCATAAAGGAAAGCCTGGGCGAAGACTTGATAAAGGTACTGGTTTGGGTGACAGCCTTATTAATAACTATATTGGTTTGGGCATTAAACCGGAGCTGGGTGACAGGCCTAGTGATGGGTGTAACATTCCTTTTCACTGTCTTCATGACCACCTTTGCTCTTGATAAAGACCAAACAGAAATACAAGAGAAATCTGAGGAAGTAAAAGTAGACCTCAGGAGGATTAAGCCTGAAGTGCCGATAAGAATTAAAGGTGGGGTCTTTGACACCTTCGTGTTGCAATTACCAGTTCCGCCAGCCCACAGTTCTTACGATCATAATCCCCGCATGTCATACCGAGTATGTGGTAAGATCGTAGGTCCTGAGGCTCTGCTAAACTTCGCCGACTTTCCATTATTTCATATGGAATTCGAGGAAAAGAATTTAGGCAGAATACAAAGAATGATGACTACCGATGCAGTCAAAGACTACATCGGTAAGCAGTCCACCATTGAAGCTATGGGTGGATTTCAGGTCAATGAGCTGGAACTGGAATTTGAAACAAGGTTTGAAGTGTACGGCTCGCCCTTTACGTGCCGGAATGTTAGATACACTTTGTAACATTCAGACACACGCTCAAGATGCGTTTTTTGTATCTTGAGCTTTTTTTATTATTTGGTGAAGCAAAATCGAGAATTACTCCGGCACTGCCAAGCCAAAAGTATTGGCGGCGATGGTAAGGAGAGTGTAAGCGGAGATCATTACTACCATGCCAATGATACCAAACATGATATGTTTTCTCCCTTCGCTACGAGACTGTTCGTTGTTGGCGTTCATAACATAGACCGCCACTCCATAAAGAAAGACCAAAAAAGCGATGCCTAATAACAGCCCGATAAGCGGGAATAAAAAGACGTCGTTCACAGTGGCTACGAATTTTGAAGCTTCCGCCTTGGAAGCGGCCGGGGCTTGGGCCAATTGATCGTTAGATAACATACAAAGAATATACCATATAATAAAGTTAAAATGTTTTAATATACACAAAAAAGCTCCCAAAGGGAGCTTTTTTTGTGTGGACTGTTTTAGATAGCACCTCCACCAGCGCCCGGTCCGGCCTTAGGTAATACCGGAGTTGTAATAGTATCAGCTTCAAGACCGGTAGTCTGAGCCAATAGGTTGATGATACCCCAGAAGATGATAATGACCACGAAACCGAGAATAGCATAAACCATCAAGCTCTTTCCCTTTTCCTTTGATTCTTCGTTTGAACCGCCGGCAATAAAGAAGAGGAAGATACCCCAGACGAACATCAAAAATCCGATAGCGAAAACAAACGGAATAAGAACGTTTTCGGTAAAAGCAATGATAGCTAGTAACAATGTCTCAAGGGGTGTACCTTGTTGACCACCTGCCAAGCCTTTATTAAATCCTTGAGCAGAAACCAAGAGCGGAAACATAAATACCGCCACGGAACTGGTAAACAACTTGATAATTTTCATATGATATACATTTATAATTTATAACAAAATTTAATACCTCTATTATACATGAATATCTCTTTAAAAATAAGGCGAAAACACAGACTGTGTATAAGTATTGAGGTTTTCTTGGGGTGTAATGGGTGTCTGAGAGCAGGAATGCCCCGCGCCGAAGGCGCGGGGCATTTCTGCTGGTACTTTTTATATAAATATAGATGACAGCTAGGTAGGTGTAGTATAGTGGCCGAAAACCTTTGGTTTTCGGCCTTCCGTGAGTCACCAAGCCCCTACCCTAAAAAAGTTGCCCGAATGATATTTACCAGACCCCAAGCGATCAACATCACTATCATACCGACCACTCCGATCAGCGCCACCTGCCTACCCTCTGCTCGCTTACTCTCATCTGTTGCGTTAATGACCCAAGCATCAAGTATCTTCCAGACAATGTAAAGAAACAAAATTGCAAATACTACCGGAATCAAAAGTTCAAAGAAATCCAGTAATAAATTGACCAGTTCGCCAAAAGTAGTGGGTGTCGGTACCATATAGATCTAAAACGCTTCTACTAAATTTCTGATAATTTCTGTAATGGCAATCGCCCCTAGCACCAAAACGCCTCCGATCACCGCGTAGGTCAGAGCACGTCTGGCATTGGTCAGTTTCTCGGTATCACCACGGGCTGTCACATACAAGAAACCGGCAAAGATGATGAAGAAGATGATGATCGGTACAGCAATGATCAGAACGATCTCTAAAATACCGAGCAGAAGACCTTCGATGGTATCAACATTCAAATAATTCTTTAGTTTAACCGTAGAGCCAGCCGGACTCTCTTGCGCAAACACTTCCGCAAACGAAACCAAAAAGAAACCGGTTGCCAGAAGCATGGTTTGACTTATTTGATTTTTTTTTATTTTTAGTATTTTAAGGTAATCCATAGATCAAATTAATTACTCTTGTAGGCGGACTCAAGCAATCTCATAGCATCTCCCGTGGCGGAATATACATCCTTGCGATTGGCACTAACATCGACCAATAGTCCGGTGAGGATCTCGTCAGTCTTATCAATGTCGGGATTTAGCCAACCTCTGGATCTGACCGCTGACTGGTAAGCGGTTCGTCCATACACATCATTACTACCTGTCTGCAAAGCATTTCTGTTGACCGGAGCCATGTTGTACTGGTCAGCAATGGTTTTGGCGAACTGTTCACCAGCCAGAGTCTCTGCTGCCGCATAAGCGCCGTTCATGTTGTTGGAAAACTTTGGTATGACCAATGCATAAAAATCACCATAGGTTCTTCTGATGGTCGCATTGGCTCCTTGAGGAACTTCTGTTACATCAAAGTTAAGGTTTGGGTTCTTGGCCTGTATCTCTCTTCCTTCACTGGCATAACCAAAATACAATGCCAAATCTTCACTCAAGAACCGATCTCTATCTTCCGGCAAGGTTCGATTCCAGCTATAGAGAGTATTATTGACATTACTGAAGTTGGTATAAAAAGACATAGCGGTATTGAACGGAGCCTCTACCGTATCTGCGCTGTGGGTTTGGTTCAACTGCATTCGATAATACCCGGAATCATCCACCACCAGTCGACTACCGCCTTGTATGGTCAGCAGAGAAATTATACCAAAAGCATTTCTGATATTATTGTACTCTCCCATAGCGACAGCCGATCGTTGAATATTGCGATTGAAATCTCTGAGAGTAATGGAAGGTACGGTTTCGCTAACCAATTCTTCCCAAGTGCTAGGAGGTTTGACAAAACCTTCCGAAGAGAATATGTCACGATTCCAGTACATCACCAGTGGATTTACTACCAGCGGAAAACCATAAATACCATCATTTAGAGCGAAGATATCAGCCCCGTCGATGTATAAATTGCGATAATCTACCAACGGAAAGGTCTCATACGGTATAGGCTGAAGACGGTTACGGTGCTCAACCAATTTCTCATGAGACAACAGCAGTAGATCCGGTGATCTTTGGTCAGCCAAAGCGTTCAAAAACCTGATATCAAACTCGTCTTCCGGTACATAAGTATAATAGACTGTCTCAAAAGCATCATCGTAATTATCAGCAATATCTTCCAACACTGAATTCATTTCTCTCTCAGGAAGAGTTCCCCAGATATTAACATTACCTATGCGTACTTTTTCAGGATCATTTCCACCCTCAAATGAACCCAGAAGAAGCAAAGCTATCAGGAACATTGAGCCAAAAATAACGATCATTGCTAACTCAAACGGTCTTAATTTCATACTTTTTTAACAGTAAACCCATAATGATGATCTCCAGCTGGAAACTCTTTTTCCAAGACAAACTGCTTGGCTTCAAATAAAGCCACAGCATCGTCCTTTACTATCACGTCTTTTGGTTGCGGGCCAAGACTGCGGAATGATTCGGTCCAATCGATCACATGCAAAACTCCACCTCTTTT
>CAYGKU010000065.1:0-6391 GCA_964350745.1 uncultured Candidatus Saccharibacteria bacterium | reverse complement strand
TACGGGTCGCCCCCCATATCGATCAGACGCGGTATCACTCCGATGGCGTTATTGGTGTGAATGGTCGATAACACCAAGTGACCGGTCAAAGCGGCCTGAACCGCCAACTGGGCGGTCTCCTTATCACGTATCTCACCTACCATGATGATGTCCGGATCCTGACGCAAGGCCGAACGCAAACCGTTCGCGAAGGTGTAACCGATCTCAGACCTTACTTGTGATTGACTGACCCCTTCTATGTTGTACTCCACCGGATCTTCAAGAGACAGTACATTTTTGGTCAAACGATCAACCTCCGCCAACATAGCGTAAAGAGTGGTCGACTTACCCGAACCGGTAGGACCGGAGATGAGGATCATACCGTAAGGTTGTTGGATCGCTCGGCGAACGGTTTCCAAAAGATAGGGAGAAATTCCAGCACTCTCTAGAGTACGGATACCTTTCTCGTTATCCAAAATACGCATCACCACCTTCTCTCCATGACTGGTAGGTAGCGTTGACACACGAAAATCGATCTTTCTGCCATCAAAGGTGGCGGAAAAACGACCATCTTGCGGCTTGCGCCTTTCGTCAAGTCTCATGGAAGACAAGATCTTTATTCTAGCCACCACCGCCATATGAACCTTCTTGGGAAGCTCAAGTGATGTCACCAGTTTGCCGTCGACTCTAAATCTGACCACAACCTTAGTTTCACTGGGCTCTATATGTATATCTGACGCACTACCATCAACCGCGTAACGCAAAGTAGTAGCGACGATCCTGGTAACCGGCGCATCCTCTTCTATGTGATCGGCTACTTCCTCATCCTTTTGGTCACTGATCTCATCCAGACCGGCAGCGATCCCTTCATTCAATTCGTCTTCAAGCGTCACCAAAGCGTCAGTGACTTCACCCTTTAGACTTTCGTAAAAATTTTGCGCTTTAGTGATATCGCTATCAAGCATGAATACCAACTTGTAGCCAATATTGTATTTACCACTGATAAAATTAAGTACCTCACTGATCTGAATATCATCAGGATTATTAGCCCCCACCAAAAGTACTCCATCCTCGATCTTTAGTGGTACCAATCGATAATGAGCCGCTGACTCTTCCGGTATATAAGACAATATCTCCTCAGAAATACTAAACCCCTCGGGAATAACGAACTTCGGAACCTGATAATAGTCAGCATAAAGATCTCGAACCAGATCCTCCGACGCACCCTGATCGATCAAAACCTTTTCATAAGATTCACCCGTGGTATTAACCACATCTTCTACTTTACGTACAAAATCTTCGGTAACTTTACCTTGTTCCAATAGTTTTTCTAATGGATTCATAAATGTCTCTGAGGACCGCTATTAGTTAGCGAGAGTCCTCAATGAACTCATCAAAAGGATTATCTCTTCCGATAGGACGAGGTAGGACCTCATCAGAAAATGAACGGTAGGAACGAAATACTCTATTTTCAAAAATGGAAGTGTCGATGGTTATTTCCTTCAAAATAGCGCTACGCTCAATGAACAACTGAGTTTGAGCTAAAACAGCATTAGTTACAACTGTATTTTCGCTACTATTAAGACCATCATCTTGAACGAAAAGGTAATATCCGAGAAAAGCAAAAACAAAGATGACCAATAGACTTATTACGTTTTTTAAGCTTGAATTCATAAAAATAAATTAGATTCTTGAATAAGTTACTATTTCCAATTCTATCGCCAGACTGTCTTCGACCTGACCATCTGGGTTTGACGGGGCGGCGGTAGCAACAAGCTCGTACACCTCAAGTGGATAATTGTTTTGTTCCAAGAGACCTAAGAAGTTTTTAATGCCTTGATAGTCTCCTTTTGCTACCACGTTAAAAGTATGGGTTTTTGGTTCATCGTCATCAAGCGAGACGTCTGTCTCAGCGTATTTTATCGCAGAGACTTCAATGTTGGATATTTGTGACATGGTAAAGATGTCTCTGGAAACAGACGCCACATCAACCTTATCCGGCATGTAGGTCAATAATGCCCTTTGATCTGCCGGAGGTATACTATTGACTTCGTTCACCAAGAGGGCCAGTCTCTGATTCACCTCATCAACTTGCTGTTGTTTTGATTGGTATAGAGCTATATTGTCTCTAGCCTCAGAGATATCGACCAAAGTTGGCTGGACGTAGACGTAGATCAAAGCTATTGCTAGACCGGCCAAAAGTAATTGTGTAAATAATGAATTGAAGATCATATGCTATTCTGTTGATTAACCTCATCACTAAGCTCTTCTTCAGGCAGGTCTTGGACTTGCTGATCAGGGACCGTTTGTGGTGTAGTCGGTAAATTAACATTCCTAAATTCGCCACCGGCATTTTCATTATGTGGAATGTTCTCGGTCAGAACAGATAGGTTGGCTCTGAAGTCAATGTACTCGATATCATTTGGACTACCACCCTGATCTGTCTCAGGATTGTTCAGCACCAGATCATCAATACTGGAAACGATCAATTTATCACTTCTCTCCAGTACGCCCCGCTGGAAAATAATGGAATCAAAGGTACCGGATCTCATTTTGGCGACCACTTCAAACTCGGTATTGGTCAAGCGATTTATATCAAGCTTATCGATCTGTACGGTTTGAACGGTAGCGTCCTCTACCGCTTCAAAGATGGTTCTGATGGATGCTGTGTACTGTAGACGATCCGACGCTAACTTGAGTCTTTCGTTTGCGTCTTGAACTTTCTTCATATCGACCTCACTAAAAGTAGCGATGAGATTATTGAGAGTAGTGATCTCTTTATCCAATTGTGAGTTGAGACGATTCTCGTATATAAAAACGACCAAAGCAGCAATAAGGACAGCAAAGAAAAAAGCTCTGATCAGCAGGGTTCCGATAAAGACCGGTCGAGGAGATGAGCCCCTGGCATTTTTGACCGGATTGCGTTTTGGAATGAACGATGTGTTTGAAGGTTCTGGCATACATTTAATTATACGTACAATTTTTAATTCAAGCGACAACCAACTGTGGATGAAATTTTATTCGAATGACCGCAGCGCCGCTCCTAAGGCTACGTGAAATGTTGAATTGAGTTCATACAAAATATCTTCCATAAAGGCCGGGTAGGATACTTTGTTGAAAACATCGACGTCCGACACCTTTCTCTGCAAAGCATCTTCCACGTAAGACCTGGTGGTGGGAAAGATCGACCCACCACCGGTCAGATAGATAGCATCGAGCTTTATGGAATTTTTAGTTTCGTAATCTTTGATGACCTGGTTGAATTCTCTCCAAGCTCTTTCATAGCAACCGTGATGAATACTTTGTATTTCACCAAACCCTTCATCCTCTTTGGTCACTGACCGCTTGAACACCTCAGCGTCTTCAAAGGATATACTGGATTTGGAAGCGATCTTATTGGTGACCGCCTGTCCACCGGACATGGTACGATGCATTCTTTGCAATAGTCCATTTCTGGCAATATACAATTTTGTGGAAGTGGCGCCGATATCAATGACCGCCACATCCTCCTCCCCTTCTCGATATACTCCTCTGATAGAACTGAAGCATTCTATCTCGGTCGGAGGCTGTTTTAAGTTAATGAATTGCATCAAAGACTTGAAGCGACTAAGAGCTTTATTCTGAATAGCGGCCACCAACACATCTCTTCTTCTTTCGTCCTCGCCGTCACCGGAATCTATCTCCGCCCAATCCAGAGTCACCTCACCTATTGGTACAGGTATGTATTTCCTGGCCTCTACTCGGATTCTTGAAGATATGTCTTCGGAAGGATCGGCCAAAAAATCCACCACTGTCACAAAGCTGGAAGATAGAGGCATGGCAAATACTCCTTCGTTGGCCTTCACGGCTGATTCACGGATCACATCGACCAAAGCTTGCTGTTCTTTTTTGGGATCCAGAGTCACAGATTGACCGACATCCTTACCAACATACGGACCCAGCTGTAATTCTCCATAAGTGGTCAGACTCAAGACATCCTCCTTTTCTTCCAGCTCAACCACTTTTACAGACGAAGAACCGATGTCGATCCCCACCACTCGCCTTTCATTACTGGCACCACCTTTGATTGAAGAAAAAAGATTACTGAATGGATTCATAAAGTTTATTACTTACAATATCTTATCATGCCAATACCATATAATAAGGGGTATGAAAGACATACTTGTGCGTATCCTTGATACTGTTCTACCTCTTCCAAGATCAGTCCGGGAGATCAAAGATGAATCTCCGGAACGGTTTTTAAGATTTTTCGTGTGTCACCGCTCATCCAATTGCATCCACCTCTCCGACTACACCAAAACCAAAGTGAGGTCGGCCATCACCGCCAACAAATTTCACAATAGTCAAAAGGCTGCCCGGCTTCTCGCTACCCTACTCGATAACTGGCTTCAGACCCAAACAGACAAAAAGATCGTCCTTGTCCCCATTCCCCTATCAAAAGAACGTCAACGGACTCGAGGCTATAATCAAGTCAGTCAAATATTATCGATGGTAAAAAGTGACAAAGTTATAGTAAAAGAACTACTGATACGAACCAAAGAAACCCTACCGCAAACAACCATGGACCGAGAACACCGACTAAAAAACATGACCGGAGCTTTTTCCTTAGCCTCCAACCAGACAGTGCCGAGCAATTGTCTTATAGTGCTGGTCGACGATGTCATCACTACCGGAGCCACTATAAATGAGGCCGGTGAGGTCTTGCGTAGCAACCTCCCCAACGAAAGTCGCCTAGTCTATCTGGCCTTGGCACACTAGGGTGTTATTCGCAAACAATTAAAGACCGGAACCGCTTCGCGGTTCCGGTCCTTGTTTCCATCCAATGATCCTCCCATTAAAAAACAGTCTACTAGAATCTAGCAGACTGTTTTTGAGGAATTGGTTTCTTTAGATGGCTTCTTAGTTTAGTATGGCCTCTGCCCTCTGATGTTACCGGCTGGATCGTAATGACAAACCCACATTTGCGTATTCTTACCGGAAGCAGAACATGTACTCACGCCACATCCAACTCTTTTAGTGGTGTCCCAGACAATTTGTGTATAGTGACCACACTGTTCGCCAGCCTTGCAAGAGTTGGAATTGTAATTGTAGAATTTTTCTTCATCGGCCCACCAGTTGGCAGCTCCGGCTGGATTGAAGACAATCTCACGTGAGGTCCACTCACGGTATAGATTTTCTCCATAATCAGAATCACTGTGTACCAAAGGACAGCCTCTGGAACTAAGTTCATTGGCATAGGCTTGAGCACTTCTAGCCAAAGCATCAGACCAGGTGAGCGGATCAAGGCCATGCTTGCTACGAGTTTGATTGTGGATATTGAGCATAATACTCTGGTATGAACCTCCCGAGGCATTGTTGTTTCCGCCTGAAGATCCTGAATTGATCGAACCGCCCCCACAAACCGATCGCACTTTAGCTCTGGTAGTTGGTCCAAAATAACCTTCAGGAGGAGTAATATTCGCGTCACGCTGGAAAGCAGCTACGGCCGACTTGGTCTGTGATCCAAAGTAGCCGGTAGCTCCACCTGGAATAGAGTAACCACGACTTATCAGGAATTGTTGCAAAGCCTTGACTTGGGCTCCTTCACTACCGGTAGTTTGGTTGGTGGTGAAGTTGGTGTTGCAGGGGTCTGTACCACTACTTGAGGTATTACTGGAACTTGAACCGCCTCTGGAATTGGTGCCACTACTGGAATTACCTGTACTGCTGTAACCTGAGTAAGTATTCGAACCAGTATATTGAGCGATCAGTCTTTTCAGTTCCGCCTGCAAAGCCTTGATCTCTTCTATTAGAATAAGAATCTGAGAAATATACTCCGCCCGGGTATCGGCCAACACTGGCTTGGCAGGAAGGGTGGCGGCGAACATTACAGCGATCAGTCCGACAACAACGAAATTTTTGAAATTCTTTTTCATATTAATGATAATGATATAAATAATGTTAATACTATATTTATCTGATTTTATAAATTACGTGAGTTTTACTCTTGGTGTAATTATAACCTACTTATCAGCATTGATTGATATAGGATACATGACTTTTAGGTTCTTTTTCGCCAAGATTTGGGATAACTGTCACTCTATTATATATGACAAATACTGTCGCTACCGGAATAGCGGTGGTTTTAGCAAACCTTTTTCAGATCGGTAAAGTATGTTATCTTACTGGCACGGAGAGTTGGCTGAGTGGTCGAAAGCGCTTCACTGCTAACGAAGTAGGGTCTAAAAGCCCTCATGGGTTCGAATCCCATACTCTCCGCATTAAAGATATTAGCTATATTTCTTTATAATTAATATCTTTAACTATAAGGAATGGATGAGAAGCAAGGTGCTGGAACTTATATTTATAACGAGCTTGCGAGTATATAAATAAAGTTGCAGTGAATCCCATACTCTCCACCGCCCCGAGCTAG
>CAYGKU010000064.1:5470-6499 GCA_964350745.1 uncultured Candidatus Saccharibacteria bacterium | reverse complement strand
TTTTGATACGCGCCGGATACATTCACAAAGAGATGGCGGGAGTTTATTCCTTTTTGCCACTTGGTCTTAGAGTGGTTGAAAAGATTAAGCAGATCGTTCGAGAAGAAATGAATGCGGTTGGTGGTCAAGAACTAATTATGACCACTTTGCAACGTAAAGATCTGTGGGAGAGAACTGATCGCTGGGACGACGAAAAAGTTGATGTTTGGTTTAAGTCTGAACTAAAGGCTGGTGGAGAAGTTGGGTTTGGTTGGAGTCACGAAGAACCGATCGGTGAAATGATGAAAAGTTACATCAGTAGTTATAAAGACTTGCCGATCTACGCTTATCAGTTTCAAACCAAATTACGCAACGAACTTAGAGCCAAGAGCGGGATTATGCGCGGACGTGAGTTTGTGATGAAGGACATGTACTCTTTTTCTTTGGGTGAAGAAGATCATGACACTTTTTATCAAGCCACCATAGATGCGTACAACCGAGTGTTTGAACGTCTAGGGGTTGGTGAAGATACTTTTGTTACCTTCGCCTCGGGAGGAGCGTTTACTGAGTTTAGTCATGAATTTCAAACTATCTGTGAAGCCGGTGAAGACGTAATTTACATCAATCGTGAGAAGAATATCGCCATTAACGAAGAAATATTAAATGACAAAACTCTGAATGAACTTGGTATAACAAGAGAAGATCTGACCGAAGTCAAGACCGCGGAAGTAGGTAATATTTTCAACTTTGGTCGGCAAAAAGCCAAGGATCTGGGTCTAACCTTTAAGAATGAAGCCGGAGACAACATTCCGGTATGGATGGGCTCTTACGGTATCGGCATCACCAGACTGATGGGTGTGCTGGTCGAAAAATTCGCTGACGAAAAGGGAATTGTTTGGCCGGAAAGTGTGGCTCCGTATCAGGTTCATCTGATCGGTCTTAACACCGACGATAGTTCTGTTCGTGATTGGACCGAGGGTGTCTATTATGCTCTACAAGAACGAGGTGTCGATGTGCTTTACGATGATCGTGACGCCAGAGCCGGTGAGA
>CAYGKU010000064.1:2663-5460 GCA_964350745.1 uncultured Candidatus Saccharibacteria bacterium | reverse complement strand
TCGCCGATAGTGATCTTTTGGGTGTTCCGTATCGAGTGGTGGCCAGCAAGAAAGGGAAAGAAACCGGTACTTTTGAAGTAGTAAAGAGAATTGATGGTGAGGTTAGAAATCTCAGCGAGGAAGAATTGTTGGGGGATTTTGATGATGACCCTAATACATAGTACAATAGTACGAAAATGAGTTTTCTATCCAAAAAACTGAATAGGATCTTGTCCGTCATGTCTACCGACATGGCGATAGATCTTGGTACGGCCAATACTTTGGTGTATGTGAAGAATAAGGGGATTGTTCTCAATGAACCAACCATTGTCGCCATCAACAAAAAGACCGGACAATTGGTAGCGGTCGGTAACGAGGCTAAGATAATGCAGGGTAGGACCCCCGGACACATCGAAGTGGTTCGTCCGTTGGTGGATGGAGTGATCTCTGATTTTGAAGTGACCGAAGAAATGCTCGGTTATTTGATCAACAAAGTCCATAGTGAAATGCGCACTTTTGTGGCGCCGAGAATGCTGATCGCTGTACCTTCAGGTATTACCAATGTGGAAATGAGAGCGGCCAGAGACGCGGCTGATAACGCCGGTGCGCGTGATGTTTTCTTGATCGAGGAGCCGATGGCAGCCGCCATCGGTGCTAAGTTGCCGATCGGTAAGGCTAACGGTAATATGATAATTGATATTGGGGGTGGAACCACTGATATCGCCATTATTTCACTGAATGGTATCGTGGTGTCACAGAACTTACGTTTAGCCGGAGATCATCTCAACGCCTCCATTGCTTCGTACATTCGTGATCAGTTCAAGGTCTATGTGGGAGAAAAGACAGTCGAGGAAGCTAAGATGGCCTTAGCTTCGGTGATTGACGACGGTAGCGCCAACGAGATGGTCATTCGAGGTAGAGATGTGATGACTGGTCTGCCACGGGAAGTGATCATTACCGCCGGTGATATTCGCTTGGCGGTAGCTAATCAGGTGGAGTCTATTATTGAGTCCACCAAAGCTCTGCTTGAGAGGACGCCACCTGAAGTTTTGGCGGATGTTATGCAAAGAGGTGTTCATATTTGTGGAGGGGGTTCTTTGATCCCAGGACTCGCTGCTTTGCTGGAAGAAAGCTTGGGAGTGCCGGTGATCGTAGTGCCTGACCCGCTTAGAGCAGTAGTGAGAGGGGCGGGAATGGTCATTGAAAATCTAGATCTATATGAAGAAGTACTCATCGACAAAGAAGGCGAATTATCGCCGTACACCACCTAGGTCAAAGTACTGGTGGCTTTCAATATTGACCGGCTTGAGATTGCTAAGCTGGATATTTCCGTGGTTCATAACCAACCTTTGCTCTGCCGTTGTGTATCCTTTTAATGCCGTTTCCGGCTGGATGAGAACTTCTGACAGTTTTATTCCCGAATATCTAAGATCAAAGAACGAACTGTTGTCTGAAATAGACCAACTGAAAGCCCAGATCGCTACTGAGAACAGTACCAGAAACACTGTAAACAGACTGCTGGACGAGAACATGAGACTTCGGGGCATGACCAACTCAGGATTGCCGAGTGATCGTCTGACAGCCCGAGTGACCGCAAGACCAACCAAGTTAGCCTACGATCTCCTGCAGATCGATCGCGGATCAGATGACGGGGTCAAGGTGGGATCTCCTGTATATACCGGAGTTGATACCATTATCGGAGTGGTGGTCCACACCTCACCAAGGTCGGCTTTTGTTGATCTGATGACGTCTCCCGGTTTTGAATCATCGGCATATATCATTGGACCAAATGTGTTCGCTCCTCTTGAAGGTATTGGTGGTGGGGTGGCCAGAGTGCGTTTGCCTCAAGGAATTGATATCAAGCCCGATCAGTTGGTGATACTGCCAAGTGTTAGTGGTGGAGTGTTTGGCCAGATCGTATCGGTGGAAAATCTACCTACTGTTACATTGTTCCGCCACAGGCTATCAGTGGTCTTTTTCATGTATCGGTCGGTCTTGATGTTATTGAGGTCAGATCTGAGAGTGAGATAGAGGCTGAGATCCAAGCCGCTACCAGAGCCAAACTACTGCTTGATGAAGGTCTTGTCGCTTCATTTGAAGAAAAAATGAAAGCCAAAGAGGAGGCTGAGGCTGATAGTGGAGATGGTGAAGAAGGAGATCAGGAAGCAGAGGGTGGTGTGATCGAGGAAGGCCAACAAGGCACCAACGACACCCCTGTCACTGGATCATCTTCGGCCGGCACTACTTCAGACGAAAATGATCAGCTCTAAGACTTTTATGTTAAGAATAATTCTTTTGTTTTTTATTATATTTGCTTTTGTCACTCAGTTCTTCGTACCGGCTTTGCTTGTGATGTTGTTCTACATGTTTAGGTACACAGCTTACGAAGTGATCGTGTTGGCTATACTGATAGATGGTTATTATGGTGGCTTTTACTCTTTTCCACTACTTAGCATTGTCACTGTCATCGCGTGGTTTGTTATCGATATTTTAAAACCATATCTGCTGATGTATACTGAAAGAAATGAAATGGTTTCGTAAAAAAAGAAAGTCTACTGTAGAGTTGGATGAGGTTTTTTTAGATGTTTCCAATATACCGGGTTTTAACCAGGATCGAATGGAAGGTAAGAGGGAGTTACCTATTCCTGCCAGAAGTGTTTATACTGTAGGGGCGGTTTCTCTTATGTTGGCTTTGGTGGTCTTTGGAAAGATCTATTCATTGCAGGTTACGCATGGTGCGGAATTTAGAGAGATATCGGACAAGAACAGTGTCGATAAGACCGTGATCATCGCGGAGAGAGGAGTGATCTATGACCGT
>CAYGKU010000064.1:0-2653 GCA_964350745.1 uncultured Candidatus Saccharibacteria bacterium | reverse complement strand
GGTGGTGTGCAATGATTTTGATGAAAGGGAGGTCTATGATTTTCCGGTAAGGTCATACACTGACCGTCTCGGTCTGGGGCAGGTATTGGGTTATGTTAGTTATCCTAAAAAAGACAAAAAGGGATTTTACTATCGAACCGAATATATTGGACGAAGTGGAGTTGAGTCAGCTTTTGATGAGACCTTAAGAGGAGAGAATGGATCAAAAATACTGGTAACGGACGCGCACGAAGAGGTGGTGGGTGAACACGCTATTTCTTCACCTCAAAATGGCAAGCCTCTGTACCTATCGATCGATGCGGAGCTGTCTGAGGCTATGTACAATATAATTTCGACTTCAAGTATACAAGCCGGTTTTAGAAGTGGGGCGGGAGCGATCATGGACGTAAAGACCGGAGGGTTATTGGCTTTGACCAGCTTTCCTTCCTATGATCCTGAAGTGATGGCTGATGGTTATGATGTGGAGACCATAGAAACCTACAATCAAGACGACCGTTTGCCGTTCTTGAATAAGGTGGTGGGCGGAGCTTATACTCCCGGTTCGATCGTGAAGCCCTTTGTAGCCTACGCCGCTTTGGCCGAGGGGGTTATTGATCCTAACAGGGAGATCTACAGTAACGGTCGGATAACCATCCCTAATCCATACAACCCAAGCAATCCTTCGTATTTTACCGACTGGCGCGCGCACGGATCTATGACCATGCGTGAAGCTATCGCTTTTTCCTCCAACGTCTATTTCTATATCATCGGTGGCGGACTACCAAAGATCGCCGTACCACAAGCCAATATCGGAGCTCCCATGACCGGACTTGGTATAACCAAAATGTCTCATTATTACCGACTATTTGGTCTCGGATCATCGACTGAGATCGGGATCGCGCAAGAACAAGCCGGAGTGGTACCTGATCCGACTTGGAAAAAAGAAGTGTTTGATGACGATTGGCGGTTGGGCGACACTTACTTCACCGCCATCGGACAGTTTGGTTTTTTGACCACTCCGATACAGATGCTTCGTGCCTATAGCGCTCTGGCCAATGGTGGAGAATTGATCCAACCTCATGTCGTCGCTGGCAAGCAAGGGAAGTTGGTGGCTGATCTGGATCTTGACCCGCAACACCTCAAGGTTATCCACGAAGGTATGAGAAAGACGGTCAACTACAATGGAGGAACCGCTCGCGCGCTGGAAAGAAAGGATGTAGCTATAGCCGCCAAGTCCGGTACCGCTGAGGTGGGACAAGGTAATGCTTACGTCAACTCTTGGGCCGCCGGTTTCTTTCCGTATGAAGAACCAAAGTACGCTTTTATTTTAATGATGGATAAAGCCCCGCGCAGTAACGCTCTTGGCGCCACCCGTATTATGGGCGATGTGGTGGAGTGGATGTCGCAAAATAGGCCGGAATATTTGGGAATAAAAGTGGAAGAAGTTGAAGATTCAGAATAGATAAGTTGACCGTTTCTTGTAAGTGCGTATAATTGGGTAAATTTAATTTACAATTATGAATGAAACACAAGCCTTTTTAACAGCAGAGAAGTTTGAAGAATTAAAAAAAGAGTTGGAACATTTAAAGACCGTTAGACGTAAAGAAGTGGCCGAGTCACTTGAGTATGCTCGCAGTCTTGGAGATCTCTCAGAGAACGCCGAATACCAAGAAGCTCGCGACATGCAATCTGCTATCGAAGAAAGGATCGGTTATTTGGAAAAGACCATTAAAGAAGCCAAGATCGTGGCTCACGAAAAGAAAGGGGGAGTGGTGGGACTTAGTTCGATCGTGACCATTCAAAAAGACAAAGAGAAGGACACTCGCACTTACACCATCGTTGGTTCAGATGAGGCTAATATTCATGAAAAGAAATTATCATACCTTTCACCACTAGGGGAAGCTTTGATGGGAAAGACCAAGGGGGAAGAATTCATTTTTGATACTCCTGCCGGTAAGCAAAAGTACAAAGTGTTGAAGGTGGAGTAAAGGAAAATCTAAGTAATTAAGATGAAAAGTGGACGGCGGCCTTCGGCCGCCGTCCACTTTTCTTTTCTCATTTTTTCCGCTACACTAAAAACCCATGTCACTATTCCAAATATTTAAAACCACCGGGTTGGAGTCGAATATTTGGAAATTTACCCTTATCCTGATCGCAAACAAAAGAGCGTTTGCGGCCATTTTAGGCGTTTATTACTTAACAGTGCCCGATGTGACAATACAAAGCGTCGGTTTGATCATTCTGGCTGGTCAGATCGCTGGTTTTATATTTGAGATACCAAGCGGGTATTTGTCTGATAAATTCGGCCACAAGAAAGCCATTGTCTTTTCCAGAATATTGATGGTTCTGTCGACCTTGTTTTTTCTTTTGGCTGATAGTCTGTCACATCTAATGATCGCGATAATTTTATGGAATATCAGTCAATCCTTTTTAAGTGGTACTGGTATAGCCTTTATGCACGAAACCTTCCGTGGCTTAGGAAGAGAAAAAGATTACACGGAGGTGATGGGTAAGGTTACCTCTATCGGTTTTGCCGTTCCGGTTATACTCACAGCTCTAATTCCATTTATGGTCGAAGTCAGCTATAAAACACCGTTTGTGATGGTTTTACTCTTAGATATTATTGGTCTTCTGGCTGCTATATATTTAATTAAGCCACATGTTAAACCTGAAG
>CAYGKU010000063.1:1634-6555 GCA_964350745.1 uncultured Candidatus Saccharibacteria bacterium | reverse complement strand
AAGGGCAACGTCTTCAACCAAGTGAGAGTTATCCTTCCGATATGATAGGACATCTTTTGCAGGGCTACCTTCAGTTAGTAAGAAAAAGCGCCAACATGGATTCTTTTTCTGATCCGCTGTGGCCAAGCGGCGAAACCTTCAGTGCCGTGCCAACTACCTTTAAAGTGGGGAATAACGGAGTAGACAACCAGTACGGCGCCGGCAGCGAAGTGAGAAAGACCAGGATCTACCTTATCAATCACGACACCAAAGAAATGTTCACTCGAGTATCCAATACCGACAGTTCAAAAAGCGTCAACGAAATTCCGGCGCCGGTAGCTACTTCAGATGGAGTCTATTGGTGGTCTGTTGATCACACCATGGCTGGTGATATAAAACTAAAACCAAATGGAGCAGGGAATATAAGATTCAACAGCACCCCGCAGGCCGGAAACCTGGTGGGAGGATGTTTTGTGGTTGATTCAACTTTGCCACACATTACAATTGGTGCGCCTACCGTTTCTTGTAATGATGATAGTACGTCTGACATTTCATTTAGCTTGACTGCTAAGGATAATGGAGCTGGACTTGATTATGCTGACGTTTATATTGAGAAGTATGATGGAACTTTGATTAAGAAGATCAGGATCAATTATCCTGACCCAACTTCGTCTGATACTAGAAATATTACAGTTTCTGGAATTGAGCAAAATATTGATTTAGTTATCACAGCTGAGGTGGTGGATATGGTTGGGAATATGATCACTTCTTCGTCGGTTGAGGTAAGCACTACCTGTTCAACACCTCCGCCTCCGGGATCAGGAACTCCGGAAGTGATCGCTCACCCTACCAACCCTATCACTGAAAATAGTGCTACCTTGAATTGTGAAGTGCTTGATATCGGCGATTCAGTTATCAAAAAACACGGAGTTTGTTGGAGCGAGGACTCTGCCTTGGCGGGAGCTGTCTGTGATCCGCCGGCCCCTATCACCGGCACCGGTCTTGGGCATTACTCAGTCCCTCTCACCGGCTTGACGCCAGATACTGATTATTACTTCAAGTGTTACGCTACAAACCTAAGTAACAAAACCGGTGAATCACCGATAGAAACCTTTACCACTAACGTGTCAGGTGCTCCACAGCTTGATATAGACCCCGCCACCAATATAGGGCAGGACAAAGCTACATTGAACGCAGAAGTGACCGCCGACAATGGAAAACCGGTCACTGAACAAGGTTTTTGCTGGAAAAAGGCTTCTGCCGTAACCGAAACTTGTAGTACTGTAACTCCTCCCGGAATTGGTTCTTTCTCTCTCGATATTAGTTCACTTGAATCAAATACCGATTATACCTACACTGCATATGCTACCAACGATAATGGTAAGACTATAACTCATAAAATGCCGTTTAGAACCAAAGGCGCCCCGGTTGTCACTGTCTTACCGCCGGAGGATGTGACCTCAGATAGCGCCAAATTGCTGTGTGAGATCTTGGATACCGGAGGGGTTGGTATAAAAGAGCAGGAGATCTGTTGGGATACTGATCCTGGATTTTCACAGACAGCTTCAGATTCTGGTTGCGCCAACATAACCCCATTGTCTGGTGAAGGTGTATTTGATTACCAAATCACTTCAGGATTACTAAATCCGGAGACAAAATACTATTACCGTTGTAAAGTGGAGAATGACCTGGATCTAATAGATGAGGATGGTGGAGACTTTGACACTGACGCGCCAGGATTTCCTGTGGTAAGAGTCTTGCCGGCTGATAATATCACCAACACCACAGCCAGGATCCATGGTGAAGTAGTGGATGCTAACGGTACGCTAAAAGAACGTGGTTTCTGTTGGGAAAGAACACTGGGCGGAACCTTGGTCTGTCCAACAGTTTCTCCGGCGATCGAAGGTCTATTCTCTTATAATTTAACAGGTCTTGAACCAGACACTACTTATCTTTTCCAGGCTTACGCTGAAAATGAAGAGAAAGGTAAAAGAGAGACTAATTTCCTACAATTCAAAACCACCGGCTCAAATGACGATTACACGCCTGTCGACCCGAGCTTGAGTATTGATGCCACCCCAGACATTATTAGAGCGGGTGATGAAACCACTATCGAATGGAGAATGCAGAACATACCAAATGATCTCAACTGTTCTATAACCGGTCCTTCAACCTTTAACGACGGTAATCCTTACACCTTCACACACACCTACGATCCAACCGGTCCAAGTGTGGTGGTAGGATCAGTTCAATCAGGAGAATTGTTCGGTACACAAGAATTTGTCTTCACCTGTACCAGTGTAGAGGATCCGAGCGAGGTTTATACCGCGACCGCAACAGTTAGAGTGGTGGGCACACCTTCAGAAACTTAATATTCTAGATGATTTTGCAAAATAGGCATTTCAACGAAATGTCTATTTTTGTAAATTATGTTGTTAAATAAGATGATGTTAATAGTAATTCCTGATATACTTTTAAAAGGAATTTATTAGGTCTATGAAGTTAAACCAAGAAAAATCAAATAGAACAACAGAAAACTTTTTTGCCCGATACGATAAAAGAGTATTCATTATTGTCGGGTTAGTAATAGGCATTTCAGCCATGACCTCTGTATGGTTCTTTGTTCCAAGTGACTCACGATTCACCAACGACGATCACCAAAGTACTTTGTCTCCATCAGAAATAGCATCAGAAAGGGAAAGGTTGTCAGAAAATAATCCTGATCTTGTGATTACCAATGAAAGCTTTCAGGAACCTGAGCTGTACGATAGTTACATCCCAAACTTCCCCATATCAGGATCAAATCCTCCGGACAGGAAACCAAATTTTGATGAAAATATGAATTTACTTTCTGAACAAGACTCAGAAACTGACCCTGACCTGCAATTAGCCGGAGTAAGTAAGGTCAAGGTCTATACCGATCCAAACAGCGATGTGACAATGTCAGTCACACGCTCTGATGATGAAAAAATAAATAAGACGGTGGAGGGTACTGTTTTTGAGATTAAAGAAGAGATCGGTCGTATCACGATTGTCCAAAAAGACGACAAAGGACTTGCCAGTGTGATACTAAGACCCGATACGGTTCTGACAGTTAACGACAAGCCGATCGCTTTGAACCAACTAAAAGTTGCTGACAGGTTACAGGTAGAGGGTTTTGGTTATAAGAACAACAGCACCATTGAGGCTAGAGTAATAAAATTGATCGGTTTTGTGGAAGTCACTGATTAGAATTATTATTGAACAAGTATGAAGGTTAAAGAATACAGTCAAAAAATATCAAAGATCACGCTCGCAAGCTTGATATACTTTTTTGCATTTCTTCCTTTTACGAACGAGGCCAATGCCGACGGACCTCACGGTTGGTTCGTTCCTTTTGCTGAGTATTTGGATGACAATCTCCCTCCAGGTTGCGATCCGGCGACCGAGACTGCGGTGGAGATATCTTTAGTTGACATTGGAACCGAGGATCTGATCATGAATCCGATCGGAGAATGGAACGTTTTTGTTTATGAGAGAGACACCGGAACCGATGTTGATTGGTATGGTTATAATGGTGAGAAGACTTCTGTTACGATCTGTTTTGATCCCGAGACGGAGATTCTGTGGCCAAGAATTTTTGCCAGTCCAAACTATAATGAATTTCATATCACCACCAAGCAGGCTTCCGAAAATTACCCTGTCTCTACCAGAGGTCATAGATTCAAGGGTTATGTGCAGTTGGTTTCTACCGCCTCTCCTGACCAAGATCCTTTTGTTAGTCCAGTCTGGCCAACCGATGCTATGAAATTTGAAAGAACTCCCTCTACTTTCAAGGTGGCGACCTATGGTGAGGATAATCTTTATGGAGCCGGTAGTGATGTCAAGACCACCAGAATACACCTCACTAATCATGACACTTTGGAATATTTCACCAAACTTTCAAATACCCCGGGAACGGTAGAGGTTAAAGACGTACCGGCTCCAACCGTTACCACCTCCGGTATTTATTACTGGGGAGTAGAGCAGACCATGGATGGTCAAGTTCAGACACAAAAACCCGGGGGTCCGTCTTGGACGTTTACCAACGTTCCGATGTCCGGTCTTATTACAGCGGATTGTTTTATCGTCGATAAAATATCACCGGAAACCAAAATAATTAATTTGTATCACGGTATGAATGGACCAGATATGTCGTTGTCGATCGACAATGAGATCAGTGATATTTATGCCGGTATTGAATCAACCACTATTTTTGTAGAAGATGACAGTGGAACAATAGTCACGACAGCAACCGCAAGTTACGATCCGGAATGGGAGACATCTTATGATATTTTTTGGACCGGTGTCACCGGTCTAGATCCTGACGAGACTTACCACGTCTATGCTTTTACTGTTGATCTGGCAGGCAATACCGCTACGTCAGCTGTAGTCTCCTTCAACCGCTCCACCGGAACCTCGTCACCTCCGATCGTAGTTTCTCCAACCGTGACCAATATCACTGACACCAGTGCTGAGCTCGGAGCAACTGTTGAGCTCGACGGCGGTTCACCGCTTAGCGAGACTGGTGTTTGCTGGGACACTAACGCTGACTTTTCTACAGAGAGGTGTGACGCTACTGCTACCACCAGCGCTTTGAACGTCCCGTATACACTTACACCTACCGACCAAATGCCTTCCGGTACCACGATCTACTTTAGAGGTTATGCCATAAACGCCGTGGCTACCGGCTATTCCTCAAGTATTAATTTCAATACCACGGGAGAGCCATCCCTTCTCCCATCCATAACCAACACCGGAGTGGAAAATGTCACTCAGACGAGCGCGGACCTTAAGGCTGAAGTGACCAGTGAAGGTAGCGATGTGGTAGTGGAAAGAGGTACCTGTTGGAATACGACCGGCGATTTTTCAGATCCACCAAATACCGCCAATTGCGCCATAAGATCAGGTGGTGGCTTGGGTG
>CAYGKU010000063.1:0-1615 GCA_964350745.1 uncultured Candidatus Saccharibacteria bacterium | reverse complement strand
TTCACTCACAGCAGGTCTGGTCTCGCTCAAAATACTACTATTTATTATGTTAGCTATGCGGAGAACTCTTTGGGTGATCGAGTTTATTCAGTTAGTACAAATTTTGAAACTGGTCAGTTACCTTTCGTTACTATTCAACCTGCAACTGGTGTTACTGATACAGAAGCCAGACTCAGAGCCACTTTAGACAGTGACGGCAGTGAATCTGTCGACCATCATGGTTTTTGTTGGAATCAAGGCTCCAGCTACAATTCAGGATCTGCGACTTGTGAGGATCTTGGGCCGGAAAGTGCCTATAGTCCGTTTGATCACGATATAACAGGTTTAACCACAAATACGACTTATAGTTACATCGCGTTTGCAGAGAGTGACGTTGGTAGATATGAGACTACAGCTATGCAATTTTCTACGTCAGAATCACAGCCCAGCACCACTTTTGATGTTTCTCCAACCACAATAAATTACGGTGAATCAGTTACCATTACCTGGAACTCAGTCAATACTGACTATTGCGTGGGAACCAACTTTGACACCGGAGATAATACTTCAGGCACAGAAGTGGTAACACCACCGGGAACAACCAGCTACGACCTCGACTGCTATTCTTCAAACGGTGACACCGCGGACACAGTGTCAGTATCTGTTTTGGGAGCACCCACTCCTTTGACCGACCCTGAACTAGAGCTTATTCCACCGCAAAATGTTATCAGGGCAGGTGATTCTATTGATCTTGAATGGAAGATGAATAATATCCCTGAATCAATGGAATGCGTTATAACCGGCCCTAGTTCTTTTGTTGGCAATCCTGATGCCACCATCTCACATCCACCGTCACCAAACCCGGGCACTCCGGAAATAACCGGTGTCATAAACACCGGTCCGCTAAGCTCCACTCAAGCATTCACTCTTACATGTGAAAATACCACCGATCCTACCGATACTTACAGTGTAGACGCTGAGATCAAGGTGTTTGGTAATCAATTTGAAATATAAGCAGTTACTGACCCCCTGAATTATGTTTGTGCTATAATTTATTTTATGAAATACGAACGTATTGCAGTCTTAAGGGGTGGTCCCAGCACCGAACATGAGGTTTCCATGAAGACCGGTAGGGAAGTTATTGATTCTCTGCTTACTCAAGACTACAACGTCAGTGACATCATCATCTCAAAGACCGGTGAATGGTTGATTAATGGCTTTGTAAGAGATCCCGATCAGGTCCTTAAAGCAATTGATGTGGCTTTTATCGCGCTTCATGGTACTTATGGAGAAGACGGTGAAGTTCAAAAAATTCTACAACGAAATAAAGTCAGGTACAACGGAAGTCCGGCCTTTTCTTCGGCGATCGCTTTCAACAAGCTCCAGACCAAAAGAAGATTGAAGCAACACAACATACTTTCAGCCAAACACTTCGAGATCGACGTCGATCTATTTACTCGGGTTGATAAAAAACGACTTCAAGATAAGGTTTTGTGTTATTTGGGTCGAGAAGTAATAATTAAGCCTGTGAACGGAGGGTCTTCAGTTGACACTGAATTCATTGATGTCACAGATGCTTTGATACCTACCTTAGAAAAATTATTGAAAAAATATGACCAGTTGGTGATAGAAGAAT
>CAYGKU010000062.1:4534-6598 GCA_964350745.1 uncultured Candidatus Saccharibacteria bacterium | reverse complement strand
AAAGCTTCAATTACATCATCGTACTCATAAAGTACGTCCTCCACTCGTCTGATCGACAGATCGGTCGATTCCTTGGTGGAGCCTTCCGGTAGTTCAATTTCCACATAAATGTCATCAACGTTACTTTGCTCAAAGAAAACCACCTTTACCATCCCGAGTGGTATCAAAGCAACCGCAGAAATAAATCCGACAATAATAGCAGTAATAAATAATTTCTTAGCCCTAGAGCTATAGATGATCTTGCTCAAGAGATTGCGATACCAATTTTCAAATTTGGCACTTTGCTTCACTTGCGCTTCTTCCATGGCGTTTTGATTTTTGCGCTTTAGTAGAACTGCTGATAGAAGCGGCAAGAAACCAAGTGCCACCAAAAGCGCCGCAAACAGCACGAAGATCAGAGTAAATGGAATAGCAGAAATAAACTGACCGGTCACACCCGAAACCACGAATAAGCCGGTAAACATTGCTACTGTAGTGAGGGTGCCGGCGGTAAGGGGAGCGCTAAATTCCTGCACGGTCAAAAGAGCTGCTTCAAGCTTGGTGATAGAACTATCAGTCTTCATGCGTTTGTTGATACCCTCAACAATCCCCGAGTCCACCAACACACCAATTCCGAGAATGAGAGCAAACAGACTGATAAAGTTGATAGTGTTGCCAGAGACAAACAGCCCGATAAAACCGATGGTGAAGGAAAGAGGAATAGCCAAACCAGCGATCAGACCCTCACGCCACCCGATCGCAATGATCAAAACAATGATCACCAAAACCACCGTTTGCAGTCCGGAACGGGTGAGTTGGGCCAGGTCGCTTTTGATCTGTTCTCCAGCATCATAAATAATATGCACCGAGACATTTTCCATTATTGGAGTGGCTTTCAGGGCATCAAGGCGAGCATTGACCTCATCGGTCAATTTATTGAGGTCAGTTCCGCGTTGTTTGTATACATAAAGGACGAACGAACTTTGTGAAGGCTCGTTATCGACACTCAGTCGGGAAAAAGTCGTAGCCGGAGAAAGACCATCAACCACCTCCGCCACATCCCGCACCAAAACCGGCTGTCCGCCACGCACCGCGACCGGAATATTGGCCACGTCTTCAGTATTAGCAATATCGCCCTCAAAGGAAACATTATAAAAAACGCCATCAGACACGATCTGTCCCACCGGAGCCACGCTGTTGGCGACTCTGATCTGATTTAGAATATCGGTGATGGTAAGGTCAAAGCGGAGTAGGGCAGTCTGATCTACTAGTACACTTACTTCACGATCCCGAATACCACTCTTTTCCACTCGCGACACACCGGCCACATCCTCCAGTTCGGCTTCCAAAGTGTCGGCTAGTTGTGATAGCTCTAGGTCAGTCTTATCACTTGAGAAAGAAATGCTGGAAATCGGTTCATCTACAAAATTCACTTCGCTTACCATTGGTCGCTCAGCGTCGCTAGGTAATTGACCAACTAATGAATCCACCTCGTCACGCAAACTGCGGATAGATCTATCAATATCTTCTTCAGCAAAAAATTCCACCACCACAGTAGAAACTCCTTCTTGCGAGGTGGAAGTGATCTTCTTTACCCCCTCCAGTGAGCCCGAAAGTTCACGCTCAATCTCATTGGTGACCAAACTTTCAATATCCACCGCCGGCGCGCCAGGGAGTACGGTAGTGACCACTCCGATTGGTACCTGCACCTCGGGTGAAGATTCTTTAGGAATGGCCGCCAAAGAATAAGCACCAAGACCGATAAGGGCCGCCATCACCAAGTAGCTAAAGCTACGGTTCTTTATGAAAAATTCCCACATAACTATTTATAGTTTACCTGCACCTCTTCTCCTTCATTTCGACCACGTGCGTCCAAGACAAATTCAGAATCAATATCCAAACCTTCTTCAACTACGACATTTGTACCAAAAACATTACCCAAGGTAACCGGCACTTTTTTTAGAACTCCATCTTCGACCATTAAGACGCTGCTCTCGTTTGAGCTTAGTTTTAGGGCAGTTAGAGGAATCCTTACTTCATCTGATAGAGTTTCGTTCTCAACCGTAGTCGAAATACGAACAGTAT
>CAYGKU010000062.1:3291-4524 GCA_964350745.1 uncultured Candidatus Saccharibacteria bacterium | reverse complement strand
TACACTCTACAGTGAGCCCTAAAGTCCACGCTCAATCTCATTGGTGACCAAACTTTTAATATCCACCGCCGGCGCAATAACAGCAATAGTACCTTTGACTGTTTTATCGATCATAACTTCATCACCAACACTGATCAAAGAGCGATCCTTGTCGCTAACAAAAGTAACAATCTCAATGTTGGAATTATTGGCGATAGTAGCCACCTCCTCATTGGTACCAATAAATTGACCTACGGTAATATCAAAGTCATTGACGGTACCGCTGATAGGGGAGCGAATAATGGTTTTGGCATAATTAGCTTGAGCGGCTCTAAGCGATCCGAGCGCCTGCTTAATTTGCGCATCTGAAGCTGAGCTTCCACTGCCACTGGCGGACAACTTGGTTTTATCCAGATTTTCTTTTGCCACCTCGATGCCGGTTTTGGCATTATCGATAGCTCCGATTGTGGCCACTAGTTGAGATCTGACTGAGGTCAAGTTTTGCTTAAAGATAGCTATCTCCGTGTCAGTATACTTTTCAGTTGAGCGAGTATCATCCATTAAAGATATAAAAATATCAACCATGTCTAACAACCTGGCACTGTTCGCTCTTGAAGTTTGAAGTTTTTGCAATTCACCATCCATATCGCGCGGAGACAAAGTGTCAGTCTTCCAGTCAGGTAAAACAGCACGAAAAGCCAAACGCTCACTGTTTAGAGTAGCGGTATTGCCAACTCCACCGATTCTTAAACCGATATTGCCGGCGGTAGGGTTGGAATAAAAGACGTCTAGAGTATTCAAAATGATACTGTTAGCGGTAGTGTAGGCATTTTGGTTGGTAGTGGCGGCATTTTTAACCGCGTTTTCAAGCTGGGTTTCTGCTTGGCCAACACCGAGATCAGTTTGCGCTGAGCCGGCCACCGCCGCCTCGTACACCCCTTCGGCTTGCAAAAGAGCCGCTCGCTCGGCAGAATTTTCCAGTTGCACCACCACCTGTCCGGCACCAACTTTGCTACCAAGAGAAGTATTGACCCAAGTCACCTTGCCGGCTCGTTCAGATACCAACACTACTTCGTTGGCCGCCTCTACCTTACCAATAAGCGATAGTTCAGTAGAGCCCGCTTCTCTGGCCGGAGTAGTAACAGTCACCAAAGGCAAGACATTCTCAGTCTCAGCAGGTGTTTCCTCGATCGTTTTCCCCTTTGAGGAGAGACCAACCACTAGTAAAATCACCAGGATAACCAAAGTAATAAT
>CAYGKU010000062.1:287-3281 GCA_964350745.1 uncultured Candidatus Saccharibacteria bacterium | reverse complement strand
TACCACCTATACAATTTTCCTAACATATCAATATAATTTAAATTTGACCATACACTATATCATAAAATGAGGGTTTGTCTATATGTAGTATTTGACAACTCTTACATTACATGATATTTTACAAAAGTCCAAAATTAAGGAAAGATAATGGAAAAAATCCAAAAAGTAACGTATATCTTTTTAGGTATCCTAGTATTAGTTTTATTTTCAATTGGAATATCAGAAGTTATAAGTGAAACCGCCAATAAAAGAGTGATCACAACAGCGATTGGTGCTTCTGCTTTTCTTATGACGATTATTGGTTTTTGCTTATTTTTTAAACCAAAACATCTTTAGGAAAATATCGCGAAAAACAACCCTGCCCCGTCATCATAATATAATTATGAACGGGGCTTAATATTAGGAATTATTTGCTCTTCATACCATGGTACAATTATCAAATGAACACCAAAGAAGTTCCTCAACCAATCCTAAAGGTAGCTGATTTAAGCAAAGGTTTTGATACCCACAAAGGACATATTTCTATATTGGAAAATGTGTCATTTTCGATCCAAAAAGGGGAGAAGGTGGCCATCATCGGCCCATCTGGCTCCGGTAAATCAACCCTATTGTCTCTCATTGGCCTACTCGATACGCCCGATAATGGCACCATAGAGATTAATGGACAAGATGCTAAGAACCTAAATGACAAAAAACAAGCAGATTTTAGGAATGAACGGATCGGTTTTATCTTTCAGTCCTTTGAGCTGATTGGGCCTTTTACGGCTCTTGAGAATATAACCGCCCCCTTGGAGATCGGCAACAAAAAGATCAGTGACTTTCGAGTGGAAAATCTTCTTGAACGCACCGGCATGAAAGAAAGAAAAGACGCCATGCCACACACTCTCTCAGGAGGTGAGAAGCAAAGAGTAGCCATCGCCAGGGCCTTGGTGAACGAACCATCTCTCATATTGGCCGATGAACCGACCGGTAGTTTGGACAGGGACACCGGCGCTCAAGTACTATCCTTACTACTTGATACGGTCGAGCATGGTAGCAGTACGCTTATCATCATCACGCACGATGAGAGCATTACCGCCAAGATGGACCGGGTCTTTGAAATAAGAGATAAGGGAATTCATGAAAGACACTAGTTTGATCTTAAAATTCAGCTTTCGTTTACTTAAAAGTGAGTGGCGTCGCTTTGTGTTGCCTTTTTTATCCTTAGCGATAACGGCCCTTATCCTGATACTGATCTTACTCTCGTCCAGTAGTAGCAAGAGTTATATCGATGGACAATCCAAGCAACTACTCGGCGGTGACGTAGTGATAGAGAGTAGCACCCCGCTTGATACTCTCGATATTTGGCGTCAGGCTTTCGCTATTCCTGATAAGGAATCAAAGCAGATATCATTTAATAGCACAGCCATTGCCAACCAGATCACTTCACCGGCCTCGGTACTAGTGATCGACAACAACTACCCACTTTACGGCAGCTTAGGCCTAGAGACCGGAGAATACAACGGACTTCAACCAACCGAAATCTTACTCGACCAAATGGCCGCCGATAAGTTTGAAGCCGATCTTGGCGACACTGTGAGCTTGGCCGAATTTGATTATGTTGTAGCGGGCATCATCCAGAAAGACCCGACCACTTTGGTCAGTGGTTTTCAGTTCTTTCCCAAAATGATCATCGGATCTCAAGGATTTGACCGGATCGGGATCGAACCTGAATTGCTTCAAGCGGAATACATCTACGCCGGACGTTTTGAAAACCTAGATGAATACACCAAAGAGGACTTTAAGCGTATCGGTCAAGCAAGTCCTTTTCGAGTTACTTTAGCCGAGGATTCAAGATCAAGCCTGCAGTTCGCACTCGAGCTGGTCACCAAGTTCCTGATCATCGCTGTCTTGGTCACAGCGGTTTTGGCGGCGGTCAATATCTACACCAGCGTTATTTACCTCATCGTTACCCTCAGAAAAAGCCTGGCGATCTTTTTGGCCCTCGGTATGAGGAAATTCACTCTGGGAGCTGTTTTGGCCAGCACACTCTTTTATGTGGTTTTACTGGGTGGCTTTTTCGGCATTCTGATCGGGATTGGACTGTTTAATACTTTGGTCACCTACGTCTATCATACCTACGCCATTATTCTTCAAGTACCAGACCTGCCGACCAATATTTTTATCACCATCGGACTGATCGCCATCGTTGCCCTGGGAGCTTTTGTGCCAGTCGCCAGAAAGGGAGGTGATATCAACCCCAAGCGGATCCTGCTTGGTGGTGGCAACAACGCCTACGAAAGAACCCCAAAAAGAAGCCTGCTGACGATCACCATGTTTACTCTATTGCCTTTGGTCATATTCGCCACCCTTATTCTCGATAGCTTTATTACCGGCGGAGTGAGCATGCTTTTGATCACCGGCGTATACGTTCTGATATCTATCATCTTTTACTTCGTCCTACTTATTTTGTATAAGATCCGTCGAGTCTTACCTTTTTTCCTGCGCAGTATTGTTATCTACAAAAAAGCCGATGGACTGTTTGGTGTGATCTCTTTCACTTCACTTTTTGTGGCTTTGACCGCTGTCGGTACCTTATATCTCACCCAAGTATCTCTCAACCAGTACCTGACCGAAGACCTCTCGGCCACCTTACCGACCACCTATATTCTTGATGTTCAGCCTTCACAAAAAGAGACTTTGGATGATAACTTCACTGATCTGACACTGTTTCCCAGTATTGGATCGCGTATAGTTTCAATTGATGACGTCAGGATCCAAGAGGAACTATCAGAGGAAAGCAGTGACCTTGACCGCGAGCTTTTACGGTCTTTCAACCTCACTTTCAGAGAAGAATTTTTGCCCAGCGAATCTACCGTGGGCGGTGAGCCTGTGATCGGCAAGCCGGGGGAAGTATCGGTCGAAGAAAGTTTTGCCAAGCGAGCAGGCATAGAACTTGGTTCGGAAGTTACCTTTTTGATCCAAGGATTTGAAGTCACGGCCACCGTGACCAAT
>CAYGKU010000062.1:0-277 GCA_964350745.1 uncultured Candidatus Saccharibacteria bacterium | reverse complement strand
CTCCTCCGACTCCACTTCAAGACTACCGTTTTTCTACTTTGTCTTATCACCAGAAGACATTTCTCAATTTCCTGGCACCTACTTCGGGTACACCAACTACGACACCAAAAAACGCGATGAATTATCACGATTTTTAGCCACCAACATGCCAAATGTACTGGTCATAGATACCGAATCGATAACCGAGTCCATAATATCCATCGTGACCACCTTGACCATCCTCATCCTCATTGTGACCGCGCCACCGCTTTTGATCGCCACTTTGCTTATTCTTACC
>CAYGKU010000061.1:4921-6944 GCA_964350745.1 uncultured Candidatus Saccharibacteria bacterium | reverse complement strand
AGTCTTGCAAAGTACTTTTGTTTTACTGTCATCTATTAAATACCATTGGCATTTATTTCCAATAAAATATTTTCTCACTAAAGATTCACCAAAAACATGAGAACCAATTGAAGGATTATTGCATTCAGGATTAGCGCATACGCTAAATTTCTTAAGAAATTTAGTGTTGAAATCATTTAAGAATGTGCACGGGATACTTTTTACAAAAAAGTTATTATGTTTTGCGTATCCAATAATTTTATTAAAATAGGTTTTACTTATCCAAAAATTAGGATATATCGCACAACAATCAGCATGAATTTTAGATGATCCGCAATAACAAGGGTTATCGGGCGTGATACCGAGCTTTCTAATTAAAATACTATTTATCTTTTCTAGGTGCTCAGGTTCAAGATTCATGTCTTATCGTTTTAATAAATGAAAAGAATTCATCAAGCATGAATAGAAAACCGAGCACGACTATAATAAATAATGGCAAACCAAACACTATTGCCATAGCTGTAGCAAAAATAATTAAGGGTACGCCTCCAATCACGTCTTGATAGAATCCGATACAGATAAAGAACGGGACAAAAGCACCAAGATGTACCCAAACAGACCAATTAATGACACTTCCACTAAGTTTACTTAGCTTATCTTCCAGCGCTTCGCAATATATGTAAATACCAATGTATATTGCGACAATGATTCCCCAAGTAAGAGTAAATTTGTTTTGTTGAGACACATCTGATCCAAGTGAAGATAAAATTGTCGGCGTAAAAAGGATAAGAGCAATAAGCATTTGCAGACGTTTTTCCATTTTTAAAATCTTCTTACCTTCCATGGACTCATTATTTAGTGATCCCACGTTTTTATAAAGTCCCTTAAACCATTTCATTTTACTTTTTCTTACTAACTAATTTATAATTAAATCTTCCTAACGTTTAAAGTTGTGCAATTGACTGTTTAATCCATAAGAATACTCATTCTGTCACTAGATGCAAGCTTGTGTCCTTTAAGTCTTCTCTAGACAGTTTAAACATTTACTCACAATTAATGGTGATTGGTTCACTGCCCCACTCAAACCACTACTCACAGGTAGTGGTGAACGTTTAAAGATTCGACAAGTATTTCAGGTAAATAAGAACAAGGATAATACTTTTTCCTGCGATCAAATTTAACTTCTGATAGAAAAAATCAATAATATCAGTCACTCTTCTACTCCTCCCCCTCCCATCACATAAAAACACCCCGGCACAAGCAAGCTCATGTCAGGGTGGGTTAAGGTACAACAAATATTTAGGTTTTTATTAGCCGATTTGGTCTTTGACTTTCCAGTTCAAAGTTTTTCCGGCCCAGAATGGGACCAGCATGTCATCGTGTGCAGGATATGTAATGCTATCTGGAATTGTCCACGTAGATCTTTCAAGGGTAATGGTGCCAGTGTTTCTTGGCAACTCATAGAAATCAGCTCCATGAAAACTGACGAAAGGTTCCAGTTTATCAAGAGCTTCTTTTCCATCAAACACTGTCGCGTAAAGCTCCATGGCCGACATGGCGGTAAAGCAGCCAGCGCAACCACAAGAACTTTCCTTGGCTCCTTGAGGATGCGGAGCTGAGTCCGTTCCGGCAAAGAACTTTGGATTTCCCGAGGTGGCGATTTTTATCAAGGCTTTTTGGTGTCTTTCTCGCTTTAGTACAGGTAAACAGAAGTTATGTGGTTGTATGCCACCTCTAAATAAAGCATTTCTGTTTTCTAGTAAATGATGAGCAGTGATGGTAGCAACTACGCCCTCACGAGCCCTTTTTACGAAATCCACCGCTTCCTTCGTAGTGATGTGTTCAAGTACTATTTTGAGTTTAGAATACTTATCGACAAGTCTTCTCAATACGTCGGTAATGAAATATTTTTCTCTGTCAAAGACATCTACCTCACCTATGTTGTCTTGCAACAGCTCACCATGAATACACAACACCATGCCAGCATCCTCCATAGCCCGAAATACTACATCAAGCTCCTGGATGTCGGTGACACCCGAAGAGG
>CAYGKU010000061.1:0-4911 GCA_964350745.1 uncultured Candidatus Saccharibacteria bacterium | reverse complement strand
TAGCCGGGTAAAGCTTGGCGGCTGCTATATGCGGGGATTTAGCGGTCTCCTCGATCATTTGGGGAGTGGTTTCGTCTGTCAGATAAATAGTCATTTTGGGATCAAAAGACATATTGTCTGGCAGTGCTCCTAAGATGCGATCACGGTATGCCAGTGCTAACTCTGCGCTTGTTACAGGCGGCTTTAGGTTTGGCATTATCAGTCCTCTTCCGAACTGTTTTGCGCTATATGGTAAAACCCTTTTGAGTTCTCCATTGTCACGTAGATGTAAGTGCCAATCGTCCGGTTTGATGATAGTTATACTTTCATATTTCATGATTCTCTCCTTTGGTTGAAAATTTTAACTAAAAAATCAAGTTTGAATATGAGATCAAACTTTTCATTCTCTGTGGTCTTACCACCGCTACTGATCCGAGAAAGGTACCGCTGGCTCCGACTTTTCTTAGAAGATCCACATCTTTCAAGGTCCTGATACCGTTGCCGGCAATTATAGGAACCCTAGTCCCACTATCTCTTAACATCTCTACTTTTTGTTGAGTAAAATACAAACATCTTTCACCTGATAGCCCGCCATCATACGGGATTCCCCGCTTGCGTATTGGTGAAATTTCTCCAATGGTGTCCCAGTTAATTAACCAATCCGTTCCCGGATAACGCCAAGGAATCGTATTTCCAATCCATAGTCCATCGGCAACTCTTGCTACTTCTGTCAGCACCTCTATTGGCATCAGAGCGTTGCAGTTTACAAAAACAGGCAGATTTAAACGTGCTTGTACCATAGAAACTTGAGCGCATATCGAATCATTGAATGAACCAATATCCTGATCAGAATTTGGACAGCCGTAATTTATCTGTATAGCCATTGGCCCGTATGGTCCGTACTGCTTTATTAGTCTGCAAATCTCAACTATTTCCGCTTCCTGCTCGATGCTACTTTTGCTCTCAAGAGCGATGGATATGAAGAACGGAGCGGTCAGTTTCTGGTAAACGCCTTGCTTTAGATAGAATTCAAGTCCAAAACCTGATAGTCCAACAGCATTTACTATTATTCCACCGTGCCGAAAGAAATCTACGTAGATGCATCCCGGAAACAGTTGTTTTGGAGTCATGCCGTCAGCCTTTAGTGGCATGTTTCCAGCTCTTCTTTCTAAAGTCATGGTCTTACCCGAAAAACCAGTCCCTTCCCAATTCATTCCAAAGTGAGTCCATAGTTGGTGAAAGGGATATCCTTCCATCATAAAACCACGAGCTCCGGTGGCGCAGTATGTTACCGGCCAATTTTCGTTGTTTAACTTTATCATTTACTCCTCCTAAATATTTTGTGAGTCAATGTACGTCGTCAAGCACAGGACTTGACATTTACCAAAAACAAAGATATCAAAAAATAAGTATTTAAACAAGGTTTTTGTACATTTTATTCCAGTAGCTTATGTGTTTGCACATAGAAGCAAAATTTGACACATGAGATGCTTGTTATAGTATTCATACTGGCAATATAAATTTTTTGTCACTCAAAAAGGAGGGCTTGATGAAAGTACTTTTATTGATAGTTGCGTTTGTTTTTTACATTGTTGGTGTAAATTTATCGTTTTCTGCTGGATTGTTAATCATAATATTATTTGGAACAGGGTGTTTTGTATTTTGGATACTTCCAATCTTTATGCCAAATAATTTGCTTTCAAGTGCCACTACAGGCAGAGCTATGCCGGAAAATTATATTCCACTTGGCTTGGGATTGATTGGATTGTTTGGTTGGATGGTCGGGTTGGCGGTAGCCAACAAAGAATGGCAAGACTTTTTAATCAATTTGATCACACCATAATAACCAAAAAATATTTGCTAATTATTAGAGGAGCTGTCTGTAGGGGCAAGCTCCTCTTTTTGCCGCCGCTCTACAGAAAACAATCGAGGAAGTCTTTTTTCGTCACTGACCACTCCTCTTTAAGATTTTCCCTCCGTTATTTTTTCGTTTTACTTGATTTTAACTAACGCAGATGCCATTGATACAGCATTGGTTGACAAATATTTTATTATATAAAATAATGATAATGGTTTCGGTTCTTTTTGGGATTTTGAAACCAATTTTTGTTTTTCAAATTTCTGTTTATTAAAAAAGGAGAAGAAGTGGCAAAATCTAGAATAAAAAAAGATGTTAAGGTTGAAGCTAAAGTTGAATCTAGTTTTCTTCAATTGGCAATTACAAAGGATACCGACACTGCTTTGGTTATCGAGTATCTTAGAATGATAGTGGAGGCACTGGAACAAGAAAAGTGTGTGAAAAAAGGTAGGGTTTTCAGAACCTTATCTGGGGCCATGGATGCTAGACTGAAGAAGTTTGGTATAAAACATGTTGCTGATTGGCTTTTGCTAATGCAATTCACTGGTGTTGCTCGTTACTATAAAGAACGAAGTGAAAAGAAACCGGTTACTTATTGGCAAGTTTTGCGAAATAAAAAGAAGCTGTTAGCGGAATTTATCGAGGAGCCAGTGGTGCGTAAAGCGGTTTTGGAGGTATTGAGTCGACGAAAAAGATCAAAACAGGTCGCTGACCTTAATAGAAAGATCACTCAACTTGAAAACCAAACCACTCCTACTTCTAGGGTGACTGACATAAATTCTGGTCGGAAAGTGGCTAGCTAAGACTGCCTTCTCGGCCCTAAAGCGTGTAGCTATATGCTATGCGCTTTTTTTAACGCACCGCCGACTTCGTCGGCGGTGCGTTTAGTCCAGTATGGTCAAAAAATAATTATACATTCTACTCAAATAATCCGAGCAAGTCACCATATCCTTCCTTTTCCATCTCCTCTTTTGGTATAAAGCGCAGTGAGGCTGAGTTCATGCAGTAGCGGAGGCCTGTTGGGGCTGGGCCGTCGTTGAAGACGTGACCGAGGTGTGAGTCAGCGTGACGAGAACGGATTTCGGTTCTGGTGACAAATAATTTCTTGTCTTCGTGTTCGGTCACGAATTCCATACTGATCGGCTTGGTAAAAGACGGCCAGCCGGTGCCGGAGTCAAATTTGTCTGCTGAAGAGAATAACGGCTCGCCTGACACAATATCGACATAGATACCTTCGGCTTTGTTGTCGTTGTATTGGTTATCAAAAGGTTTTTCTGTCCCCTCCTTTTGAGTCACTTTGTATTGGAGTTCGGTCAGCTCTTCTTTTAACTGCTCTTCGCTTGGCTTTTGGTAGTTGGCGAATTTGTTCGTATATGATGATATTACAGCTGGTAGATCGGTATCAGCTCTTGTTTCTGGTGCTGGTAATTTTAATTCTTCTTCCGTCCAGTGCTCTTTGATAAAAGCGTCTCGGCCACTGGCTTTGCGGTAGAAGCTGTAGCGAATTGGGTTCTCTTCGGCATAATTCTGGTGATACCCTTCGGCCGGATAAAAAATTTCTCTTGGTAGGATCGGTACAGAGAGTGGTTCTTGGTATTTTCCTTCGGCGGTGATCTTTGCCAGTACCTCTTTGGCTATTCTTTCTTCCTCTTCATTGTCAAAGTAGATGACCGGACTGTACTGCTCTCCCCTGTCACCAAAAGAGCCGTTGGGGTCGGTCGGGTCGATATGCTGGATGAAGTATTCGAGAATGGTGAGGAGTGAAATGACATCAGGATCATATTCTACTTTCACCACTTCCCTGTGTCCGCCATCGCTGTAGTTTTCGTAGGTTGGGTTTTCGGTAGTTCCTCCGCTGTAGCCTGAGACCACGCTACTAACACCGGGCAGTTTTTCGAGGTCAGACTCCACACACCAAAAGCATCCACCGGCTAGAATTATTGATCGCTGAGCGTTGCTTGTTTCTTCTTTGGTGATTGGCTGTGGGGTGCTGTTATTTGTTTTCATATTAGTTTTATTTGAAGAGACGAATAATAGAATTCCGGCAAGAACGACGACCCCGAGGGCGAGAAAAAGATATTTGTTCATAGGACAAAGTTGTTACTGCTAGTTACTTTATTATACGCCAATTGCAGAAATAAATTTCAAAGTCATAACCGGCTCCTGTGCTGATTGGTTTATTCACAAAATAACCGAGGGAAGACCCTTTCTCGTCGCTAGTCGCTCCTCTTTAAGTTCTCCCCTCCGTTATTTACCTACTCATTCCGTACTTCTTCAACTAGCTCCTTTACTGGTTCGTATAAATATAAGTCGATTATTGCCTCATAGCCTTGTTCGTTCAAATGTACGCCGTCTGATAGTTTGTTGTTCTGATCGGAAAAAACCTCTAAAGTAATAAAAGGTACTAAAATAAGATCGTACTTATCGGCCAGGTCTTCGTAAATGCTATCAAAATCAAGTTTGTACTGTAGTCCGGAATTTAGCGGGGCCTGCATTTGGAGCAGTATCACTTCCGGCGGGTCTTCACCGCTCCTTAGGATCTCAATGGTTTGATCCATGTTCTTTTTGGTTTCTTCAAGTGGTAACTGACGCAGAACATCATTTCCGCCAATTCCCAAGATCACAATGTCGGAATTCTGACGGCGAATGAATTCGGCCCGCTCCAAGTTGCCTCTGGTGGTCTCGCCGTTCACACCGGCGTTCACCACTTCTACCAGTAGGTCATTGGCTTTGAGTTTGGTTTCCAATTGAGCCGGGTAGCTCTCACTTTGGGGAAGGTCGTAGCCGGCGGTAAGACTGTCTCCAAAGGCAATGATCTTCACTTCTCTCTGGTCACTTTGCGCACTGCTCTTTTCTGTTGTCTCAGGTTCAGTGACGGGTTTATCATTATCACTTGAATTGGCAAAGATAAAATAGCTACCGACAACGGCTATTACTGCTACTATTCCGATGTTAATTGTTTTGCCCATAGGATAAAAGTTCTCTAAGTGGCATGGTGTCTCTGGCGGAAAGATACCAACCCACTATTCCTATTAGTATAACCAAAATAAACAAACCTGATAATAGATGCTCGT
>CAYGKU010000060.1:2844-7082 GCA_964350745.1 uncultured Candidatus Saccharibacteria bacterium | reverse complement strand
CTTTCTCTACCACGGTCGGTGCCGGTAACGCCTTTGGAAGTGGTGGTAGCAACGAGAAGTTGGCTAACATTCAAATCTCTTTAGCAGAAGACCGCGATCGTATCAGTTCGACGATCGTAAAAGAGTTGACCGAAGACCTTAGTGTGATAAACGACGTTAAGGTGGTGGTGGGTCAGCCAAGCGATGGACCGCCGGTGGGAGCGCCGATCGGGGTAAAATTACTGGGTAATGATATAGAAACCCTGACTGAGGCTGGCAATGAGATCACGGTACTTCTAAATAAAATAGAGGGCACTACCAACGTAAAGACCAGCGCCAGCAACAACGGCACCGAGTTCTTGTTCACCTTGGACAAGGAAAAGACCGCCGCTGTGGAACTAAACCCGCAAACTGTCTCTCAAACCTTAAGAGCGGTGGTGTCAGGAGCTGAAGCAACCTCAATCACTACTTTGGAAAATGATATTGATATCGTGGTCAGACTTAATCTAACGGGAGACGAAATGATCGATCCGCAGTTTGCCAACCGCACCAATATCGACAACCTGCTTAACATTGAGCTATCAACCCCAACCGGAGACAGAGTGCTACTTTCTTCTTTGGTAGATACAACACTCCAAGAATCAAGCGCTTCTATTCGTCATGAGGATAAACAGAGAATTTTGACTGTGTCGGCGGATATTATCGAGGGCGCCAACGTGATCGAGATCAATCGAGAACTGGAAGAACAGATAGCAGAAGACATCACCTTGCCCGATGGAGTTTCCTACTCGCTTGGTGGTGAGGCAGAAGAATCAGATCAAGCCTTTAAGGAAATGGGCTTTGCGCTCATTATTGGTGTGGTTCTAATGATAGGTATCTTGGTATTTCAATTTGATTCCTTCCGCCATACTTTCTATGTCTTATCCATCCTGCCTTTCTCTTTGATCGGTATTCTTTACGGCTTGGCCATTACCGGCAGTTCCCTATCCTTCCCTTCCATCATGGGCTTTATTGCGCTGTCGGGAATTATTGTAAATAACTCGATCTTGCTGATCGATATGATGAACCGAATGCGAAAAGCTGATCCGGAGAAGAAGATCTACGAAATCACAATTGACTCAGCCGTCAATCGCCTCCGCCCGATCTTACTTACTTCTGCCACTACTATCATCGGTATGATCCCGCTACTCTACGCCGACGAGATCTGGGTGCCGTTGGCGACCGCGGTGATGTTTGGCCTAGCTTTTTCTGTGCTTATTACCCTTATACTGATCCCGGTGATCTATAGTAAATGGCCGGGTGAGGTGCGGAGGTAGTATTATCATTTAATCAATAAAAATCCCATTTAACGACAAATGGGATTTTTACTTTTAAGGATCTTAGGGTTAAAATATATTAAAGTTATTATAAACCTAGCAAGATTACCGTGTCATTCGATCATCTAAAAACCATTTACCGCGATTATGATATTCGTGGTAAGTATCCGGAGGAAATTAATGACGTAGAGGTCAATAAGATTGCCAAGGCTCTCACTAAGCACTTTGGTGTGAAAAAAGTGGCGATCGGCTACGATATCAGGCCGTCAGCTGAAAGTCTCTTCACTGCCCTTTCTACCGGTTTTACAGAGAGTGGAGTAAATGTGGTCGATCTTGGTCTTTGCACCACTCCGATGTCTTATCACATGTGCGGTTCAAGTGATGTTGATATGACAGTGATGATCACTGCTTCCCATATGCCCTCTGAATACAACGGTTTAAAGATCACCATTGAAGACTCTAAGCCGGTCACCAGCGATATCCTTCAGATCATTCGCGAAATCGTGGGTACTCATACTTTTTCCGAAGAAGTTACCCACGGCAACGTCATCAGTCACTCGATGCAGGACGATTGGATCAATAAATTCAAGCAGAAACATGATCTTAAAGATTCAAACATATCGATTGTAATAGATCCGGCTAACCTGATCGGCATTCTAGAAATAGACACCTTTAAAGCCTTTGAGCCTGACATCAAGGTCCATACCATCTTTGATGATTTTGATCATAGTTCCCCAAACCACGAAGCTAATCCGATCAAACACGAAACTTTGGTTCACTTAGGTGAAGAGGTCGTGGGCAAGAAGGCGCACCTAGGTGTCGCTTTTGATGGTGATGCTGATCGGCTTGGTTTTGTTGATGAAACCGGCACTCCGATTCCGAGTGATGCGGTTGGAGCCCTGCTGGTCAGATATGTTTTGACTGAAAATCCCAAGGCAACGGTGGTTTGTGATATTCGTTCTTCAAGAGCCTTGATCGAAGAGATCGAAAGACTGGGCGGAAAAGCCATTCGTGAAAAAGTTGGACACACTCATATTCGCAGTCGCATGCGTGAAGCTGATGCTATACTAGGCATTGAGCTTTCCGGACACTTCTTCTTTAAGGAATCGTATTTTTCAGAAGGTGGACCCTTACCGGCTTTTATTCTAATGGAACTCATTAAGAATGAGAGAAAGTGTCTTAGCCAGCTAGTTTCAGAAGTGAAAAATTACTTCCAATCCGGTGAGATCAATAGTACCGTTTGTCGTAGTAAAGAAGAGATCTTTAGAGATTTGGAGGATGCTTTCCCTGATATGGAGACAAACAGAATGGATGGTTTGACCCTTGAGACGCGTGACTGGTGGTGTAACGTTCGACCATCAGCCAACGATCCGGTAATGCGGCTCAATCTCGAAGCCAACACCCAAGGATTGATGGAGAAAAAACGGGATAAAGTTTTGGAGATCATCCGTAGATGCAGCTAATAAATTTCCCTTGCGGTCTGTCTTTGAAGAGGTTCCCCCTCCCCTAAGGACAGACCGCAAGGGAAATTTCGGTAAATCTTTCATTTTTTCGAATAATCGTCTATAATACTCGACGTGTAGCAATCACGGGCCCTTAGCTCATCCGGTAGAGCGCATCCATGGCATGGATGAGGCGAGCGGTTCAAGTCCGCTAGGGTCCACCACAAGAGTATTTCCGTTTTTATATTCCCTCCGGTCATTAAAAACTAGGTCCACAGCGTTAAGAAAAACAGCACCTGCGTGCTGTTTTTTAGCTGTGGAAGGCGGAGCGCTGTGAGTCGCCCCTTTCCTAGGGTGACGAACCGCGAGCCGGGGTCGAGAACACTTAGTAGATTTGGAGCGTAGCGAACAATCATACTTAGTGATTCGTGACCACAGGTATGCATAATCTGCTATAGTAATAAACACATGAAGACAAATCCAGATAAGAATATAAATGTCGATAGCAGAAAGCTAGCTTTGATTATGAATGAGTATTCAATAACCGACTATGAATACACCTCTGTTGATCAAGGTATCGAAAATGCTTCATTTTTCATTAAAAGTGGCGATAAGAAATACGTTTTGCGGGTATATGCACGAGACAGGAAAACTAACGATGATATAAATCTTGAAATTGAGTTTCAAAGTTTTTTAAGAGAGAATAATATTCCCGTTCCAATTATTAATAAAAATAATGACGAAAACGAACTGACGCTTATAAAAATAAATAATGAGGTTTGGCAAGTAATCTTGATGGATTTTGTGGATGGACAAAGTAAGACAAAAAATCCCAGTAGATCATTGCTCTTGGATTTGGCAATACTTCAAGCGAAAATACATACTTTGGGTGTTAAATTTGCAAACATACATAAAACTCAAAGGAACACTTTGTTTAGCTTAGAAGATAATCTAGCAAAGAAAATTGATTTTTTATCTATTAAAAGTCACGATGCATTTAATTTTCTCGAGAGAGCAAAGGTCTATGAATATGTATTAAGTCCGAACCTAACCTATGGTTATAATCACCTTGACATTGATTTTGACGGAAATGTTCTTACTCACAATGACAAAGTATCTGCAATCATTGATTTTGATGATCTACAATTTTCGCCCTGCGTTGTTTGTCTTGGATATACACTTTGGGATATTTTAATTAATCAAGATGAAAATGACATGATGTATTATTTGTCTCAATATCAAAAAGTGAGACCTTTGAATATTGAAGAAAAAAAATCACTTCTACACATTATTCTTTTTAGAAACTATGTCATTGGAATCACTCAATTTATGTTATGGGATCGAAAAGCACCTGAGCCAAATATAAGTAATTTAATTGAGCTAGAGAAAAAAATAACAACTCTTATCTTTGAGTAAATGTTTAAATATTAATATCCAACCGTATAACATGTAGAACCCGTATTCTTTTTTACTGCAATAGAATAGAGTCTAGATAAAAGAA
>CAYGKU010000060.1:1918-2834 GCA_964350745.1 uncultured Candidatus Saccharibacteria bacterium | reverse complement strand
AGTTTTTAGATTTCCTTCGGTTATACTGACATCTGAATCTTTAATGTTTGCCAACTCTTCGTAAGAAAACCATTTGTAGTCAATATGCTCATCTGAAATATTAACTTCAAACTCACTTGTTTCAATACGATAATACAAGAGTGTTAAACCAGATCCATCTTTTAAATTCTTGTTTAGCTTATAAGCATTAAGGATATTACAAATTTTAAAACTATTTATAGAGGGAAGCTCTTCCTTTACCTCTCTAAAAAGTGTGTCCTCGAAACTATGGTCGTTTTCTTCAATTCTGCCACCTGGAAAATCCCAGTAAAGAACTTTTTCAAAATCAATCTTTTTTAACAGGAGTACTTTGCCGTTAATGACAATTACCCCCTTAACACCTACACTAAATTTCTTTGACATAAATCCAACCTCATGATATTGATTTTTTATGATAGTAACACGTCAAATTTTATAAATCCAGCATACACGCAAAACCCACAGTCGCTGCGGGTTTTGCCATGGATACGCACATTTTCTTAGCTTATAGAAAAGTGTCAGAAGTGTTTAGATATTACACAAATGTATTGACAATTCAATTTGCAGTGATATAATTTAAAAGGTTACCTGAAATAATTTTTGATTAACTTGTACATTAAAAAGGATTCATAATGTTTGAAAAAATTGATGAAGGCATCATTAAGATTGGCCGTGATTACTATGTCACATCACAAAAAGCTCTTAACAGTTTATTGGCTCGAGCTAGAAAAGTCGGTTATGAAGTTAAGGGTCTCCGAAATTCTTCATCGCGCAAAATGAGTGATTGCAGTGTTGAATATATGGAGCAAAACGGTAGGCCATTATGGCGAGCCAACCTCAACGTTAAACGTTATAAGTGTAAAGCCTGCCATAATTACATAAACCAGCCTGATTTAAC
>CAYGKU010000060.1:0-1908 GCA_964350745.1 uncultured Candidatus Saccharibacteria bacterium | reverse complement strand
GCAGGAATGTGAGTATTGTGAAAAGCTTACTCACTACCATGTTTTGTATGATAATGGAGATCTTAATTACCACCATCTTAATTTCGACATAGTTCTAGAGTGGAAGGGAACGGAATACAGTGAGTATTGTACTAATTTTCCGATTCCACAGTCCTTTTCTATATACGAAACGTGGTATTGGGCACCTCTTGAGTCGTCACCGACTCTCCATGAGAAAGTACTTTCTAGTGTGGGAGCTATCAGTAACAAAGGGTGGTACGCTCAGGATGGACGGCAATTCTTCACACAAAAAAGCATGGAGCAAATGGGAAAATTTGTTCGTTATTTCACCAAACTTAATGCCGACGCGTGGGATGAAAAATCAAGGCATTTTCGTTTGGATGGTCCAGGTGGTGTTGATGACGTTGCAAATTTTTGTCACCCAAATTCAAAAATCAATGAAACACCAAACATTATTAACGAACTAGTTTATCTGAGTGACGCTCAAAAGAGCAAACTTGGATAACAAAACAATTAAGGGATGTACACGAAAATCTGTGTACATCCCTTTTTTAAACAAGTATCCGACCTTGCACGTGTGATAAGTTTTTATTTACTCTGACTCAGAATGAACTTTAGCAACAAAGTTTGTTCGTACTATAGCCCCCTTATAGTCTATGACTAGAATTGTTAACTTAATTAGGAATCTCTATTACCTAAATATAACGAGGTGCTACAATTAACAGACAGCAAAGTTAGCTTACCTATCCCAAGCAAAGCCATTACCAAAGTGACCAGAAACAAAGAGGTCTGACCCTTTATCAAGATATGCACCTAGAAAACAAAGTTATCTAACCTCTTTATCTAATCAATTCATCAACAGCAACTGTATAGTCAGTATCAAATACAATTTTGTTTGGAAACTCCTTTTCTGCTACTGAAATTATGTATTCTAAATGGTCCGAAATACCACCAGTACCTTTGATAACAGAGACATTTAAGTCTTCTTCTAAAGCAATGCCAAATCAGCTCCATCTCCGCAGGCTAAATCAAGCAACTTCATGTTTGGTTCAATGAAATCGATATGATCGTAAAAAATATTTCGATTAACGTCATTACCTTTATTACCGGCTGATTCTATTGAAAAATTATCTGCAAAGTTATTGTATTGTTTAGATAAGTCCATATCCACTATTAAAAGTCTTCAGACGACCAGTTAATTTAATTTTATATAATAACATACATATGTTGCATGCAACAACCCGCAGTCACTTGCGGGTTGTTTATGTTCATAGGTTAAACCAAAGTTTTATTCACCAACATAAGAATAAGTTGGGTCATCGTCTGTCGGATCATCAAATTCTATGGTTAAAACTCCTTCATCGACTAAGTGGCCTAAATAGATTCTTAGATTCTCTCTATCTAAATTTATGTCAGGATTAAGAAGTTCTGTGTGTACTTGAGATAAAGTAAGTTTTTTATCTTTCAGCATTTCTATGATTTTGCTTTCATGTTGATCGCACCTTTCAATCGCCTCAGCTTTGCCTTTGTCTGATTCATTATTCTTATTTATCTCTTCATTTAACTCTGCAAATTGCTCTTGTGAAAGTCTAACAGTCAAGGTTCCGTCAGAGTTTATGGTGAAAGTTGCACCATCTAAATCGTAGTCTTCGAGGTTATATTCCTTTGTTCTTGGAGCTTCTGATCCCGGTATCTCAAACATATTTTATATACAATTATTTTATTTTAATAAGATCATATATATTATACATCCCAAGCAAAGCCATTACCAAAGTGGCCATGCATGGCTGTCTTTTCAAACTGTGGCTTGCGGAGGTCTAGAAACTCAATAATGGCCTTGGGTCGCAAATCATAGCCCTCTATGACTTCTTGTTCACCGTCGATGGTCACGGCAACCATGACCGGATC
>CAYGKU010000059.1:6843-7116 GCA_964350745.1 uncultured Candidatus Saccharibacteria bacterium | reverse complement strand
TATACAGAGGCGCGTTGGTCAGAATACCCGCAGTGATCACTCCACTGATCGCCGCCGGTCTTCAGATCAACTCAAAACTATCTAAATTATGTTAATTGGCGAATACAAGCATACGTTGGATCCCAAGAAACGGCTGTCCTTACCGTCCAAGTGGCGTAAGGAACTTGGGAAAAAGCTTGTGGTCACACGTGGTTTAGATAACTGTCTCTTTGTATATCCGCTCCGTGAGTGGCAGAAGATCACTGAAAAGATCGATCAACTGCCACTCGGACA
>CAYGKU010000059.1:0-6833 GCA_964350745.1 uncultured Candidatus Saccharibacteria bacterium | reverse complement strand
CAGTAGAGGCGGAGGTAGATTCAGTTGGACGTATTCTCGTGCCAGACTTTTTGAAAGATTTTGCGAAGCTAGATGCCAAAGTGGTATTAGCCGGAATTCATAATCGTATCGAAATTTGGGATGAGGAGAAGTGGATCGACTACAAACAAAAGATAGAATCTCAAGCTGATTCACTGGCTGAGAAACTGGGAGAGATTGGCGTCCTGTAAATCTCTAAAATGACACACATTACCGTTTTAAAAAATGAAGCTGTAGACATTCTGTCGATACAGTCAAATAGTAAAGTGATTGACGCGACCTTAGGGGCGAGCGGTCACGCTAAAGCGATCTGCGAATTATTGGGAAAAGAAGGGGTTTTCATCGGAATTGATGCCGACCAAACAGCGATCGATAACAGTGAGCTATCTAAGTTAGAGAGTGGTCCCAAAATACATCTGGTAAATGACAACTTTACCAACATCGATCAAATTTTAAGTACTTTAAATATAAAAGAAGTAGATGCCATTCTGGCAGATCTGGGATGGAGAAGTGAGCAGTTCAGTGAGGGTAAGAAGGGGTTTTCCTTTGGTTCGGATGATCCGCTCCTGATGACCTATGGTGATCCACAAGATTATCTGTTTACCGCGGACGATCTGGTGAACGGCTGGAAGGAAGAAGACATTGCCAACGTTCTTTATGGTTACGGCGAAGAAAGAGCTTCAAGAAGAATAGCCAAAGCCATAGTCAAAGAAAGAGCCAAGAGACCGATCAAGACCGCCAGTCAACTAGCAAAAATTATTGAAGGTGCCATTCCCAAGATCAACCGAAAAAGCAAAGTGCATCCCGCTACCAAAAGCTTTCAAGCCATCAGAATAGCAGTCAATGACGAGTTTAATAAGCTCGAAACCTTCATCGATAAAGCGGTAGATCATCTTAGTCCAAACGGAGTTATGGCTATCATTAGTTTCCATAGCCTTGAGGACAGGATCGTAAAATTAAAGTTCAGAGAACTGGCCAATACCGATGAGTTTGAGCTACTAACCAAAAAACCAATAACAGCAACCGATCAAGAATTACAAGACAACCAAAGAGCTCGCAGTGCCAAGCTAAGAGCCCTCAAAAAAGTAGATAATACAAATTTTAATAATGACAAGGACACAAGTTATAAATAAATATAATCACCTAATTACCGCTTCATGCGTCCTGCTTTTGGTGTTGGGTATATTTATTTATATGTATTTTCTAAGTTTGTCGGTGGTCCATGTGGTGATGCGAAAGGAAGCAGCGCAATCGGTCAGTCAGCTCCATTCGGAGATCGCCAAACTGGAGGCTTCATATATTGAGGCCAAGCACCAGATCAGTAATCGTATTGCCACCGTAGATGGATTGAGCGAGGCGGAAAATAAGATATTTATAAGCAAGGCTGAGCAAAACTTGGTATTACGCTCCGATAACCGATAGTCGTTATGCGTCGTCAAATGGTATTGCGGATTCGTATCATTACCGGCGCTATTTTGGTATTGGCACTTATTTTGATCGGTCGTCTCTATCAGATACAGATATTGAACTCAGATCATTATCAAGCCAAGGCAGAAAGTCAGTACGTCCACACCAAGCAAGACCTATACTCACGAGGCTCCATTTATTTCACTACCAAAGATAACGAGAAAGTATCCGCGGCCACCGTCAGTTCCGGTTTTCTTTTGGCCTTTAATCCAAATGATATTACAAACCCAGAAGAGACCTGCGATAAATTAAGTCCTTACCTCACCATTGACCAAGAAACCTGTCTTACCAGAGCCACCTTGGAAAATCGTACTTACGTAGAGATCGAGCAGACCATTGATGATGAGAAGGCGGAAGAAATCACGGCTCTTGATCTTGCCGGTACACACTTGTATCGCAACCAGTGGCGTTATTATCCTGGTGGTACTTTGGCGGCCAAGGCGGTTGGCTTTGTGGGTTATACTGACAAGTCGGAAAACCAGCTTTACGGCATCTATGGTCTTGAAAGATATTATGACAAAGTTCTATTGAAAGAAAGGGAAGTGCAATCGGTCAATTTTTTTGCTGAGATCTTCAGTAATTTGGGTGACATGGTCTATAACAAAGATAAGACCTTGCGAGGTGATATTGTTACCACCATTGAACCGACAGTCGCCAGAATGCTCGACTCTGTTCTTGAGGAAGCGAACGACAAGTTCGACAGTAAGCTGACGGGTGCTATTGTGATGGACCCCAAAACCGGTGAGATCTACGCCATGAATGCCGTGCCCGGTTTTGATCTTAATGATAGAGGGAATGCCACTATTGAGAATTTTCGTAATCCTTTAGTTGAGGACGTTTATGAATTTGGTTCTATTATCAAACCTCTCACGGTGGCCGCGGGCTTGGATAGTGGTGTCATTAGGCCTGAGTCGACCTATTATGACGCCGGTTCGATCAAGCTTGATACTTACACCATCAACAACTACGACAAGCGTGGTCGTGGTACAGTGAATATGCAGGAGGTTTTAAATCAATCTTTAAATACCGGTGTATCTCACATTGTGAAGACTATGGGTAAGGATCGTTTTCGTGAATATTTTTTAAATTTAAAGTTAGGAAGTGAGACGGGGATCGATCTGCCAAACGAAACCTTTGGTCTGATAGACAACCTTAATTCGCCTCGCGACGTTGAGTACGCCACCGCCTCTTTTGGGCAAGGTATCGCACTTACCCCGATCGCGGCCACCAGAGCCTTGGCTACCCTTGGAAATGGTGGATACTTAGTGACTCCACATTTGGTTAAAAAGATCGAGTACCAAAACGGCACCGAAAAAGAAACGCTTTACCCTAAAGGCACGCAAGTGTTTACCGAAAAGACCAGTGAGGAGATCTCGCGCATGCTTACCATTGTGGTCGACGAAGCGCTTTGTAACGGTGACTGTGCCCTAGAACACCACACTATCGGTGCCAAGACCGGTACTGCCCAAATGGCTGATCCGGTTCATGGCGGTTATTACGACGACAAATATCTCCATTCATTCTTTGGTTTTTTTCCCGCTTTTGATCCCAAATTCATCGTATTCATGTATACTGTAGAACCAAAGGGGGTAAGATATGCTTCAGAAACTTTGACCGAACCATTTATGGATATTTCCAAATTCCTGATCAATTATTACAATATCCCCCCTGATAGATAAAATATGAAAAATATATTTAAAAAGATCATTACTCACATCCTGACGTTTGAAGCCAAGATTTTACTCAAACGTCACCAACCCAAGATCATTGCCGTGACCGGTAGTGTTGGCAAGACCTCGACCAAGGACGCTATCTACAGCATCCTTAAGAGTAAGTATACTGTTAGAAAAAGCGAGAAGAGCTTCAACTCCGAGATCGGAATACCCCTTACCGTACTAGGATTGCCGAATGCTTGGACTAATCCATTTCTGTGGCTCAAAAACATCGTTGAAGGTTTTTTGATCGCTATATTTTCACGAGATTACCCTGAGTATTTGGTGCTTGAGACCGGTATCGACCGCCCCGGAGACATGACCAGACTAACAGCTTGGCTAAAGCCCAACATCGCCGTCTTGACCAGATTACCCGACATACCGGTTCATGGGGAATATTTCAAATTACCGGAGGATGTAGTAAAGGAGAAGATGCAACTGCTTTACGCACTACAACCAGAGGGTGTCGTGGTATACAATCATGATGATCAGACCATCCAGACCCAGCTTTCTACTGTTCGGCATCAAGCGATCGGCTATAGTCGTTATCTTAGTTCAGACTATACCGCCAGCAAGGATGAAACCTACTACAATGATGATGTGCCGGAAGGAATAAAATTCACCGTGAAGCACCAGGATAGATCAGAAGAAATATACGTCAAAGGTGTGATTGGTATGCAAAGCGTGTACACTTTTGCCGGTGCTATTGCTGTAGCTGGCGCGTGTGGGGTATCTTTAGAGGAAGCGCGCGAAGCATTGAAAGAACACGAATCCCCACCGGGAAGAATGAGAGTGTTACCCGGTATAAAAGGCAGTATCATCATAGATGACACCTATAATTCTTCACCGATAGCGGCCGAGCACGCTCTGATGACCCTAAAAGATATCCGTCACGCCAAGCGCAAGATTGCCGTGCTCGGTGATATGCTCGAGCTGGGTCGCTTTTCCGCCAACGAACACGAACGGATCGGTGAGTTGGTACCAAAATGCGCCAATCTACTTTTTACAGTCGGCGTCAGAGCCAAAAAGATCGCGCAGGGTGCATTGATGGGTGGGCTTAATGATAAAAATATCTTTCAGTACGAGAACATGGACCGATTAAATGGAGAGTTACAGAGTTTTATGGAGCCGGGCGATGTCATTTTGATCAAGGCTTCACAGGGTATCAGAGCTGAGAAGGTGGTCGAAGAGATCATGGCGGAGCCCGAGTCTGCCAAAGAGCTTTTGGTAAGACAGGATGAGGCTTGGAGTAAGCGTTAATCGTAATTTTATGACATTGAGAAATCTTTATATTGCATTTGTATCGACGATTTTGTTAATTCTTTTTACATTTGGGTTCTTTTCGTTCGGGTTTTGCTATGAAGGTTGTGAGATTGGTGCTGCGATACGTGTTACTCTTCCGTATACTTCACCACTTTTTATCCCCTTGGTCGTGTCATGCTTTGCGATTTGGACATACCATAAATCAAAAACAATTAAAAAGTGGCAAAGGTTTACTTTAGGTTTAAGCGGATTAGTTTCTATGTTATTTGGTGTTGGTCTTTCTGTTTATTATGGTGACAGTGGAATTTACTCAGTTTTTACTTTGTTTGGACTGTTTATAGCTTTGCCATTTCTTGAGATATACAAAACTTTGTATAAAATAATAGTGATGAGTGCAATAGGGATGTTGTCACTTTTTATAGGTTTGTCTATCTATTGGGATATAGGTTACAGTCACTTTTTTCTAGGTTTTACCATATTTGGGATTCTGATGTTGTTGCCAATGTTTATGAATCTGTTAAATAAGAAAAATGTATTTAAATTATAAGTACTTTTTATAGATTACCTGTTGTGGTACAATCATTATCATTATGTTTGGAAAATTAAAACAATTTGCACTAAAAAAAGTGCTACAGTCACAGATGAAAGACGCTCCACCGGAGCAACAGCAAATGATCTTGGAGATGATCGAAAAAGATCCGGCTTTGTTTGAGAAGATTGCCAAGGAAATGCAAGAAGAATTGAAGAAAAATGGCAACAATCAAATGGCGGCCGCTACCAAAGTACTACCAAAGTACCAAAAGGAAATCATGGCGGTAATGAGTCCGGAAATGAAAGAGCAACTGATCAAAATGCAAGGTGGTGCGCAGGCCCAAGGTCAATTCAATCCTAACGGGACGATTCGGAAGTAGATTGGTTGTCTAAGGATGAGAATATAGAGTTTGTTTAAATGTTAGAGTTTCTGGCGGAACACATATGTTATTTTCTCCCTTGGGGGTCCACCCCAAGAGTATTTCCGAATTTATGGTCGACAAAATGTCTCCCTAAATTCTAGGGCGAAACTAACATTGTGTCTGCCTAAGGGTCCAGCAATTCTCCCAAGGAAAGAAAAAATTGGGACATAAATTCAGCATAGTCGCTTCGCTCATTGCTTCATTTAAAAATATAGTCGCAGCAAGCTGCTCCTTATTTCTCCTTATCAACAAGTCGCGTCTGTTGGCCGCGACTTCTTTCGTTATACTTATGGATATGGGTAATTCCAAGAATATTTTAATATTATGTGGACATCCGGACAAAGACTCACTTTCCGGACTGATGGCCGATCATTATCAGGCCTCTGCCGAAGACGCCGGACACGAAGTGGCAAGGGTTAATGTCGGTGAATTGCAGTTTGATCCGGTTCTACAAAAGGGTTACAAAGAAATTCAAGCTCTTGAACCTGATTTGATAGATCTACAGGAAAAGATACGTAATGCCGATCACTTGGTAGTGGTATATCCCAACTGGTGGTGCTCCATGCCTGCTCCGCTTAAGGGTGTTTTTGATCGTATCTGGCTTCCCGGCTTCGCCTTCAATTTCAATAAACGCGATAGAAAACCGGAAAGATTACTGGCCGGAAAATCGGCTCGTGTCATTATCACTATTGGTAGTCAAACTCCTTTCAAAACCTGGTGGCAATTTGGTGATTTTACCAACGAGATCCAGTACGCTATTTTAGAATTTGCCGGCATTGGCACGGCGGTCAGTACTTTTGGACCAAGCGATAATATTGACGAAGTTACCGAGAAAAAATGGCTGAAAGAGATTGACGGTCTCGGTAAAAGGGGAGTATAGCTATCACTTATCGTACTACAATCTGATTGACAGAACACTCAAAATCTGCTATTATTTTAACTAAAGCAGGTCTTTTTAATTTTTTATTCGGGAGGACGCAATGCGTTCTATACTTATTGTTACTGTCATTTTATTGACGGTTGGATTGCTTGGGGGGTGTGCTATACCTCATGGTACTTACGGTGTAACCACTTACACACACGTACCACATCCATATTATAGAGGTTCTTATGTGGGACCTTATGGTCAAGGGTATTATCCTAGCTTTTATGGTGGTGGTCACCGTGGATTCTATGGAGGAGGAGGTTATGTTACCCCTCGTAGAGGTGATTTTATGTGCCCCAAGGACTACTATACGGGTGGTCGTAGGTGCTAAAAAAGCGTCATTTGTTCAATTGCAAAACACTGCAATGGCAAATGACGCTTTTATAATACTTGATAGAGACACATTTAAGCCTCTCAACTAAGCTTATTCTTACTTTTCAGGTGTACGCTAAACTAGCGTTGTTAACACTTTAGTTAACCATAAACAAAAAATGC
>CAYGKU010000058.1:0-7174 GCA_964350745.1 uncultured Candidatus Saccharibacteria bacterium | reverse complement strand
TTACTTGCCGTTTGGTCTTCTCCTTGCTACTTTGTGGCTGATCTTCCTGGCGTTTAGGGTCTATCGTTTCAGGACGGAGGCCAAAATTGACCGGTCGGTAATCGCGCAGTATGAGCCGTATAAAAATTATCTGCCAATGTATACCGGCGTGCTGTTTGATGGTCGACTTGATCCACATGATATTACCGCGGGAATTATTTACTTGGCGGAACAAGGTTTTATCAAGATCAAAAAGACAGAAAAGAAGGTTTTGCTTTTTATCAAGGTAGATGATTACGAGATAACTCTGCTTAGACCAATATCAGAAATGCCGACTGAGTTCCTGCGAGAATTGTCCGGGTTGTTGTTTGAATCTTACGACATTCCACCAAAGACAGTCATGCTTTCAAATCTCACCAAGAAACGAATGGAGAACGCCAAGATCATTCGTTCACTTCAGGCTAGTTTAAAGAAGGACCTGGTGAGTAGCGGTTTTCATGTCAGTTCATGGCCTGGTTTTGGCTGGGCGGTGATTGTGGCACCGTTTTTCTTGTTGGCTATTTTTGCGCTTCTGGGTGAGCTTGAAAGTGGGATTGTGCTACTTTTCTTTACTTTGATTCCGTCGATAGCGATGGTGGTGATGTTGGCGGTGGCTAGGCGAACCAAGCTCGGGTATGAGGTTAAAAATCATCTTGAAGGATTTAAATTGTTTTTGTCGGTAACTGATAAAGAACGGTTTGATTTTCATAACGCGCCCGAAAAAAGTCCGGAGTTGTTCATGAAATATCTACCTTACGCTGTGGCGCTTGGGGTAGAGGAGAAGTGGGCGAAGGTATTTGAGGGTATTACTATTCCACAGCCGGATTGGTACGAAGGTGGTAGTATTGGACATTTTTCAGCTACCGCTTTGACCAAGGACATTGGGGCATTTTCTACTTCATTTGCCACCAGCTCCGGTACCAGCGGTTCTTCCGGTGGTGGTTCCGTCGGAGGTGGTGGAGGAGGTGGAGGTGGAGGAAGTTGGTAGGTTTTGCTTTGTGTGGAGAGTGAGGCTGTATTTTGGTTGACTAGAAATAAATTTACGGTAAGGTATGCGTCGCAGGGGTACTCGGATCTTCTGGGTGCTACTGCGGGAAGTTCCATTTTTTAATCAAAAGAGGAGCAGAAAAGATGACAATTACCATTACGGCTTTCGACGGAGGTAAGATCATGCCGGTTTTTAATAACGACGGCAGTGTTGTTAATGTAGAGCTGGACTATACTATTAGTAGTTTTTTATCATATCCTGATCAAGTTTTTAACATGGTCCAGTTTCGACCAGCTTCGAAAATAACCTTCAGACATGATGAAACTGGAGTGTATAGTGAGTTGACTACATTTGAGTTATCAAAACACGTTAACTCACATGTTCCTGTGAGTGATGACGTGGTAATACATCCAACCACTACCGAAATAATGGCTCTGGCTAACAGAGAAGAACCTCTTTGGTCTGCTGAAAATCAGTCGGAAGATTGGATTGCTGAGGCGGTGATGGCTGAATTTTCAGGAGTTCTGGACATTGAAAAAGGTAATGACGACCTTTATGTCGGAGAGACTGACCAGTCTGAGTCAGTTGTTGAGGTGGTTGGTGTCACGCATTGTGATGATCTTGCGCTGATAATGTAGTAGGGAAGGAACCCGAAAGCTCACGCACACTTTTTGTCGATCCAGACAAAAAGTGTGCTTTTTTATTTGTTATCTGTCTATTGATATGCGTTTAAAACTATATATTGAAAATTAATTTAAAGTTGAAAGATAACAAAATATCAAATTTACACACTAGTACCTTGCATTACATAGTACTTGATGTTAGCATACTAAGTATGACCGATAAGTTACAAGAATATAACGTCGAAAACGCCAAGTCGCAGATGCGAAAGGGTTTTTTGGAGTTTCCGGTATTGCTCATTATTGGTGCTAAGCCGGCTTACGCTTCGAGTATTCTCAAGGAACTCAAGAAAGCCAATCTGTTGGTGGTGGAAGGGACTTTGTATCCGCTTTTGTCGCGACTTAAGCGTTACGGTCTCTTGGAGTACAGTTGGGAGGAAAGTCGGACCGGACCTCCGCGCAAGATGTATACTATAACTAAGACTGGTCGGGAGGTATTATCAGCTTTAGAGGTATCGTGGAAGTCACTCGATACTTCCGTAAACACATTAATAAAAGCATATGAAAAAAGTAACTAACATCACTCTTGGCGGCCGGGTATTTACGGTCGAAGAAGACGCTTTTGAGGCTCTTTCGCTGTACCTGAAAAGTATCGAATCTAAGTTTGCTACTTCTCCTGACTATAAAGAGATAGCAGCTGATATTGAGGACGCTATGGCCGAAAAATTTAGTGGACGCAAGAAGAGTAAAGGGACGGTGGTGACCAAGCTTGATGTTGATGAGGTGATCAAAGAGTTGGGTACGCCCGAGGAGGTAAGTGAAGTGGAGGAAAAAGTTGGCGGAGAGAAAAAGACGTCAGACGATACTTCAACTACCGGTCCGGAAGATGTCTTGCCTAAGAAGAGGCTTTACCGTGATATTGATGAAGGTATTATTTCCGGTGTGTCTGCCGGTCTGGCCAAGTACTTCGATATTGATCCTGTGATTGTGCGGGTGATCTTTATCATTACCGCTTTTCTGAATGGGATCGGTATCCTAGCTTACGTGATCTTGTGGCTTATCGTACCAGCTGCCAAGACCACGGCTGATAAATACGCCATGCGTGGTGAGCGTATGACGGTGGCGGATATTACCGAAAGGGTAAAAAAAAACTTAAATGATGAAGAAAATATCGCCAGAGCTAAGGGGTTGTGGGGCAGTGTGCGCAGTGTTTTGATCGAGCTCTTTGACCTTTTAGGTAAATTCCTGCGAGCCGTGCTTCATTTTTTGCGCTATGCTGTCGGTATTTTGCTTATGATATTACCGGCTGTCGGTATCGCCGCTTTGGTGTCGGCGAGTAGTGTGTTTTGGATGCCGGACACTGGTCTGGTGAATGCTGAGGTGAAGCAGGTGGTGTCCGTAGTCATGGAAGAGAGTATTGGTCTGCCTTTTGTGTTGGCGGTCTTTGCGACCTTGTTCATTCCTTTGGTAGCGCTTATTGTGCTGGGAGTTGGCATGTTGGCGGGACGCAATTACTTCACGGTAGCCAAGTCAATAACTTTGTTTGTGTTGTGGATCGTGGCGTTCACCATTTCCGGGTTGTTTGCTGTCAATTATGGGCCACATATCATAAATGAACTACACAAGGTCAACCCAGAATTATTTGATGATGACTTTAAACAGATCGAAGTGTCCTGGCATGAAGATGGCGGGTCCTTTGTGGTGGTAAAGGAAGATAAAGATTCGCCTGATAATGATGAAGAATTGACAGAAGGAGATCTTATAAACGACTCGGCAGAGACTGAGGATGGTTCACTGTCCTTGGGGTCGAAGGTGGTTGTTTATGACGGCATAGCGGCCTCTCTTTCCGCTAAGACTCTGGATCTCTCCGGTAGAGACCTTTCCGGTTCGCTTAAGGCGGAGGTTGGGCAATTGTCGGATCTTGAATATATCGATCTAAGCGATAATAATTTTACTGGCTTGCCGGCTGAGATCGGGCAATTGAACGACCTCGAGGTGCTTGTTTTTAGAAATAATAACTTCACCGGTTTGCCACATGAATTGGGAAATTTATCAAAACTGGAATTGCTTGATCTGAGAGGGAATGATATTTCGTCGTTTGATCTAGAGATCATAGAGGAGCGTTTGCCGGCTGATACGATCATAAAGATCAACTAGTCTGTATTGCAGTTTAAAGGGAAAGGCGTATTATTTAAGTATATGAAACAAAAAACACTGATCGGAGTTTTGGTGATATTGGTGATGGTTTTAATAATATATATAATGACGTCAGGCGATAGTAAGGCGCCTTCGGGATCGGAAGTCGAGAACGAAACTGATTCCGGCATGTTAGAAGGGGGTGACGGAGAGTCGGCCGGGCGTTATGTGGAAGAGTTCAAAGGCGCGCTTGAGAGTAAGGTGGTGGCAGAGCATGGACAGCCGATCGAGGGGTTTGTGCCGCAGATGTTCTTGGCACAATTCAGAGAATTGCTGGAACAGGATTTTGACGGAGTGGAAGCCTCGATCGGACATTATCGATATAGAGATAACGAGCTGGTGCACGATCTTGAGGGGGAAACTATGGTGCACAGCGCGGCCGATAGCATAACTGACGAGGGCTATAGGACCTTATTTGAGAATGTGATGAAGCGGTTCAACTTTATGATGAACGACAATATTAAAGCGCTTATTACCAAGCTTGAAGGTCACAGAAATGAGAGGCCAAAAGATGATGGTCGTCCTTCGGTTCCGCCGGTTAGTGATGAGGTGGTGGTGTGTACCGACGAAATGAAGCAAGCGGAGGCTTGTACTATGGAATACGCGCCTGTTTGTGGTTTGGTGGACGTGCAGTGTGTTACTACACCGTGTAATCCGGTACCGGAAACCTTTAGTAACGGGTGTAGCGCGTGCGCGCAAGGTAATGTGATTTCTTATACTGAAGGGGAATGTACGCTTAGTGATAGTTAGTAATGGCGTTTGTTCATTGCTGGTCGATTTGACTTATTTTGAAAAATGGTGTTAATTGAGGTTAGGTTTTTGTTCGTATCATAAATTTAAATAAGGAAGATAAAGATGAATAAAATAGTGGGTGCAACACCTGATCTACCTATAACCATCAATGATATCAAGCCTCGGCTTAAACCCAATAAAAAGAGAATGACTTGGGACGCGGTCTTTTCTAATATGGTTGTAGTGGTCTTCTTTAGTGAAGAAATGAAACCATATTTTGATATTTATGAATCTTTGGCTGCCGAATTTGTCAGTAAGGGAACTTGGGATATTAGATGTATTAAGGTGGGGTCTCGTACTGCTAAGAAATACTGTAAGTATCCGGTTGATGGTCTTGCACTTAGGCGTTTTTTCAAAAAGTATCCGTGGGAAGACAATCTTCCTAGTCGTGGTTCCATGTTGTGTGTGATCAGACTGTTGTCTGATGTTGAGTATGGGTTCGGTGATACTTGGGAGAAACTTTCTGAGCATTGTCGTCAGAGTAATATTCCTGAATATCTTATAACCCCAACCGGGCAAGAGGGCGAAGTTTCTAACATAAATTCCCGCGTTAATGTCATCTATTGGAACAGGCCGGAGATTGCTGTTCCTGATTAGAATATCAATAATTGTTTTGAGGTAGATCGAAATAACCAAAGCAGTAATTTGCTTTGGTTATTTTTATACTTATTTTTCCTACTAAATTAGCATATAGGTAATATTACTAAAGGAATGTTTGGTTGATGGTATTCTGCTTCTGCTATTTATTTGCTATGCTATAGGTATTATTGGAATATTCTTTAGTAAATATCATCTATGAAAAACAAAATTACTATTGTCGGGCTGATAGCGGTGGTGGTGGCCGGGGTGGCGCTGTTCATGTTGTTTGGGGGTGGCTCGGATACAAAAAATGTAACCGATGAAATGATGATGGAAGAGATGAATGAAGCTAATTCTGAAGATGCTGGTGCTATGCTTGACGCGATCGGAGTTGGTAGTATCGCAGGTCTGATGGCGCGAGGCGAAAATTTGGAGTGTACTATTATATACAAAAACAGTGAAGCCGACGGGGGAGAATCAAAAGGTACTATGTTTACCAGTCGGGATAGAATGAGAGGTGATTTTGAGGCGGTAAATGAGGGAGAAAAAACGGTCGGATCAATGATCATAAACGATAATATCATGTACTCATGGTCTGAGATCGATGGTGAGAAGTTTGGTATGAAGGTGGATTTGGCGGAACTTAAAGAATACCAGACCAGTGCCGGAGAAGCGGCGGTTGAGACCAGAGAGCCGGTCGGGATGGAGGAAGAGGTGAACTTTGATTGTAAGCGGTGGAGTAATGTTGACGGTAGTGTGTTTGAACCGCCAAGTGATGTGATCTTTCGTGATTTTGGTGACGTGATCAATACCGGTATGGAATTTGGTAATATCTACGAAGGTGGACCTGGTGGGGAATTTGATCAGTGTGGAATGTGCGAAATGATACCGGCAGGTACTGATCGTGATGAATGTTTGGCTTCGTTTGGGTGTGAGTAGGGGGTGATGGAAGATGGTGAAAAAACGGCCGGCGCCAAAGGCGCCGGCCGTTTTTTCATCATCTTCCATACTACTAGCTCTCAAATCTATCTTTCTCCGCGTAAATGGTAATGGTCCGGCGTTTGCGGGCCTTTCCCTTAGAAACATGCTTGTGTGAGCGGTAGATCTTGTGAATGATGAATTTTTCTGTTAGGAAATTCACCAACTCTTCTTCGGAGTAGACGTATTCTTCCACGCCCATCACCGGGTGAATGTAGGCTCCTGCTTCTTTTCCGGGGCTTTCCTTGAGCAGTCTTTTGGTGTGAAGGTCGTCATCTTTGAGAAAGGTTTTCATAAATAAAAGTCCGCCCGGTTGTAGGACGCGGTGTATCTCGTCTCTAAGTTGTAGCCTTTCGTCCTTCTTTAAGAAATGCGAGGTCATCATATCTAGTACCAAATCTTGAGAATTATCTTCCACTTCGAGATCGCCGGCAATACTGCGGGCTTTGTATTTGATAGGGAGACCTTTGGAAGCTGCCATCGCTTCCGCGATGGCAGCTTTTGAAATATCATAACCAACACCGTGATTGCCAAATTCCTTAGCCAAAAAGATCAGGTTTCGGCCGTTGCCACAACCGACATCAAGCGCGTGAGCTTCGGGAGAAAGTACGTCTTCACGCTTACGACGAATTACCCACCTGGTGAATTTTGCCAAATCTTCACTGGGGTTAGAAGACAGCTTAAGGTGTTCCGGATTCTTGTATTCGGCATCACAAAAAGCTTCGCCGTGCTTTTTGCGTTTTTTCTTTCTGGTGAAATTAGGTTTAAAGGCCATGATTGATAGTATAAATTGGTCCAAGAATTTAATTCGTGGATAGGAAATTATTTTTTCAATTTTTTATCAATTACCAATTGTTCTCTTGGGTCTCCTGCATTTGATAAGTAAAACATACGCGTATGTTCAGGTGGATTTTCTTCAATAAGTCCACTTATGTAGTGTTTGTGTTCAAGCTGTAAGTGAGTAAATGTAAGTACAACTATCATCATCCCCAACAGACTCAAG
>CAYGKU010000057.1:0-7267 GCA_964350745.1 uncultured Candidatus Saccharibacteria bacterium | reverse complement strand
GGTCTCTAAGAAAATATCGATGTTGAGATAGATCTGGGGTTTGACCGTCATAAGTAGGATGAAAAAGGCCAAGGTCAGCAAAGGGGTTGGAGCTAAGCCTATTATTACCAAAGAGATCGAAGTTGATAAAAGCAATATCAGTATAGTATTAACATTACCGATCGATTTGAGTACTTGTGGTAGAGTAAGGGTCATTGCAATAGCTCCGGCGACACCGATGGCGTAGATCGCGCCGACTGTCTTTGGGTCTATGAATTGCTCAATGTAGGATGAGCTCATATAGGCAGTCAGCATGCTCTGGAAAGCAAAGATGGTTGAGAATAAATATATTAGTTTGAAAGTTATATTTTTTTTGTCCAGGTTCCTCTGTCTGCCGATCATTAGAATGTGTCTGTGTATATCCATAGTGTTATTAGTAGTTTACTAGATATTGCGTTATGTTTTTGTTATTGATGGTGAAAACTTATACTAATGGTTATAGGAGGCGACCTTAAAATTAAAAGGCCGCCTCCTAAAAAACACTAAACACCTATAAGCACCGGTATCACCATTGGTGTTTTTTGGGTCTTTTGCATAAGAAAACCACTTACCACGTCGGTCAGTTGTTCTTTGACGTAATCCAGATCGATCGGATTCATTCGGTCAGAGCTTTTTTCAACCGTTTTCTTTATCAGTACTCGAGCCTCAGAAAGTAGTTGTTGGTTCTCTCGCAAGTAAACAAAACCGCGTGAAATGATATCTGGAGACTTACGTAGCTTTCCGGTCTTGTTGTTGATGGTAGCGATAATGACAAACATGCCATCTTGGGCCAATGATAGTCGATCACGCAACACCACCTCTTGTTTGGTGCCAACGGTAAATCCATCAACCATTACCAATTCAGTAGGTATTTTGACCGGTTGCTTGATGATCTCAGTACCATTCTTAACATCGATTATAGTTCCGTTATCTGGCACTATGATGTTCTCTTTAGGAAAACCATTTTCAATGGCTTGATACATGTGACTCTTGAGGTGGAAGTGATGACCATGAACAGGCACTAAGAATTTAGGCTTTACCGCTTGTTGTATCCAGACCAACTCGCCGGCGTTACCATGGCCGGAAGAGTGAACATGTGAACCTTTGTAGTTAACCACTTTTACATTCTTGCGATAAATATTGTCTTTCAGTTTTTGGACCGCGATCTCGTTTCCGGGGATGATAGAAGATGACAATACCACAGTATCGCGTTCGTTCAGGGTAATGAACTTGTGCTTATCGGTCGCCATACGCATCAGGGCGGCAAACTCCTCACCTTGCGCGCCTGTGGAAAGCACTACTATCTTGTCGCTTGGATAATCTCCCATATCGTTGGCACTGATGAAAGTATTTGGTTTTACTTTAAAAAGTTTGGCTTGGATGGCGATCTCTATGTTGGTCTTGATGCTCCGGCCTTCAAGTACCACTTTCTTGCCGGTATCTTCACAGGTTTGGATAATGTTCTTCAAACGGTCAAATTGCGAAGCAAAGGTCCCAACGATCAATCGTCCCTTGGCGGCTCGGATAATATTATCCAAAGTTTCATATACCTTACTTTCAGAGGCGGAGAAACCTTCTCGGTCGGCGTTGGTAGAGTCACACATCAGAAGCAGGTTGTTATTTAGACCAACCTTTTCCCAAGACTCTTTCTCTTCCACTACTACTTTTCCGTTCTCGTTGACCAGCTTAATGTCACCGGTCACCACTATGTCACCGTGTTTGGTTTCGACACAAACCCCCATGGCGTCAGGAATGGAGTGAGTTACTCTAAAGGTCTTGATCTTGGTCTTTCCCACAGTGAAGCTTTCGCCTTCGTTGATGACGTGCATGTCAACCGGATCCATGTGTGGAAATTCTTCTTGTCGTTTTAGGATCATCAGCGAGGTTAGATATTGAGTATAGATAGGAGGATTGCCAATTCTTTCCATGATGAAAGGTATGCCACCGATGTGGTCAAGGTGTCCGTGAGTTATTACTAAGGCACGAATTTTGTGTTTTCTTTCTTCCAGATACTGGGTGTTTGGTAGGATGTAATTGATACCAGGAGCATTGCTTTCCTCTGATACGAACTGAAAACCGGCATCAACGACGATGATATCGTCCTTGGTTTCGATGATATTCATGTTACGGCCAATTTCTTCCACGCCGGAAACCGGTATCACGCGTACGGTGTCTTCGTCGGTAACCTCAGGAATGATCGGGTGTTTTTCGGTGGTGGTGGTCATGCGGTGGGTCAGGGCAGGGGCAGTGTTGCTGCGCCTGCGTTGTTGGTGTGGTCGTCGTCTGTTGCCGCTTTTGGCACGAGGACCTCCACCTCCGGTCTTGCGGACGCCGGATTGGCTCTGGTGATTGCGACGAGCTGTTTTGGGATCGGTCGCGTTATTGCGATTCCTGTGGGCTGTTTTTCTGGTCGGTCTTCTGTTTTCTTGTGATTCTGATTTCATATTTAATTTATTAACTTCATACTATATTTATAATTTAATTTACAATTTATTCTGAAAAATTGGCCAAATGTTCTCTGTGCTGGCATGCCATTTCGTTACATTCATAAAACGGTCTGAGGGTATACCGAGAGCATTCATCGGAGCGATCCTGATATTGTTGTCTATCACATAAGTAATGCTGGGAGCAAAAAGAAATATTGCCGGAACTTCCTCGCTGATCAGATCGCTGGTCTCACGCAGTATTTTTTGTCGCTCGCTCTCGTTGGTCGTCTTTCTGGCTTCTTCCAGCAACTGATCAACGTCCTTGTTTGTATATTGAGCAATGTTTAAACCGGGATCATTCTTTTGCGATGAGTGCCAAAACGGGTAAAGGTCCTGTGTTCTGTTTATGTCTATTCCAAAAAGCAGGGCTTGAAAATCTCTGGTTCTGATGACGGACTCGGTCAAACCAGCTTGTTCGTACTGTTCGACCTGTACTTCAACACCAAGTTCTCGCCAAGTAGAGGCAATGATCGAGGTGATGGCGTTGTATAATTCTGAATTATTGGTGCGAATGGTCACACTCAAAGTCTCGGTAGATTCATCAATTTTCTTTTCCCACAAACCAATCTCGTCTTGGGTCCAGCCGCCGTCCAGTAGAATGTCTTTGGCGGTTCTGGTCTCTTCGCTAGAAGCTACTTCTTGCTCGGTATCAGATAATTTTAGCTTATTATAGTCTTCAATGATAGGTTTGGTTGTGGGAACGCCATAGCCACCAAGTACCTTCTCTACGATCATTTGCCTATCAATAGCGACGTTCAAGGCCTCTCTGGCTGATTTGTCACGGAGGGCAGGTGATTTGTTCTGGTTCAAAAAGATCGCAAAGACTCTGGGTAGAGGTTTGGTTACGATCTGAGTATCTTCAGGATCTAGTTTTGAGATCTCTTCTCTTGGCAAGAAGATGGTGCTGGTGATCTCTTTATTAAGAAAAGCTTCTGTTAGCAGGCTTTCATTTTGAAAAAAACGTAAGTTTATAGTAGCCAAATTAGCCTGATCAATATTACTGTCATGAGGTTTGAGGGTGTAACCATTTATCAGTCCGGTACCGTCTCTTTGGGTAGTAGTGATGACGAAAGGTCCGGAACCGATCGGTTCGGTGTTATATTGGCTAAAAGGAAGTTGTTCTATTGGTAGGTCGCTCCAAATGTGTTTGGGCATAATACCTAAGGTAAAATTCTCCACAAAAGGAGTATAAGCCTCGTTCAAGGTGATCTTGAGTTCATATTCACCTACCTCCTCCACTTGAACATCCGTCCAATTGCCGCGCAAAGGACTCTTAAGATCAGGGTCCTTTATCAATTCCATAGTATAGACAACATCCTTTGCGGTTATTGGAGTATTATCGTGAAATTTCCGGTCTTGCCTTAGCTTTATGGTGTAGACTCGATTATCCTCAGAAAGAGAAATGCTTTCCGCTACATCATTTACCAGAGATCCGTTTTGGTCTATCTTCATTAATCCGCTATAGATCAGGGCAGTCACGTCTTGATCAGCTCTGGTGATGGCCAAAGCCGGATTGACAAATCTCGGTATACCTACTATTCCTTCGACCAAACTGCCACCATTGGCAGGAACGGAGATAGTATGAGCTTTGTTTATTGATAAAAGAAAATAAACACTACTGATGACTACAGCAAAAAACAGTACACGCATGATCAGGCGGTCACTGGGCTTTTGGTTTTCAATTAGTCCGACGATCCTGTCTATCGGAGAAAAACGTTTAAAGTGCATGAGATACTATATAACAGACGGATAAGTCTATAAAAACATACATGAAGACCAGGTCAAAAAGCAACTACACTACAAAATTATGATTTTATAAAGTAGTTGTTTTAACGATCTATTACAGTAGCACGTTCAAAAAAGTAGCCAAAACAAACAGAATAGCGATTCCTATTGAGAATTTGAACAAAAATAGTTCTGCTCCGCGACGTTTGTGAAAAGTCGCGCTGAAGTTGTCGCCACCAAACGCTCCACCCAAACTAGAACCTCGTTGTTGCAGTAGGATAGCAACAACAAGCAGGATGGAGAGAATTACTTGAATGTATGGCAACGCCGGTTGCACTGTCTGTATGAATTCCATGTGCTGGAAATAGTATCAAAATGAAGAGTGAAAAGCAAGCGGGTGAGAAATAGTGCTTGGGTCGGGGAAAAGGTAGCGGGGATAAATAAAAAAAGAACCTTCTTATGTCAATGTTTACACATAAGAAGGTCGGGATATTCCCTAATTTAATATTGGAGTGCATCTTATGCCGACGGGCTACAGATGCACCATAAGTATAACATAACCCATGTCTTTGTCTACACTTATATCGGTATCAGGTTAGGTTTCCGGGTGACCGTTTTTGTTTACAGGTTTATTTGTTTTTCTAAAAACTGACAAATTTTGACATGAACTTTTTATAATTTATAATACTGGCACCACGGAGGTAATGATTGATGTTTTTTTGACGTGGTTAGACCTTTAAAGAGATCGATTACCAAAATACAAGATTTTATTAATTTTATTATTTTAGATTTATTTATCTATGTCAGAAAAAGCAAAAGCAGAAGTCAGTCCAATTAAGCCTTTAGGAGACCGGGTGGTAGTTAGACCGCTGACGGATGATGAAGCGGGTACGACCTCGCCTTCAGGTATTATCATTCCTGATTCAGCCAAGAAAGAAAAACCAGAACAAGGAATTGTGGTTGCGGTAGGGGCAGGAAAATGGGATGAAGATGGAGAAAAGAGAATACCAATGGAAGTAAAGGAGGGAGATCGAGTGGTATTTTCAAAATACGGCTATGATGAGTTAAAGATAGACAAGAAAGAATACTTTATCGTGTCAGAATCTAGTATCTTAGGAATTTTTACTAACTAATTATTGATATTCATCATTATTTATGGCTAAACAAGTGATTTTTGGAGAAGAAGTAAAGAAAAAGTTGAAGAAAGGAGTGGATACGGTGGCAGATGCCGTAAAGGTGACCTTGGGTCCGCGAGGGCGAAATGTCGTCTTGGATAAAGGTTTTGGCGGTCCGACCATCACCAATGATGGTGTTTCTATCGCTAAGGAAATAACTTTGAGCGACAAGTTCGAGAATATGGGGGCGGAGATCATCAAAGAGGTGGCCAACAAGACCAACGAACTGGCCGGAGACGGTACTACCACCGCCACCGTCCTGACTCAAGCTTTGGTGACCGAAGGATTGAAACGAACTACCATGGGACTAAACTCCATGGCGGTGCGCGCCGGTATGGAGCATGCATCAGTCGACGTGGTCGAAGCTTTGCGAAGTATGTCCACCCAGATAAGTTCAGTCGATGAGATCAAGCAAGTAGCCACTATTTCAGCTGAAAGTCAGGAATTGGGTGAAAAGATCGCTGAAACCATTGATAAGGTTGGAAAGGACGGAGTGGTGACGGTAGAAGAATCGCAATTCTTTGGTATCGAGACCGATCTGACCGAGGGAATGGAGTTTGATAAGGGTTATGTGTCTCCATACATGGTGACCAATCCGGAGCGAATGGAGTCTGAATACAAGAACGCGCAGATCCTCATCACCGACAAAAAGATCTCGTCTGTTCAGGAGATCTTGCCACTACTTGAGAAGATCGCACAGACCGGCAAAAAAGAGCTGGTGATCATTGCCGATGACGTGGAAGGAGAAGCACTGGCGACCTTTGTAGTCAATAAGCTAAAAGGAGGATTTTCCGTCCTAGCCATCAAGGCTCCTGGGTACGGCGACCGCAAGAAAGAGGTGTTGGCTGATATTGCGGTCACTACCGGTGGGCAGGTGATCTCTGAAGACTTAGGAGCCAAGCTTGAAGAAACTGAGATCGCGCAACTTGGAAAAGCTGATCGAGTAGTGTCCACCAAGGACAATACTGTGATCGTGGGCGGAGCTGGTGAAAAATCAGCCATCGAGGACCGAGTGAAGGCTCTTAAAGCCCAGCTGGAAAACACCACTTCCAAATTCGATCGTGAAAAATACGAAGAGAGAATTGCCAAATTATCCGGTGGAGTAGCGGTAATAAAAGTAGGTGCGGCCACCGAAACCGAAATGAAGTACTTAAAACTAAAGATCGAGGACGCGGTCAACGCCACTAAGGCGGCGATCGAAGAAGGAATTGTGCCAGGAGGTGGAACTTCTCTTGCTCGAGCAGCGGCGATCGTAGAAGAGAGTATTTTGGCCAAGAAAAAGCTTAGTGCTGAAGAGTTGGTTGGTTACAATATCGTGCTTAAGGCACTTGAAGTCCCGCTCAAGCAAATTGCTGACAACACCGGAAAGGTGGATGGAGCGGTGATCGTGCAAAAAGTAAAAGAAGCGGGTGGTAACGCCGGCTACGACGCGGCTAAAGGCGAGATGGTAGATGATATGATCAAAGCCGGTATCATCGATCCGGTCAAAGTAGAGCGCGCCGGTGTCCAGCACGCCGTTTCAGCAGCCGGTATCTTCTTGACCTCAGAGTGTGCTGTGGCTGACGAACCGGAAGAAAACAAACCAGCCATGCCAGACATGAGTGGTATGGGCGGAATGGGAGGAGGAATGTACTAAACCCCAAAGACGACGCAAAATTAACTACAAAACAGAAGAAATGAACAAAAACACGGCTTTGCCGTGTTTTTGTTCATTTCTTCTGTTTATCATTTTGTTTTATGGTATAATTACAGACAATTAAATATTAATATAATTTTTTAAATAACAAACTTATGGGAACTTGGATAATTTTAGGGTTGTTGGCGGTCTTGGTCTTATATGTGATCTATGCATATAACAATTTC
>CAYGKU010000056.1:0-7372 GCA_964350745.1 uncultured Candidatus Saccharibacteria bacterium | reverse complement strand
CACGAGGTTTTTGTTTTAGGAATGGAACCTGGTGCAGTTCAGGGTTGAATTCAAGGCGCCCTAACTTCCAGAAATAATCGCAATCATTATCTAAATCTTCAAACATGATATAATAGGCCACATTATGGCAAGTCCCAATCAAACAAACCGTTCGCTTCGTACCCCACCCCACAATATCGACGCTGAAAAGGCGTTGCTGGGTGCGATCATTTTAAAGCCTGACGTGATGCATGACGTGTCGGTGACAGTCTATCCGGAAAGTTTTTTTGCGGAAAAACACCGTGTCATCTATGAAGGTATCACCGCCATTTTTGCGAAAGGTGATCCGATCGACGTGGTCACGCTCAGTACCAAACTAAAGGCTAACGGCACCTTGGAAAGAGCTGGCGGCCCCAGCTACATTACCGAATTGATCGAGACCGTGCCGGCTGCCGGCAACGCCCACTATTACGCCGAGTTGGTGCAAGGAAAATCAGCCCTTAGAGGTCTGATCTATGCCGCCGACGATATTGCTGAGATCGGCTACTCTGACCCGGAAAGCGTGGACGAAGCGTTGGATCAAGCGGAAAAGAAGATCTTTCACGCCACCCAGTCCCCCAGTGCTCAGAAGTTCAAAACCATCGGCAATTCCCTGACCGAGGCTTGGGAGCGATTTGAATACCTCAGCGCCAACCAAGACGAAAAACGCGGCGTGCAGTCCGGCTTTACCGCTCTTGATAACGTTTTGGCGGGCTTTCAGCGATCTGACCTCATCATTCTGGCCGCTCGTCCTTCCATGGGTAAGACTACTTTTGCGCTTGACGTAGCTCGTAACGCCGCTTTGAAGTTTGGTTCTTCAGTTGGTATTTTCTCGCTCGAGATGAGTGACCAGCAGTTGGTCGATCGTATGTTGGCGGCCGAAGCTGGTGTAGACTCTTGGAAACTACGCACCGGACGCCTGTCTAATGACCAAGAGTTTGAGGCGGTGCAACAAGCCATGGCCAAACTCTCAGAAGCACAGATACATATCGACGACCAAGCCGGCAACAATATTTTGAAGATGCGTTCGGCTGCTCGCCGACTTAAGAACGAACACGGCCTCGACCTCTTGATCGTGGACTACCTTCAGTTAATGTCCCCTACTTCTACCAAGGCCAGTGACTCCATGACTCAACAAGTGACCGAGATCTCCCGCTCATTGAAGATTCTGGCACGTGACCTAGATGTACCGGTCATTGCTTTGTCTCAGCTCTCTCGTGCGGTGGAGCAGCGTGGCGGTAAACCCCGCTTGTCTGACCTGCGTGACTCCGGTTCGATCACCGTGAAGATAAGATCGATAAAGAGTCAGACAGACCAAATATTGCCGAGATCATGATCGAAAAACACCGTAACGGACCGGTAGGAATGGCGGAGTTATACTTTGACGGTCAACATGTGCGCTTTCTTAACCTTGATACTCATCACGCCGGTATGGGAGGGGGTGGAGGTGGTGACGATTTTTAATACCTACCATCTTACATGACACCACTTGATAAACTAGTAGCCTATTTTGAAAAATTTCCTGGCGTCGGCGTGCGCCAAGCCAGACGGTTTGCTTTTCATGTCCTTACCCTCAACAAGGAAAATGTAAAGGAGTTGTCGGATCTGATATCTACCCTTTCTGGGTCTGTTAGTGAGTGTCACGGCTGTAGGAGGTATTTTACGCAATCCAGTTATGGTGATAGGAGTGATCTTTGTAGTATTTGTCTTGATCAAAATCGCAATAAACAAAAACTACTGGTGGTAGCGCGGGACAGCGATATCGATGCTATTGAAAAAAGCGGGGTGTATGAGGGATTGTATTTCGTTTTGGGCGGGACTGTTCCCCTACTTACCGATATTGATAATTCAAAGATCCTGCGCGGTGGTATCTTGCGTAATGTGCTTGAAGAGCGTGGTAGCGAGGGTTTGAAGGAAGTTATTTTGGGTTTTGCGGTTAATCCCGATGGAGAGAATACAGCGAGGTATGTGGAGAATATGGTCACCAAAATAAATGGCGAGGGCAAGAGTATCAAGATTGCCCACCTCGGACGTGGTCTTTCTACCGGTAGCGAACTTGAGTACGCTGATCCGGAAACTATCAAGAATGCTCTTAGAAATAGAACTTGAATGATCTTCCCGAGGTGGACCTAGGGGGGTTAGAAGTAGAGATTAAAAAGAGCGGCGCCTACGGCGCCGCTCTTTTTATCTCCTTCTATCAAACCTCCTTACCCAATAGACTCGATCTTCACTTGAGCGTAATGCTGACGGTGACCGATTCGGCGGTCGCGGTTGCTTTTAGCCTTGTAGCGGATAATGGTAAGTTTTGGTCCTTTTTTCTCACCTAGGTAGGTAGCGGTAACTTTAGAATTGGTGTGAGGATTGCCGATATTGGCCTTTGAACCATCATCGGTCATCAAAACCTCATTAAATTCAACCTTATCACCTTCCTTGTAATCACCCAAAAGTTCCACCAAAATAACGTCTCCTTCAGAGACTACGTATTGCTTTCCGCCAGTCTTTATAACCGCGAAAGCTTCTTTGTTAGCTGTATTTGTTGCCATAGTGCGGGTATAGTACAAGAAAACGCTAAAAAAAGCAATGGTTTGTAGATATCACGTTAGAAACCTCAATTTATAAGGTTTTATGGATGAATAATAAAACAAAGCACCTTGAGCAATAAAGCTAAGGTGCTTAATAAAAATAAATCATATCATCTCCAGAATTTGAAGACATTTCTCCAGACAATGCATCGCGTGCCCGACCAATCGTCTGGTGGTATAAAGGCTTGCTCGTCTTGGTGACAGTCTCTGCAATGATGAAATTGTAGAGGAATATCTCTTTTGAAGAATAATTTTATAATTAGACTTCTAAAGAAGAAAACAATATCTAAGAAACAATTTATTGGAATAAATAATATCCAAACTAAGTATCTAGATAAAGAGTCTATAAAACCATATCTGGAAACAAACCTGTAGAAAACAGAGCTTCTGATTCTACCTCTATGTTCTCCACCGTGAACTATGATGTACACTGAAGTGCAAAACATAATATATCCTTTACCATGAATACAGAAGTTGAATAACCTACTTATTCCTTGTAGAATTCTACCAATCTGAGAAGCGTTGTTATCTGTTTTTTGAACTAAGGAACTCATGATACACCTCCCATCAAAAATAGGATTGTTCAAAATAATCTTGATCTTAGTATACCACAATCCACCATAATTGCAAGCAATCTGTGGATAACTTTCTATACTTGAGACGGCCTCTTGTTAATCTAAAGGCTTTTCTAAAAGCCAAATTTACTCAACTTTCACCGGTTTATCCAAGGTCAGAGTCTCATGACCTATTCCCTCGCCGGCTATCTTGACCACGTCCTTGTCGATCTTTCCGAGCTCCTTGCTGGCGTTATTATAATGCCCTACAGTCGTGCCGAGGCTGTTCCCCACTTTCTCAAAGTATTGGTTGTAGGCGTTGAGGTGTCGTGATAGCTTCTCTACGTTCTTTTGGATCTCCTTGGCACTTTCCTCCACCTTAAAGGCCCTAAAACCGTAAAGTACTGATTGCAGATAAGCGGCAAAGGTGGTCGGTGAGACAATGATCACGTTTTTGTCTTTGTAGGCATAATCGATCAAAGAGCGGGTGTTCACCTTTACCGAACCGACCTCATTGACCAACAGATCATAGTAAATTGCCTCCGCCGGTATGAACATAAAAGCAAAAGGCAGGGTGCCGTCCTTTGGTCTTATGTACTTAGCGGTCTCGTCGATGCGTTTCTTGAGGTCGTTCTTAAATTCCTTTTCCAATTCCTCTTGGCGTTTAGGATCACTTTCGTCTACCAGTCGGCGGTAGTTATCGAGAGAGAACTTAGCATCGACCGGTATTAGCCCATCTTTGGTCATCACTACCGCGTCTACCACTTCCCCGCCCTCAAACTGATACTGTAGTTTGTAAGCTCCGACCGGCAAGATATTTTCAAGGGCCAGCTGCAGACTGGCCTCACCCAGATTTCCCCGTTGTTTTTGGTGTTTTAGGACCTTTTCCAAATTCTGCAATTGCTCCGCCACCACAAATACTTGCTTAGAGCTCTCGCTCACCTCTGAGACGTGTTTTTGTACTCCTAGCAGCTTCTGACTGATGCTCTCTTGAATGTTCCTGATCTGTTCATTGACGTCCTTGTTGATCTCTTGCATCAGCTCCTTACTCTCCCGAAATTGCATACGGCTTCCCTCTTGGACCAGACGATTGCTTTCGTTCATCTGCTCGCGCATGGTCTTGGTCAGGTCTTGGATCTGTTGTTGCATTAGAAGCATGCTTTCGTTGGTTTCCGGCTTTTTCTCTTTGCGAATAAAAAAGACGTAGACCAAGATGCCGGTAATGACCAAAAGCAGGATAAGTAAAAGGATCTGTATGTTTTCCATAGTATGCATCAGTTTATCATCTAATTAACCAACCCCCTAATTCCACTACATAAGACAATAAAATTGTCCTGAGACTTGATTCTAAATCCTCTTTGGTGTTCATATCAATTCAGCTTTCTCATCTTTGTCTCATGGTAATTTTGAATGTCATCCAGTAGTGGAATTAGAGGGCTGATTAATAACGAAAAAATGACTAAAAATATGCTAATATAATTTGGTAATAATTATTTATTTTAAAATATATGTCTATTCACAGCGAACTGAAGAATTCCTTAAAAGAGGCTATGAAGGCCAAAGATGAGGTAAGACTACGTACTGTACGCAGTATTATGACCGCCTGCACCAACGAACTGGTCGCTTCCGGCAAAACTCCCCAAGACGAACTCGAGGACGACAAAACTCTCGCTGTGATCAAGCGTTTGGCCAAACAAAGAAAAGAATCCATCACGCAGTTTGAGGCAGCTAATCGTCCCGAACTGGCCGTACCGGAAAAAGAAGAGTTGGTGGTCCTTGAGTCCTACCTCCCGACCATGATGAGTCAAGATGAGATCAGACCCGTAGCGGAGGCGCTAAAAGCCGAGCTAGGCATCGAAGACAAGGCCAAGATGGGTATGCTGATGGGAGCGGTAATAAAAAAGCTCCAAGGCAAGGCTGATGGAGCTGATGTGAAGGTGGTGGTTGAGGGGTTGTTTTAAGGTTTATAGACACTTTGGTTATAGAATATAACCCACCTACTTTGTGTAGGTGGGTTTATTAAAACACTAGCGAAGCAATGTGAGTAAAAGTGCCACCAAAAAAATGATAAAACAGATTGCAAAAAGGTCTAAGTATCGCCCTGTTTTTATTGTCTGTATGTAGCTTTCGTAAGGATTTTTTTTCTTACCATATTTCCTCATGAATATATATTCTCTCATCAACATGATAAAAAACACAGTTGCAAGAGCGGCTGATACTGCCATAACTGCATATAACATATTTACCTCCATTAAGATAAAGTACAAATCGCAAGGATTATGAGCGAGCTATAGATAATAACCCAGGAAAGGGTTATATTAGAAACAAAGCTGACTCCATATTTTGGAGTACTTTCGAATGCCTTAATAAAAAGAACGATAGAAATTATTAGCGATAAGATCACTAAGCCAATAGCCATGATTTTCTCCTGTACGTAACAATTTAACAAATGTTATGTTACACCCGAATTGAATAAGGTCAAGAAATTCTCACCAAGGACCGCCAGCGAAGCTGGCGGTCCTTGGTGGTATCTGGTCAAAACTTGCTTTTAAACATATGTGATCGTTTAGACAAAACAAAATCAGCCACCGGTCTTATACTGACCGGTGGCAAGTGGTGAAAATTTTCCTTACATGCAATCCTTGTATTCGTATACTTGAAAAATAACAGCGATCAGTATTATGAGGTAAGCAATGCTTATAAAAAAGAGAGCTGTCTTCTGGTAGAGGAGCAAGACAACATTTACTTCTGAACTACTCAGGTCACCTTTGAATATCTTGGGAAATTGAATTCCTATGTAGAAGAACACTAAGGAAATTACCAGTATGAAGATTGAAAGTGCAAACATTTTTTACCCTCCGAATATGTGATCTTAAACCAGTTGCCAGAGGTACTTATACCCTAAACACCGGGAAAACACAAAGCCCCGCCAGCGAAGCTGGCGGGGCTTTGTGTTTTGTTTGATCATCCCATCTACGACATGCTACACATACTCTATCAATTTCACCAAGAAGAAACCGAAGAAGAAAAGCATCATCAAGCCTTCCCAGCGGAGGATCTGTTTGGCCAAACCGGCCACAAATAAAATAGCTGAAGCGCCAATAAGGATCATAAGACCGAGATTCATAACAACCTCATCCACAATAAGTGGAGTGATGGCGGCGGGGATACCGGCTACCATCAGCATGTTGAAAGCGTTGGAACCAAAGATATTACCAATCGCTAAAGCAGTATCGCCGGTCTTGACCGCGCGCAGTGAGACCATGAGTTCCGGTAGTGAAGTACCGATCGCGATCGCCAAAATAGACACCAGACCGATCGGGATAGCAAAAGCGGTGGCGATATTGATGGTCATCTCCACGGTGTAGTTCGCGCCGGCCAATACCGCCAAGAGCCCTCCGACAAACAGCAGAAATGGTTTGTAGGTAAGCTTTTTTCGCATCTTGAGTTCTTCCTCATCGATTTCGGCCTTGCCGTCACTGAAAATATACCAGGTGTAGGCACCAAAGGTACCAAGTAGGAGCCAGGCCTCTACCCTATCAACCACTCCATCCATAATGATCAAGACAAAATGCAGGGTAGCGATAAAGAAGATCGGTAGCTCGGACTTCAGTAGGTCCTGCTTGATGAATATTCCACGACTCAAAAAAGCGGTCAGACCGATAATGAGTAGAATATTTGTAATATTTGACCCGACGACGTTGGCGATCACGATCTCGGTGTGATCTTGCATGATGGCGGCGATCGAAGAGGCTAGCTCAGGCAAGGAAGTACCAAAACCGACGATAAAGACTCCGATGATGAGTGGCTTGATACCCAAACTGAAGCCGATCTGTTTGGAGCCGTCGATCAAGTAATCAGCTCCTCTGATCAGAACGAACAGTGACATGATGAGAAAAACACTCCACTGAAAAATTTGCGCAATATCCATAAAATTAAACTATAAAACTAATAAGTCAGGTCTTAGTACTAAAAGACTACCTAATATAATCATAAGAATACCACCAATGAGAAGAGATAGCTGGGCATATCTTCCTCCGTGGGCTTGCAAGCGAGAATAACCCCAAATAGCCAGACCAAAGACTATAAAGTCATCGATCATGTAGCCGATGGTGTAGACCAAGATAAACCACTGTCTTTCCATAAAGGCTAGACCGTTGAGCTCAAGGATCTTGGTGTAGGCTTGGGGGATGCCGATCGAGCAAGCAAATTCAATGA
>CAYGKU010000055.1:3362-7644 GCA_964350745.1 uncultured Candidatus Saccharibacteria bacterium | reverse complement strand
CAATACTGAAACCAAATTAATCAAGATAATTGCTTATATAATCCGCAATTTCCCTAGTCGATCTATGACTGACAGTGTTTATGCTAATTAGTTTTTGCAACACTTCATATACTTCTTTCATTTTTCACCTCATTTTATTAAAGAAATTTCAAAGAACTACACAGTATTAATACTATGTATCTAAAATAATGTCAATTAGTTATAAGAAGAATAGAAGGAGAGCTTAGAGGTAGAGTTGGAAAGTAAAAGGTCGGTAGCTTTAGCTGCCGACCTTTTCATTTAATATGAAAGACAAAAACACCAGAGGTACCCCTCGGGACAGAGTCGTTGAGAGGTACCCTTGGTATTCTTTGTTAGTGGGTGCTTGTAATTATATAAAAAAGCGACCCCACGATTATACTGTGGGGTCTTGCTGCTAGGTCTTACTTACGAAGGCGGAGTCAGTTATTTGGTGCTTTCAGCACCGGTGGTCTTTCGTCCAGCCTGGACGCCTGTTTCTACCGGAGATTTCTTGATAGTGTCGTCTTGACCGCTACCTGTCGTCATTTGGCTTTGGTCAACGTTTGTTTGCTCAATTTTTTCTGCTGTCATCTTTTGTTTCCTCGTAAAAAACAATGGTTAAAAAAAGATACATAGCGAAGCACGCTCAATAAATACTTCTAAAGAACGTCCTTGCCACTAGCTAAGATAGCAAACTGATCATAGAAGTCAACCTTGACTATCAACAATAAAAAAGCCTTAACCGAAGTATGTGGATACTTGGGTTAAGGCCGGTTTGGAAAGAGATAATTTCAGGTTTTTTGTATTACACCATTTCTAACGCTAAGAATTGTTCTTTTTCCAAAACCCTTATAAACTGAGGGTGTATTAGATGAAAGATTTAGTTTTTGACGCTGTTTCTGATTAAAATAATTTTTGTTTCCATTACTTCTCTTAGGTGGCATCGTAATTCTCTCTAAAAATTAAATTAGAAAATGATTCTTGAAAAGAAAATAGTAAAGCTCTTTCCGCCCCAAAAATAACAAAATCATACCACCAAGTCAATCAAAGCTATGCCCATTTATAAAAACCAAATGAAAGTGCTATACTGTCTCGCATATGTTAAAGATCACCACGTTAAAAAAAGAATTAAAAGACGCACCCGCCAAGTATTGTCGCTTGGTATTTACCGACGACGCTAAGACCTGGCACCGCTTGGTAGAGACCACTGACGATGTGCTGGAATATCGGGTAGGAGTAGGAAAATGGGACAAAGTTGACGCACGGGCGTTTCGGACGCTGATCCGCTCTGTGGTTCAGTCGGTCAAGGCACACGGTATTGAGCATTTGGCTATCAGTTTTCCACACAAGACATTTCCTAAACTTGAGGAATATGGCGAGGAGTGGCTGGCTTCTACCTTGGTCGAGAATCTGCTTTTGGCGCATTATGAATTTACCAAATACAAATCAAAGCCTGATCCCAAAAAACCATTAAGTGAGATCCTGCTTTGTGGTGAAATCGGGGCCGAGGCCAAAAAGGGACTGGTGCGTGGACAGATAGTAGGGGGGTATGTCAACAAAGCGCGGGATATCGCCAATACTCCGGCCTCTGATATGACGCCGACCGACCTCGGGGAAGCGGCTCTTCAGTTGGCTAAAGGCACAAAAATGACGGTTAAGGTACTGGACCAGAAAGAAGTGAAGAAACTGAAAATGGGAGCACTTCTAGCAGTGGGGCAGGGGACAAAAAGTGAGACCAAATTTATCGTGGCTGAATACTGGGGAGCCGGAAAAGCGACCGGTAAGAAAATTCCCGAAGATAAGCAACCGGTGGTCTTGGTGGGTAAGGGAATTACCTATGATACCGGCGGATTGAATGTAAAACCAACTGGCGCCATGCACGACATGCACCTTGATATGTCTGGTGGTTCGACCGTGCTTGCCAGTATCGCTTGCGCGGCCAAACTTGGCCTCAAGAAAAATATCGTGGCTTTGGTACCGGCAGCGGAAAACGCAATTTCAGATGATGCTATGAGAGCAGGAGATATCGTGACCTCCATGAGCGGAAAGACCATTGAAGTACTGCATACTGATGCCGAGGGACGCATGATCCTAGCTGATGGACTGACATACGCAGAAAGGTATTCTCCGCGAGCTATCATTGATGTCGCTACTTTGACCGGAGCGGCTTTGGTGGCGCTGGGGCAACACGCCAGTGCGATCCTGACCACCGACAAAACGCTTAGAAACTCACTGGAAGAAGCCGGTGAACAAAGTGGTGACTACGTCTGGCCTTTGCCACTTTGGGATGAATACAAACAATATCTAAAGAGTAACCGAGCGGATGTTAGTAATATCTCCACCACCTTTGCTCGCTGGGGCGGTACGATCGAAGGGGCGACCTTCTTGTCATTTTTCGCTCCAAAGGACGTGCCTTGGGCGCATGTCGACATCGCTCCGCGTATGGAAAGTATTGCGAGCGATAAACTAGCCAAAGGTTCAACCGGTGAGCCGGTGCGGATGCTGGTGAAGTATTTGGAGAATAGTTAGGGTTCAAAGGTGGGACAAAGTGAATTAAATGCCCGGCGCCGAAGGCGCCGGACATTTTGTTCACCTCGGGCCATGCTAAAATATACATCATGAAAGGCAAAGACCAACTTGGATTTAAGGTTAAGACAAATGTGTTTGAGGGACCGCTTGAACTCCTGCTTGAGTTGGTCGAGCGTCGCAAACTCCTGATCAACGACATCTCTCTGGCCGCTGTCACCGACGACTACATGAATCACGTGAGCGAAATGCAGGAAATGTCACTACCAAACACCTCCCAGTTCATCTCTCTCGCAGCCACGCTACTTTTGGTAAAATCAAAATCCTTACTACCCGTTCTTGATCTGACCGAAGAGGAAGAGACTTCGATCGAAGATCTGGAAGAGAGGCTTAGACTCTACCAGATCTTTAGAGACGCTGCTTTACCGATCCAAAATACCTTTGGTAAGAAGCCGCTTTATTCTCCAAAGTTCACGCCACCAAGCGAACCGGTCTTCTTGCCTGATAAACGTTGTACGGTCTCCGGCTTACATGACGATATCTTGGATGTGCTGAACAATCTTCCCAAGAAAGACAACCTGACCAAAGCTCAGGTCAAGGTAACTGTATCGCTTGCTGAAATGATGGACAGTCTTCAGTCTAGGATCGCTAAATTCTCAAAAGTAAGTTTCTTTGAGCTACACCGAAACGAACCGGAAAGAAAGGTTTTGATCGTAGGTTTTTTGGCAGTATTGGAACTCTTCAAGCAGGGAAATCTAATAATTACCCAAGCTGAACATTTTTCTGACATTGAGATCGAATTGGAACGTTCTAATATCCCTAGTTATTATTGATCATGACCAACCGATCCACAGTTCCAGTTGACATATATAAAATAAATGTTATACTAGCATTTGTTGTAAATCTTGAGGAAGAAAAAATGAATGACAGTGAACGATTGATGATTCCGGTGGATGAGGGACAAAAACAACATGAACTGTTCTACGAAAATCGTAAGCAGGAAATGGTGGGCTTTAGAAAAAAAGAAGTACCAGTTAGTTGCGGTGTGTGTAAGTGTGTTACTTGCGATGGTACCGGAAAAGTTGTCAATAACCAGATGATTCCGGTAAGTTCCACCTTGGATGAGTGCTTTTGGCACCAAGGAAAAGGAGCTTGTCCCGATTGCTTTAATGGCTACCGCCACTACAACTGCGATTCTTGTGGTTCGTAGCCAACAATAGCCAACAATAGCCAACAGCGCCCTGCGTTGTTGGCTATAATTATATGGTATAATCCACCCATGCCCACGGACATCCTTATTGAAGGGTTTTTGTTTTATAAGTCGTCGCCACAGAAAAAGCGAGTGGTTATGAAACTATTTGATCTTTCTGAAGAAGATCTGACCTCTGCTATCCAAACCCTAAAAGAGAGGTTGCTCTCTGGTGCTACCAGACTGATCGAGACCGATGACGAGATCCAATTGGCTATCAGCGCTGATCTGGCACCGATCATTGAAACTATTAGAAAAAATGAACTAAAGGCTGATATTGGCAAGGCTGGCTCGGAGACTTTGGCTATCATTCTCTACCGTGGACCGATCAGTCGTCCAGAAATAGATCGAGTCAGGGGAGTGAATTCGTCATTTATCTTAAGAAACCTACTGATACGAGGGTTGATCGAACGCACTCGCAACAGCAAGACCAACAGCTTTGAATTTTCAGTCACTCCGACCTTGTTGGCAGAGCTGGGCATTACTCACAAACACGAACTGCCAGAC
>CAYGKU010000055.1:1257-3352 GCA_964350745.1 uncultured Candidatus Saccharibacteria bacterium | reverse complement strand
TGAGAAGTAGGTAAATGCTATAAATATCTATGGATGAAGAAAAATACATCATTGAAGAGCGTGAAGGAGTTTCTGAACCGAAAAATGATTTTCCGGTCAAAGCCCAGCTTTTAATTCTGAGTTTAATAATTGTGGGTCTTTTTGGTGGTCTTATCATTCCAAATACCATGATGCTTCTCAAAAAAGACAAAAATAACACTATTGTCACAGAAGTGGTCAGTGCTACTCAGGAAGCACAAGTGAGTAGCGAGATCAAAAATATTGATCCTCCTGCCATCAGTGGACAGTCAGCTTTCGTTTGGGATGTGGCTGAACAGAGAGTTCTGTTTCAAAAAGAGGCCGATACAATCCTGCCTCTGGCATCAATAACCAAGCTTATGACCGCGCTTCTGGCTTACGAATTGGTAGAAAACGATACGCCGGTTACGGTCTCAAGAAGGGCTGCTATGCAACAAAGTGGTGGCGACCTGAGTGAGGGAGAGCAATTTGCCATTAAAGACTTGGCTGATTTTGCTCTGATATCATCCTACAACAGTGCCGCTTACACCTTGGCTGACTCGGTCGGAGCTCTTTTGGGTGATAAAGATCCGGTCGTACAGTTTGTGGACGGAATGAATATCAGAGCTAAAGAGCTCCAATTACATAGTTTGAAATTCCTAAACCCAACCGGTCTGGATATTTCGGAGAGTCAGGCGGGTGCTTTTGGTAGCGCCAGAGACGTGACTTTCTTGATGCAATACATTCACCAAAACCACCCGCAAATATTAGAGTCGACCATTATCAGTGACAAGCGTTTTTATAACCTGAGTGGTCAATATCACGATGCCAGAAACACCAACCAAATAGTCTACGATATTCCCAATATCAAAGGCTCAAAGACCGGCTTCACCGATCTGGCTGGTGGTAATTTGACCGTGATCTTTGATGCCGGTTTCAATCGTCCTGTTATAGTCACAGTTCTTGGGTCTACCAGAAGTGAGCGTTTTTCTGATGTGCAAAAAATGATCGAAGTAGCAAAGAATATGATAGTAATAAAGGACGAATAGTAGATAATATTGTATGGACAGTCTGATCATTAAAATACTTTTTCCGGGCATACTAGCGTTTATTATCGGTGTTCTGATCACTCCAGTGGTAACTCATTACTTATTTAAGTACAAAGCTTGGAAGAAACAAGGCGGAAAAAAAGCTCTCGGTGGTCACGAAGCGGAGGAGTTTAACCGCCTAAAAGCTGATACCGAAACCAAAACTCCACGCATGGGAGGAGTTGTGATCTGGGGAAGTGTGTTTATAACCATCGGTATTCTATATCTGTTGACCATAATTAGCGACAATCCTTTTTTTAACGATATATTTTTCTTAAGTCGTTCTCAAACTTGGATACCGTTTTGTGTACTGTTCATTGGTGCGGCTTTTGGTTTTTTAAATGATTACTATGATGTTCATCATGAGGGTAGGGGGGTGCGCTTGAGTGTTCGTCTACTTTTGGTCAGTACACTATCAGCTGTTATCGGCTGGTGGTTCTACGACAAACTAGAAGTGACCAGTATCAGCCTGCCTCTTATCAATTCTATAGAGATCGGAATATGGATAATACCGTTTTTTGTACTTTTAACCAACGCTCTTTATGCCAGCGGGGTGATAGATGGTATTGATGGTCTTTCCGGCGGAGTGTTTGCCACTGTTTTTTCGGCTTATGCCGGAGTGGCGATGGTGCAGTCGCAATTTGACCTGGCGGCCTTTTGTGTAATGGTGACCGGCGCTATTTTGGCCTTTCTTTGGTTCAATATTCCACCAGCCAGATTCTGGATGACAGAAACCGGTTCGATGGCTCTCACCTTGACCTTGGCGGTCGTGGTTTTGATGACTGACAGATTGGTTGAAGGAAAGGGAATTGCCCTCTTGCCGATCATCGGTCTTCTTTTGGTGGTTACCGTACTATCAAATATCATCCAAATAACTTACCGCAAACTCACCGGTAAGAAATTCTTCAGGATCGCTCCACTGCACCATCATTTTGAGGCTGTTGGTTGGCCCTCATACAAGGTGACGATGCGATATTGGGTCATTGGCGCCATCGCCGCTATCATGGGAG
>CAYGKU010000055.1:0-1246 GCA_964350745.1 uncultured Candidatus Saccharibacteria bacterium | reverse complement strand
ATCTAATGTTTCTTAAAGCCCGGAAAAATATGAGTGTCATGAGTAATGTTCTTTTTTTTTGTGTTTAGGTCAGCCAAATAAAATTTAATGAACACCAAAAGACACATAACCAAAACCATGGTGTTATACTGGAGCAATCTTAGAAAATTAAAACAAAATGAAGAATTCCACCCCCAAATCAATCGACACCATTTTGCTGATCATTATCGGACTGTTGGTGGTGGCGGGTTTTTTTATCTTCTCTTCCGCTTCGCTTGGACTACTGGCTCGCGACGGCGCCAGTTTTGGTTCGGTGGCTTTCAGTCAGTTCTTCTTCGGGATCGTCGGCGGTGGTTTGGCTATGCTTATTACCAGCAACATCTACTATCGCAACTGGCGACAATACGCCTTTTATATATTTTTGTTCACCACATTATTGACTTTGGCGGTATTCATTCCCGGACTTGGTATGTCTCACGGAGGAGCCACCAGGTGGCTTGATGTTGGTTTTACCACGATCCAACCCTCTGAATTATTAAAGATCGGTTTTGTGATCTATGTGGCCACCTTACTTTCCGGACTGCACAAACAGATCGAAACTTGGCGGTATGGCGTTTTGCCGTTTGTGGGAGCGGTCGCGGTGGTGGGAATTATCACTTTATCTTTGCCTGACACTGACACTTTTCTGATAATGGCCATGGCCGGCATTGCTATGTTCATCACGGCTGGAGCTAGATGGAAACATATACTACTTATGGGATTGGCGGGGGTCGTTCTTTTGACGATCGTGGTTTCGATGAGGCCGTATCTAATGGATCGACTTACTACTTTTATGCATCCGGAAGACGACCCGCTTGGTAGTGGTTATCAGATCCAACAGTCCTTGATCGCCATCGGTTCCGGCGGAGCCTTTGGTCGAGGGTATGGACAGAGTATCCAAAAGTTCGAGTATCTACCCGAACCGATCGGAGACTCGGTCTTTGCTGTTTATGCTGAAGAGTTTGGTTTTTTGGGGACATCAATTCTGGTTTTGATCCTAGCCTTCTTTACCTTTAGGGGCTTTAAGATCGCCACGCAGGCCGGCGACCTTTTCGGTATGTTGCTGGTGGTTGGTTTTATGACCTTGATCGTCTGCCAATCGTTTTTGAACATCGCGGCCATGGCGGGTATAGCACCGCTCTCCGGCTTGCCTTTGCCATTCATCAGTCATGGTGGTACAGCGCTTATGACTACCTTGGCCGCTTTGGGAATTGTTCTAAATGTGTCG
>CAYGKU010000054.1:6854-7645 GCA_964350745.1 uncultured Candidatus Saccharibacteria bacterium | reverse complement strand
TTGAAAACTTCCTGAGGGGAATGAAGGGTGTTAATAACGCTTGATAAATGTACATCAGGGGGTTGTTAAAGGAGGATAAGTCTGGTATAGAAAACGACACTGTTCTAAAAGATTGGGCCAAAAAACCGCTAGTCGATGACCTTACAAAACATTTTAAAGTACCGGTATATATCGAAAACGATACTGCCTTGGCCGGCCTTGGTGAAGCGGTTATGGGAGCGGGTGAGGGAATGGATATCGTGGTCTATCACACAATCGGTAGTGGTGTTGGTGGTGTAAAAATAGAAGAAGGAGTGATAGATAATGCCAGTTTTGGCTTTGAACCGGGTCATCAAGTGCTTGATATTGACCGAACGATCCTTGGCGAGGACATCAATCCCACTCTGGAAAATCTAGTATCAGCCACCGGCCTTGAAGCGAGAATGGGAGTAAAACCCACAGATATTCCGCAAGAAGACATGGTCTGGAATGAATTGGCAGAATATCTGGCACAGGGTTTGAAAAATACTATTTTATACTGGTCTCCGGAAGTGATCGTCTTGGGTGGAGCCATGATAACAGGTGATCCGAAGATCCAAATAGAGAACATAAGAAAATACACCGTCGAGATACTGGACGGCTTTGAACCTTGTCCGTTCATTACCACCTCTACTTTAGGTGAAAATGCTTGTCTTTACGGCGCCATGATATATATACAACAGTTAGATGACAGCGAAGAAGAGGGCGTGGAGATCGCGACCGAGGCGTTCGAGGCGTACACCGTCCCGATGGGCCCGCCGACGTACGACACG
>CAYGKU010000054.1:4429-6844 GCA_964350745.1 uncultured Candidatus Saccharibacteria bacterium | reverse complement strand
AATAGTGAAAAGAGCATTACTTTAACAAGCCAGTGACACGCAATAAAACCAATAAAATAAGACTTATTTTGACACAAGGGCGCCTATCTAATTGACTTAAAGTCAAAATTATGCTATAATTATAAAAATCCGAAATATGTGGTATTATTTTTCGGTTATCAGCTTAGTTGCTGATATTTGTTAGATAAGACAATTGGCTTATTATATCCACCGTATTGCTTGCGGTTTTGACAGTAACTTCGATCCACACTTTCACACCTCCGGAATTGGCATATGGTCACATAACAGAAACATCACAGGAAGGGGAGACTACTCTCGCCTCATCACATCATGAGACCGAGCAGATAGTACGTTCTTACTTCAGTGATATTCCGGTTATGATCACAATCGCCAAATGTGAATCAAGTTTTCGTCATACACTGGCAGATGGTAGTGTGCTTAAGGGTAGAGTAGATCCAGCTGACACTGGTGTCATGCAGATCAACAAACGCTACCATAATGACAAAGCAGTCACTATGAATTTGGATCTTGATGATATTTATGACAACATGGCCTATGCCAAGCATCTCTATGAGACGCAAGGTACACAGCCATGGAATGCATCGGCCCCTTGTTGGAATCGATCATTGGCCATGAATATCTAACTCATCACAGAACCATTTTATCTGTGAAGGATTCTCAAGATCTTTCTCCACATACAAACAGCATCCCTTGGGATGCTGTTTGTATTTTTTGTATCTATGGTATGTGATAAAATTTAGAAGTAATACTATGTCTAAAAAATACTGGATAATGAAATCAGAACCGAGCGAATATTCAATTGATGATCTGAAAAAGGACGGGGAGGAATTTTGGGATGGAATTCGAAACTATCAAGTTAGAAACATGTTCAGGGATGAAATGAAAGTGGGCGACAAAGCCCTGTTCTACCACTCAAGCACCAAAGTTGTTGGTGTAGTGGGGGAGATGGAGGTGATTAAAGGAGCAGAGCCGGATCAAACACAATTCGATAAAAAGAACAAACACTACGACTCGGGATCTACCAAAGAAGACCCTCGTTGGCTGGGCGTGACGTTAAAATTTATCTCCAAATTCAACCACATCGTTACCTTAGACGAAATTAAACGAAATAATTTTTTTTCTGATCTTGCTTTGATCAAAAAAGGGAACCGGTTATCCGTTATGCCTATATCGAAAAAACACTATGAGGAATTGGTGAAGCTTGGGAAATGATCTGTGTATGAAGATTGGTTTTTTTGATTCGGGTCTTGGAGGGATCAATATTCTAAAGGCGGTAATACAAGAGTTGCCGGAGTATAGCTACGAATTCTATGGTGATACCGCCAATCTACCTTATGGTGATAAAAAAGAAGATGAAATTTATGACCTGACCGAAAGAGGAGTCAGGTACTTATTTGAGCGTAATTGCGCGCTGGTGATAGTGGCCTGCAATACCGCTTCAGCTGAAACATTAAGAAAACTACAAATTAAATTTCTAACAAAGCATTATCCTGACCGAAAAATATTGGGTGTAATAATCCCAACCATAGAAACAGTACTGGAATCTTCGATAAAGAACATCACTCTGATCGGCACTAGAAGAACAGTGGAATCCAGAAAATATGAACTCGAATTCACTAAGCTTGGTGCTGATGTTGTCGTTGACGCCAAAGCAACACCTACACTGGTGCCACTGATAGAAAACGGTCAATTTGATACAGCCCATAATATGACCATCAAGATCATTGAGGTGGGACAAGGGGAGAGGGGAGCTATTTTAGGGTGTACACACTATACAGCTCTAAAAGAAAAACTAAATGAACATTTCAAGGATCAAGCTGTAAAAATTTTTTCCCAAGATGAGATCATTCCTAACAAACTGAAAACTTATTTAGAAAATCATCCGGAGATCAAAAATAGATTAAACAGACTGGGACAAAAAAATATTCACTTGACCAAACTTAATGGTGAGTATAACAAACTAATTAATGAGCTATTAACCTGAAAGCTCTGATCGTTGGTAGGAAGGGTAATATAAAGATAAAGAAAGGGTCATATTTAAATATAGTGCAATGTCGCACAATATATCTTTTGCGACATAACATTGTTTAAATGTAGTTGGTTATCGTCTCTGGTTCAACCAAGGGGTCGAGGTATTCCTTTTTGTTTATTTCACGTGGTACTAAGGACGGCAAAGGCTTCGTCTTTGCCGTCCTTAGTACCCTACAACCTTCACTCAAACTCACCTCTATAAATTCCATCCAAATTCACCCACCCAAAAACTTTTCTGCACGTACCCTACATCCTCTAAATCATACTCTTATAGTGTAAAAAACCATCTTACTTGAACCTAGGTCAACTTACGCAAACTCTACTCCATACGAGGCCCAAAATTCGATTCTAAGCGTTTATATC
>CAYGKU010000054.1:0-4419 GCA_964350745.1 uncultured Candidatus Saccharibacteria bacterium | reverse complement strand
ACATGATAGATGTATCATGTGCGCATACAGCTATATCAAGACAGATAACAAAAAAAGATCCTCTAACAAAACCTAGTTCGTTAGAGGTAATCGTACATCAAAAGTCAGAAGATTATTGCTTGTTTGTGTATTGATTTTTCAGTTCAGTAATTTTTTTCCTGAACCGCAGATAATTCACTCCGCTTTTTTGACATAACTCACGTTCGTTATTGATTATCAAATCGTTACCAGATTGACCATCAAAACGACATACAGTATTGATAAGAGTATTGATCAGAAGCAAATTATTCATTTGTGGATCACCAAGATCAGACACTTTTATATCAAATGAGCCATCATGATTAATTTTACATATGCCCACACGATTTTCTGCCTGATGATTATGCGGGATTATGTTAACGGTGTATTTTGGTGTTGTTGTACTGTTCACTTCCCTTTCTCCTTAAAAAATTGAAAGTAATTATTTATAACACTAAATTGCAGATTTGTAAATACTTTAAAGGGCCGGCAAATAGTCGATCGGATCAAGGTAAGCATCAGAGGCGGCTACCGGCGTGGAAGCCGGACCACAACTGGTTACAGTCTTGATTTCGTTAAACTTGCGCACACTTACACCCTCTTTAGCATACACCGTAAAATGTAGGTGCGGACCGGTCGAATAACCGGTGTTGCCGGTGTAGCCGATGATCTCGCCGGTATTCACCTTTTGTCCTGCAGAGACACTTTGCAGGTCTTGGTGAGCATACAAGGTCGACAAACCATTGGCGTGGTCGATCAGCGTCCACTTCCCCCAAGAGTAACAACCAGGGACCGCGTCGGTATTACCAGTAGCCCTTACCGTACCGGCCAAAGGAGCCTTGATCGGAGTACCTCTTGGAGTACCAAAATCGACTCCAGGGTGATAAGCTCTACCGCCATAGACTCCTGGATTACGTTTGGCAAATTCTGAACCACCGAAATACTGCGTTATCACGATGTTATCAAGTGGCCACATAAAGACAGCGGTTCCGGCGGTTGGTACGGTATTAGGGTCAAGGAAGAATTGTAGCTTGGCTTCAAATTCTCGCATTTCTTTCATGATCTGCGCGCGCGCCTCTTCTTGTTCGGCCAAAAGCATCTGATAGTTCTTCTCTTCGTTCTCAGTGACCTTAAGTAACTCAGATCGTTCATTTTGATTATTGGCTAAAACAATATTTTGATCTTGATACTGATCTTGAAGCGAAAGAAGACTATCGCGTTTTTCAGTACTGGCCTCGCGTTTTTCATCCAGAAGTTTAAGTAGTGTCCCCAGTTCATTGACATGAGCGTACATACTATCCCTGACCACTTCGTTGTCCTCGTAAGCTCCCCAGAACTCAGAGAGGTGTTTGTATTTAAGAAGCTGCTCAACCAAAGTAACCTTATCAGCTTCATGTTGTTGACGAACTATCTCACTGATAATGGATTTAGAATCATTCACATCACGCTCCAATCGACCGATCTCCAAAACTAATTTATTGATCTCAAGATCGGTCGAACTGATCATGTTCTCAGTCCGTGATATCTCCGCCTGCACTTTTTTGCGCTCTAAAGATAGTTGGTTGATGGCTTTTTGCAAGGTCTGTTTCTCCGCCCCCACTTCTTTTAACTGACTTTCAAATTTAGCGATCTCTTCTTCGATCTCCGCCAAGCGGTCTCCCCTGTCCTCAATGTCTCTTTGTAGTTTTTCGAGTTCTGACATCTGAGCCTCCGCCAACGAGAAATTCACCGCAAAACCGGCGGGTATTACAAGGAGGCCAATAATAAAAGCTACTAACGTTCTATTTGTGCTCACCCCCCTATTTTATCACAAGCTTGCTCTATGCGTGAAATAGTCTCTGCGGATCCAATGATCCAAGCGATAGTGAATGGGTCCGGCGAACGCTCTCTGCCTGAAAGCGCCACTCTAAGAGGCCACAACAACTCCCCTCTTCCCACTTCTTCCGCGTAATCCCAAATAGCTGATTTGACGCTTTCTGAGCTTGAAAAATCTGCTCCTTTTAGTAATTCTAAGGCTTTTTTAAGGCGCGGCAAAGCCTCTTTGGATGAAGGGTCTTTTTTCCATTTTAAGAGCTCTGTGTCGTATTTTGGCGCCTTAAAGGCAAAATCGTACTCTCCTGCTACGGCATTTTCGGCGATCTCTTTGGCGGTATGGGTACGTTCTAGGACGATCGGCACCAACTTCCCTCCCAACTCCTCACCATAGGTGGAAAGTTCTTTGATCGAGTTCGGTAAAGCGTTTATAACATACTCGATCTTTTTTGTATCATCCAACCTCAATAGATGTTCTCGGTTCATCCATAGTAACTTTTGCTCATTAAAGACGGCCCCGGCCTTTTGGATCTTGGTGATATCAAATTCTGCTATCAACTCTTTGGAAGAAAATACTTCTTTTTCGGTACCTGGGTTCCAGCCGGTCAAAGCCAAGAAATTAACCATCGCCTCTGGTAGATACCCTTCTTCTTTGTATTCCATAATGTCTTTAGCACCGTCTCGTTTGCCCAGTTTTTTGGTGCGATCTTCGCGCAAGATCGGTGGCAGAGTAACAAACTCCGGATACGGTATCAAAAGCGCGTCATAAATGCTCAAGAACTTCGGAGTACTGGAGATAAACTCATCAGCCCGCATGATATGAGTCACCCCCATCTCGTGATCGTCTATGATATGCGCAAAGTTATAAGTTGGATAACCGTCACTCTTGATCAAAATGATATCATCAAGCATTTCTTCACCGGCAGAAAGCTCACCCCGCACTACGTCGCGCCAAGCATAACGTTTGATCTCCGGCACTTTTAGCCTAAGTGGTTTGGTCTTGTTCCAAGTTTGAAACTCAGTCGGTCGATGGTCTCGGTATAAGAAAGGCTTTTTAGCAGCTTGCGCCTCTTCTCTAAAACCGGCGATCTCCTCGGCGGTGTATGGATCAGGATATGCCAGACCTTTGTCGATCAGTTTTTGGGCGTAAGCGTGATATGTCTCTAGTCTTTCTGATTGTATACAAGAACCAAATGGCCCTGGTTTATCCGGGCCATAGTCCCAAGAAATGTTAAGCCAAGACAATGCTTCTTTTATATGGTCGGCCGATTCAGATACTTCCCTTTTCTTGTCGGTATCTTCAATTCTTAGAATAAAAGTACCATTGTGTTTTTTTGCGTACAGGTATGAAAATAAGGCGGTTCTAGCACTACCAATATGCATAAAACCCGTCGGAGACGGTGCAAAACGAGTGACTATTTTTTTATCGTTTATAGGACTCATGTTCTGTTCCAATACTGATGAGGATATCAGCGATCTTTTCAGACGCGCCGGTTTGGGAAAAATTTCTGGCCGCTTGACTCATTTGAGCTGACATTTCAGGATTATTGACGATAATGTCAATTTCTGTGGTAAGCAAAGTTTCAGTGAGATTATGCTCTTCTATCACTTTGGCGGCTCCCGAACGAGCGTAAGCATAAGCATTCGATCGCTGATCTCGACTGATATCCTCGGGTATCGGTATTACAATACTAGGTTTTCCATGTAATGCAATCTCTGACAAAGTTGTACTACCGGCTCTGGTGATTATCAAGGTGGCGGCACTAAGAGCCGCGCTGACCGCTTCAGCACTGATACTGTCCTTAAGATAATAACGACCTTGCATTTCCGGATCGGTTATAAGTGACTTGGCAGTCAACAACAACTCATTATGATGGGCCGCTCCTGTCTGATGAAAGATCCTAAAATGTGGCAGTAAGTGACCCAAACTTCTTAGAATTATATTGTTTATTCTTTCCGCGCCGGTTGACCCACCCGTGACATAGATGAGCGGTAGATCATTTGGTATGCCAAGGACAGCAAACGGATCCGGAGGAATATTTTTGATCGCTCTTCTGATCGGTATTCCGACCAGCGCGGTCTTGTCTTGATCAAAGTATTGGATCGAATCATCATAAGAAATACCGATATACCTAGCGAAACTTTTGGCCAACTTATTGGCTCTTCCCGGAACGACATCTGATTCATGAATAACGACAGGAATTCTAAGAAACCAAGCGGCCAATAACACCGGCACGCTGGTATAACCACCCTTACTGAAGATCACGTCAGGATAAATAACGTACAGTTTCCAAACCGCTACAAAAATACCAAAGAAGGTCTTAAAGGGATCAGTAAAGTTCTTTAAGGATCCGTATACTCTCAGTTTTCCGGCCGGACATTTAACAAAAGTGATATTGTGTTGTTTAAGAGCTTCAGGTTCATAGGGGTCAGGCCCGATGTAGTACAGTTCGGGATCTACCGGATTGTCCTTTATGGCTTCCGTGACAGCGATCAGAGGATAGAAGTGTCCACCAGTTCCTCCCCCTACAAACATAATTCTCATAGACATAATTGTATCACGAACGGCTTTTTAAAATTCGATATTTC
>CAYGKU010000053.1:252-7677 GCA_964350745.1 uncultured Candidatus Saccharibacteria bacterium | reverse complement strand
TACATGTAAGTAATTTATACATAAATTTAAGTTATTTTATAAACAATATAAATTATACCAACCGAAACAAAAGTATCAAAACATATCTTCGGTAAATTCCTTAACAGTCACCCCTACCTTATCAGCAATATTTCTTTCCAAAGTAGCTCCATTTGACCCCTTCCAGTCTGGAAGAAAGTAAGCTTCTTTTATCAGTCCTGATTCAAAGACCGGTTTATGGAAATAATCAAAAATATTTCCATGATCATAATTCTTATCAAAGATCTCTTCCTCGGCTTCGCCAAAAGTCCAGACGTTCATTCCTTTAGACTGAAGAACTTTCTCCGCTGACACCAGCCTGGCCGTGTTTCTCTCATAACCCTCCTGACTATCCGCCGAAAGCGGACCGCAGACCCGCACCACCGGTTGGGGCATTTTCTCAATTTTCTTTATTTCACGCTCCGCCAAGGACCTGAGCGCTTTTATTTCTTCAGATTCTTTTTTTGTATCAATCTTTTCCATATAAACGTCCGACCAAACCTTACCTACCCACCAACTGAAGAGCGGTCATGGCGTAGCGGTAAACATCTTCTCCTAAACGCTCATCAGTTTTGTTCAGTTCTTCAAGCTCTACTTTGGTCACCCAAATACATTCAGCCTCCGCTTTGATATCATCCGGTGACTGTGGCTTGATGTCTCTATTCTCACTTCTGGCAACAAAAACAAACGATGAGTGCTCGTGAGTGTCTGTGATCTTGTGGCGATTGACAAAGACCGGCGGAACCAAGTCCTTGTTGTGGTCTGTATCACTTTTCTCCCATCCATAAGGACCGACCAGCTCCACCTTAAGACCTACCTCTTCCCAGACCTCTCGCAAGGCCGCTTCATTAGCGTCTTCCCCCGGATCAATGTGACCGCCAGGAGACATCCAAACATTGTATTTATCATGAAGACGCAACAAAACCGCTCCGTCATTTACCACAAACGTATCAACGCAAAGATCAAGATAATAATTTAGATGTGCCATATAAGAAATTATAAATAAAGTATATCAAACCACCACACCTAGTGACAGCCTGTCTGGTAACAACGATACAGGTCTTTGTGTTTTACAAAAACAAATACATCAACACTGCTCCTACGATGATCCCGACCCACAACGGAACGAAATTATTGGGAGCTGAATTCGAAACACCATCATGAAGGATAGTGTTACGCTCATCAGTCACTTCTTTTGTTTCTTTTAGCTCCTCTTTTTTCACCACCACAGCATCACTGGCAGTTCCGTTTTCTGACCCACTGTCCAGACCAACTTCAACCTTGGAAGAAGAATTGATCGTTTCATCAATGGTATTTGTTGGTTCATTATCTTGCTCGATCATTTTCTCCACCCCTTCCAGAAGTTTTACCTCCGCTTCATTTTCATTTAAATTTGTTGACTGCTCCGCTTTTGGTGCTACCGACACTTGCGTCCCGTGTCCGACATGAGACTTCTTATTCTTCTTGTGCTTTTTCTTTTTTGACATACTGAATTAAAAACTAGACATTAATGACCGTATTTTACCTTTCTTACGCCACAAAGAAAATTGTCGTATCTGATTTTTGTTTTATAAATGTTTATACCTCATTTATAGACAACTATTTTGTTACTCTGTTGCCCTACTTCAAAGATGTCTAGATACCTTTCGACACTACCGAAAGTGTATAAAAAGCCGGCCGTGGTTTTTGGTGTCAACTTCAATACGTTTATATTTTGTTTTTATGTCCTTACGATCAAGAAACTTTTTAACCTTTTTCATTAGTTGGCCCGTCCCTTTGCCGGGGATAATTTCCGCTGACCTAAGACGCTTTTCAACGGCGTTGTCCATAAGCTCTAAAAGAGCCTCTTCTATCGCTCGACCGTTTTTGGCGATTGGATGCAGATCAAGATGAGCAACACTTTTTGACATACCATGCAGTATAACAAAAAAGCCTTTGCTTGATCACCCACAATCCATCATACCGAAAACGGTCCTAATTATCTGTCTTAGTAGAAGTACTAATGAACGACTCAGTCATGATCTTGCTATAAAGATCCAGATCATGACTGATCGCTCTATCGGATAAAGCATCTGAATGCATATGGTATTCGATCGCTGTTTGCATAATAGCCCGAGCAACTGTCGCCTCTGCCATGTCACCATTTTCCTCCAATTCTTCGATCAGATTAAAAGCCTTTTGAAATCGTTCACCGATCTTTTTGCGATGTTCATTTGCCACCTCGCTGTTAAACTGACCCTTTTCATGTAGTTTTGCGACCTCTTCTATTCTTTCAGCAAAGAGCTTGGCTTGTAGTTCGGCTTCTGAAGCGGTATCTACCGTCACGACACTTTCTATCTGTTCTGTCACTCCCACCTTTACCGGATAAAGTACTTCCCCGGGATACGAAACTTGAGAAGCGTACGCCACACCAAGACCACTAAAGAAAAGCGCTCCTAAAAACATAAATTTTTTCATAATACTTAAAAAATTATCTGCTCTTAATACTCGTTGCTACGCTTTGACCATTAACTGATAACTTCTATGATCGACAAATGAGTGATCTTTCCTTGTGATCTAAATGGATCAAATGAGACAGTTCTGACCTTCTCTATACGACCGATGTCATAAGTGTCATTCTGATATTTGTCCATTGATCTATTCTTATTTGATCTGATCTTGGTAATGCGTTTTTCTATCATGTTACTTTTTTTCATTATTACTAAAACGACTTACTTTTCACATTCTTACATCTTCCCAAAATTCAATTAGGATCTAACAAGATTTACAAACCAAAGTAAAGCCACCGAACCGAAAGTAGCAACCAGCAAACTGTAGAAATTAAAACCTGTCACACCAGCACCGCCAAAAAAATTAAATATCAGACCACCAATAAAAGCCCCGATCACACCCACCACCACATTAAGAATAATTCCTTGAGAACCGTCAGTTCCCATCAACGATGACCCGATCCATCCGGCAACTCCCCCTAAAATGATCCATGCTAAGATACCCATATTTATTTTGTAATTAGAAAATTGTTAAACTAAGTATAAGTTGAATGCACAATAACGCATTCGTTTTCTATTCTAATCAACTACAGATGAAGACTTCATGAAGTGCAATTAAATGAGTAACAACAACACTTTATTAGCCGAAATAAAAAGACGGGGAGGCCACAACGTCTCAGCGTTGCGGCCTCCCCTTAGCGTACCTGAATGCGTTTTGGAAACGAATCAGTACTTGATGTTGTGGTCATCTCCATAAAAATACTAATGTATTTGATATAACTTTAAAGAACTATTAACTACGCAAGCGCAAAACTTATGACTGACAGGTAAAACTTTTAAATTTTGTGATGAAACAAAAGTTTCTAAAAGTAATGTATCGTCAAACAAAATCATCGCCTGTCCCAAACAATTATATGCACTTCAAATGAAGTCTCGATGAAGCTGATCCTTATCAAACTTCTAATGCAACAACTTGCGAGAGAAGTCCATTGATATCTCATCCATATTACTATGATCTTCCCGACCCACCTTAGCTTCACCTTCCTCACTACGTTTTATAGACACCGTGACCACAGTCCCCTTTCCTAAAGTACTTTGTATCCTGATCTTTCCGCGATGTATCTGCACGATCTCATTGACAATGGCCAGACCAAGCCCTTGGCCTTTGTTATTTTTGCGATTACGATAAAAAGGCTCAAGAACATGAAAAAGGTCTTGTCTTGAAATGCCACTTCCTGTGTCTTTGACCGTAAGATCTATATATTTTCCACTGGCATCAGCCTCTATCTCAACTGTGACAACGGTGCCTGAGGACTCTCTGTGTACAATAGCGTTCTTAATAAGATTAAAAGCCACTTGTTCAAGGGCGGTAGCGTTGCCGATAACAAACTGATCTGTGTGTGACTTAAATGTCAAAACAACATCCTTGCAATCCATGTCTTTCAAAAGCGAGTCGATCGCTCTTTTTGCTACCGCGTTCAAATCAACCTCTTCAAACTTTACCTGTCCGTTTTGCATTAGATTGGTCAGTCCCAAGAGATTGTTCATCATATCGGAGATCCGTTCCAATTCGACAATATTACGCTCAAGCACATCACGAGTCTTTGCCGGTGTAGCACTATCAAGCAGAGCCACGTCAGTGTTGGTTCGAATGATCGCGAGCGGTGTCCGTAGTTCGTGTGAAATATTACTGATAAAACGCTTCTTTCTTTCGAGCGAACGACGTGTTGGTGTCAGCGACACGTAGACCATAATAAAACCAAACGAAAGTATCACCGCTATAGCCATGACCGTAACCGGCCAAAACTGACCATACTGCACATCTTTTAGCTCCTCACTTATGATGTCGGAGGTCACATTCTCACCCTGAAGTATTTGAGTAAAGGTATTGATCAAAGTTTGACTGGTACCCCTGACCAAATACTCAGCAATGAACCACAAGCCGGTAATGACTATGATCGTTAAAATGACTTGCAGGATTATTATGTGGCAAGTTGTCCTGAAAAAAATGTCAGTGCGATACTTATACCACAAACTGGTAACCCACTCCCCGAACTGTTTTGATGATTTTGTTTCCATTAGGTCCTATTTTTTTACGTAAATTCTTAACATGAACATCCACCGTGTTACTCAAAGAAGCGAAATCAAAATTCCACGCGTGATCTATTATGTCGTCACGAGAGATCACTTTATTTGGATTTCGCATAAAATACTCAAGCAACATGAACTCTTTGAGGGTCAAAGATAGCTCCTCCTCAAAAAGAAATATTTTGTGTTCCGCTGTATTCAAAGTGAATTGACCGATAGAGAACACTGCCGATATTTTTTCCTCCGGTCGACGCAAAAGCGCTTGCAGTCTGGCCACCAATTCATTAAGCGCAAAAGGTTTTACCATATAATCATCAGCTCCGCTTTGCAGTAAATTAACCTTGTCCTCCACTTCGCCTCGAGCGGTAAGGATAATGATCGGCATAGTAACCCCATTATCACGAACAGTTTTGCAGATAACATGACCGTCAACGTCAGGCAACATCAGATCAAGTATCGCCACGTCATATTCATTCCTATAAAGCGACATGCGGTCAATGGCCGGTGCTCCTTCCACCAAATGATCGACCACGTAACCGCTTTGCTTCAGGCCTTCCATAAGCGATTCCGCCAGCAACTGCTCATCTTCGATCAATAATATTCTCATAGTTTTAAGTTTTAATTTCAACTCCCTCCGTTTCTATTTAATATACATTTAATGATGTCATTCGCTACATGAAGAAAAGATGAAGTTGTTGCCAAAAACCACCCCCTTAAACTTCACACAATCTTAATGCGAGAGACAAAGCCGGAAATGACATGTGGCTGTAAACCAATTTATCCAATTATTCAATTATACATAACCATAAACAATATGAAACCAACAACAATAAAAACCGGAGTATTTAGTCTTGGAGCGTTGACCTTAATAGTTAGCTTGATCATGTCAGGCCTTATGCTTGCACCGGCTAACGCCAGCGCTTTTTGGTGGCCATGGGGCGAGCATCACAACTACGCTCACGCCCAAGGTAATGATGATGATAATGATGACGAAGACAAGGTCACCGTTACCATTCAAAAGTACATTGATGGAAATGAAGCCACCGACGAAAGTGCGGATGGTCACTCATTTCCAATGACATCTTCATGGGATGACCCGGAAGATGGAGCAGGAAGTGGTTCGTACTCACTATCGCCTGATAATGACTACACTACCATGACCTCAGAGATGCACGAAGGTGCCGACTATACCACTAGTGAAGTCCTTGACGGCGATGTTGTAAGCACAAGCTGTGAGGGCGACCACCCATACAAGCTGGTTGGATACTCAACCGGTGATAGCTTGGAGGTGGCCGCTTCCGCTGACGTATCTACCACCACTCCCTCATTCACTGACCTTGAGGATGATATGTACGTCATAGTCTGGAACGAAACTTGCGACGAAGAAACCACTCCAACCGACGGAACCATTATTGGTGAAGTGACCGGCGGTCAATCAGAAGGCGACCCGGGCGAACTGGCAGTCACCTCAATTGACGCCCAAAAAACCACTGCCACCGCCAACGGTGAGTTTGCCGATGGATGGAAATATATATTCAACATTACTGTACCAACCGACGAGCCAAATTTGGCCATGAAATTTGCCAACTGGATGCAGAATGAAGGAGACCATATTCTTCCTGTTGCCAACAACATGAGGATATCTTCCGAGCAAGCCAACGCAACTTCTACCATAGTTCTTACCGCCGCCAACACCTACTCTTCACCTGATCTGACCATGGTCCACGACCTAAACGATGAAGAGGATGGTCTACAAGTACAAGTCTTGGTTGAAGTAGCCGTACCGGCAGACACTTATAACGGTACCTATAGTACCGAATACGGTGTTCGTACTCTTCCTTAATAACACACACGTATGACAAGCACACAAAACATCACATTAACCTTTTTTGTCCTTCTTATTAGCTTGTTTACCTTCCTGCAACCGGTCTCAGCGACAGAAATATCGGGCACGCTTTCATCCGATGGCAAAACTCAAACCCAAAACGAGAACGAGAGCGCCTCAAACGGACCAAGCAACAAAGAAGCGAGTGATCAAGTAACCGCAAACGGCAACCAACTTCACGGATCAGTTGTCGGTGGCAGAGAGGATAGCGCCGCTGTAGCATTGGCTGACCCCAGCTCAGAAAGCGCTACCATCTGGGCTATTCCACTGGCCGCTGTGATCATTGCCTCCCTTGCCTACATCTTCTGGCGCCGACGAACGGTTTAGAAGGACAAGAAAGCAGAACGGTTGTAAATGACCGGCACCAAAAAACGGACACTTTTGTGTCCGTTTTTTGGTGCCGGTCATTTACCCACTCCAGCCACACGACTAATTTCAACATAAATTAACGCAGGACTATCTGTATCATATCGAGCATCTATTTTGTACAAAAGGTTAGAATGGCTAACAAGATTATGTGAAGTTTTTGATACATCTTCTAAAGACACATTTTCACCACCCCTTCTTTTATGATATTTCTAAACTTTTTAATCGTCTCTTTTGAAATAACCGTGGTTGTTATTTATGGTTACTTAAGTTTCTGCTCCGTATCAGGAAATATAATAGGACCAATCACATTCAACTGGTCTACAATTTCGTTGTGTGCGTCAGCAATAATTTTCCGATACTCTTCTGGTGTTTGTAGTTTTTGCTCAATTGAAAAAGTGGTCTTTTGAATATTTCCTTTAATTTCTAAATCAATCTTCGGATCTATGCCAGAATTAGAGATTGTTTTGTTAATTTTGTGTGCGATGTCATTTCTAGTTTTCTTTACCTTAGACAACAATTCACTTTTTTCTAAAACAAATAAAGCACCGTCTACTTCGGGTACCCTCTCTCCTTTAT
>CAYGKU010000053.1:0-242 GCA_964350745.1 uncultured Candidatus Saccharibacteria bacterium | reverse complement strand
TATGTAACACACTCACCAAAGCCCCAAACGAACAATTTCCTTCAGTCATTTTTTCTGCTGGACAGTTGCCACAACGTGAACGCACATAAATATCTCCTCCATGATCTGGATGTTCGTAAAATACACGAGCCATTTGAGCGATTTTATCTAAACAGGAGCCAATTCTTAGATAAGCATTTTCAACAAGATAATTGATCATCCATATCTTTTCGTTCTTAGAAACTTCTATTTTTGCTTTCTCG
>CAYGKU010000052.1:0-7691 GCA_964350745.1 uncultured Candidatus Saccharibacteria bacterium | reverse complement strand
TGACACTATCCAAGCCGCACAACTCGCGGGAGACTTCGTGTTGCCGAAAGATTTGACTGGCAAGAAGTTTGTCTTTGTGGCTGGCGGTATTGGTATCACACCGTTTCTTAGTCATCTTGAGTACTTGAAAGACACCAAGAAAAAAGTCGATATTGTCTTGTACTACTGTAATAAGACTGCTGAAGATATCGCCTATGCAGTCAAACTAAAAGAGTTTGAATCAATTGGTGTACAAACTGTGCATGTACTGGCAGAACCAGCTCCAGACTGGTCAGGTGAGATGGGATACCTTGGACCGCATATGCTGAAGCAGTACACGCCAGATGTCGCTGCTAGATTCGTATACCTCTCTGGTCCACCGGGTATGGTTGATGCATACAAAAAATTATTTACTGAGTGTGATGTACCAGGGGGTCGAATTAAAACAGATTATTTCCCTGGATTAGCGTAAGAATAACTATGCCTATATACATTATTACAATCGGAATATTTATCCTCGTAAGTGCCTTTTCGTATTCACTTGTAGCCACACGAGAAACCACCGACACCATGGCTTCCAGAGAAGTGATGGCGATGATGAATGAGAACATGGATTCGATGATGATAGCTGATGGTACGTATCGTAGTGAAGTACGGTACGAGATACCCTATGGTTACATCGAACCACTACGGCTTGAAGTGACGATAGCAGATGGGGTGGTTGCCGATTCAGCGGTAGATGTTGAAATTGTAAATCCCGTTTCAAAAGGATATGTCGATTCATTTCAGCGGTACTATCAAGAACACGTCATTGGAAAGCCGATATCAGAAATTTCATTAGCAAGAGTTGGTGGCGCAACCCTCACCAACGTAGCCTTCGATGCTGCCTTAGAGAAAATCAAAGCTGAGGCAGCAGGCGGTATGATGGTGTCAGAGACAAAAGATGACGTTGTTCCGTTGCAGACGCCTGAGATAGTAATACGCGGGATTGAAAACCTTGAAGAGATTTCTGCCACAGCAAAAAATAGAATACAGCTCGTAGAAGGTCCGATTCCTGCCGAAGATTCAGCGACTAACAACACAAGTCCATATGCCGATGGTACGTATATTGTTGAGCAAGAATACTATGCGTGGCCAAATCTCTATGAACCAATGCAGACCACCATTACTTTAGAAAACGGCATCATTGTCGATGCAGTACAAAAGTATGCCACTATCGACTACTCTCACTCAATACAGTACCAACGACACTTTGACTTCCTCTATAAAGACGTAGTCATTGGCATGCCACTTGATAACGCACCGATTGCACGTATCGGACAAGCAACAGAAACTACCGACGGGTTTAACGACGCACTGCTCGCAATTAAGGAACAGGCAAAGAAACAATAGTTATGCTGTTACCAAAAATTGAAGCACTAGGAACACACTGGCATATAGAGATTTTTGAAGACTGCACGGACGAAACAGTACTTCGTAACTCAATTATCGACTGGTTAGAAGAGTACGAGTCTCGGTACAGTCGTTTCAGACCTAACTCGTGGCTGTCAGTATTGAATCGTGATAGAGAGTTCTTGAACCCCGACCCTCAATTCGTGGAGCTTCTAAACCTGTCTCTCGACTACTATCAAAAGACCGACAGGGTCTTTAACATAGCAGTAGGAGAAAAGTTGGTAAACGCCGGATACGATGACACTTATTCATTTAGTGCTAGCGAGCAAGAAACCATTGTGCCGAAACTGTCGGACATCCTCTCGTTGACTGACAGTAAAGTCACGCTTTCAGCAGGCAAGCTTGATTTGGGTGGGATTGGAAAAGGCTACGCAATTGACGCGCTGGCAGACTATCTAAAAACTGAATACAACCTCTCATATTTTCTGATCAATGGCGGTGGCGATATGTATGCAACTTCTGATAATGACCAACCAATACACATTGTGCTCGGGCATCCATATGATAAGACGCTTGGTATTGGGAGTGTTGCCTTAAAAGATGCTGGGTTCGCAGCTTCTTCACCGCACGTGCGAAGCTGGGTTGATGCAAAAACTGGTGCATCTAAAAACCATCTTCTTACCACAAAGCAAATAGCAACATACGTGACTTCTACAAGTACTACGGAGGCTGATGTGTGGGCTACCACGTTGTGTTTGAATCAATCACTCGACACACCAAGTACCGTTCATGCACTTGTTCTGGACGAAATCGCTATTACACGTTGTGATAAGGCATTTCGTCTCTATTCAAAGGCTCGAGTCTAGTGTATTATGCTTATACATATGAAGAAAATAGCCAGTATCGGTATTATCGTCATCTTTCTCAGCACGTTGTTCGTGAGCCTATTTCACATGTCAGGTGGCATGGATATGGACATACAAGGTGGCATGGCTGACTGTCCATTTATGGAGCATGGCGAGGTGATTTGTTCAATGGATTTTGTGAGTCACATTGGAGCTTGGAAAGCAGCTTTTACTTCTGTCTTACCAACCATTGTCACGCTGGTATTAGTAGCTGGAGCCGTTGCTTTATATACTTCATCCCCGTTTCTTTTTCCTACGCGAGGAAAACCGATTCCAATTCGGCTCAGTCTACTGCGTACGCGCACCTATTCGTATTCTACCGACCACTACAAGAACTATTCTCAAACGGAATTCTCCACCCAAAGCTTTTTTAGACATTAACACTTAGGTAGTGATAATTTGCTCGCTACTATTTTGCTAGCTGTTAATGCTTATAATTTATGAAGCAAAATATATTAGTCGGTTCTGCTTTTGGCATCGTTATATTGATTGGAGTTGGTTACTATTTCAACACCAACGTGATGCAATCAGAAGACATGATGCAAGTACCTGAACACAATGACAATGTTGCTCCACACGAGATAAGTCCCAGTGATGTTGTAAAGAAGGTGCAATCAAATAGTGACGTTGTCTTGCTTGATGTTAGAACACCTGAAGAGTACGAAGAAATCCATCTTGAAAATGCTTTGTTACTTCCTGTCCAAGAGCTATCACAGCAATCGCTAAGTGCTATTGGTTTAGGCGAAGACGCCAAAGACAAAGAGATTATTATCTACTGTCGTAGCGGAGCAAGAAGTCAAACTGCTTTCAACATCATGGAATCACTCGGTTACACAAACATTAAAAGTGTCGCTGGGGGGATGATTCATTGGGAAGAGGACCAGTATCCACTAACTGAATCTGGCCCATATACTGGTTCGATGGTCATGTCAGACGATGAAAACATGATAATGAGTACTGATGGTCCGAAGATAGCGATAGATCGAAGTCTTCATGACTTTGGTGTCATACCTCAATACGGAGGTACCGTAGGAACCACTTTTGTGGTAAGGAACGAAGGAACAGAAAATCTTGAGGTTGGACAAATTACCACAAGCTGCTCTTGTACATCTGCCACTATTGCAGATGCTCTGATTGAGCCAGGCAATGAAACAATACTAACAGTGGTCTTTGATCCAAATTTGCACGAAGAGCCGGTAGACGTCTTTAAGCGCACGGTCTTCATTCCAACCAACGATCCTAACAATCCGGAGGTAGAAGTGGCCATTCAGGTAGACATTGCTGAAGGAGAATAATTACAAACTAAACGATATACCTATGAACAAATATATTATCGCTGCCCTCATTCTTGGCGTCGGTCTCATTGGACTGAGTATGTTCAATAACAGTGGTGACAGAAATGTGGTAGCCACTAACAGCGTATCTAGCGCAACTCTATCAGTGGTGGAACCTCCACACAATTTTGGCGACATTGATATCTTTGGTGGAAAGGTTGAGACAACCTACACGCTTAAGAATGAAGGTACTGAAGATGTCACTATTACCAAAGCCGGTACGAGCTGCATGTGCACCGAAGGAGAAATCGCTGGTCTCACGTTTGGTATGCATGGCAGCGAAGTAGAATCTGTTGTGATACCTGCCGGAGGTGAGGAGAAAGTCCGAGCAATTTTTGATCCATTGGCACACGGTCCAAATGGAACTGGTCCAATTACTCGAATGTTAATGCTTGAAACAAACTCAAGCGAGACACCGCAGATCGAGTTGCGGTTTAGCGGCAACGTAGTTAAAAACGAAGAATAAGTAAATTATGAATAGTAATACAAAAATAATTATTGGTATTGGTGCCTTTATAATCCTCGTCGGAGGTATTTGGGCGTACAATGCAAACACCATGCCGTCTATGATGAATATGGACGGCATGATGGGGCAAAAAATATCTGAGAAAGACAATTTGTCTATTCTACGCGATGCTAATGTCCCAGAGGTAAAGCCAACAGAAGTCGTTGAGCTCAAGGATGGCGACACTTTTGACCTCACAGCTTCAATCGTGAAGCAAAAAGTCGGCAACCGAGAAGTGAAGCGACTAGCCTATAACGGTCAGATTCCTGGTCCAGTCTTAAAGGTAGAAAAAGGCTCAAAAGTAACAGTGAACTTCACCAACAATATTGACATGGAAACCGCCCTTCACTCCCACGGACTGCGCGGTGATTATCTGATGGATGGTGCCGTTCCAATCACACCACCGGTAGAGATTGGTGAGACATTCAGTTATCAACTTGAGTTTCCCGATACTGGCGTCTTCTGGTATCACCCACACGTTCGTGAAGACTACCAACAAGACATGGGGCTTTACGGTAACTTTATTGTGACTGAAGTGGGCTATTGGAATGAGGTAGATCAAGAAGAGTACTTAATTGTCGATGACATCCTTGAAGATGGTGAATACAGCAGTGAGGTGGTCACGAAGACATTAATGGGTCGCTTTGGTGGTCGGCTTCTAATCAATGACACCGAAGACTACAACCTAACCGTCAAGCAAGGTGAAATTACCCGAGACTTCGTTACCAACGTCGCGAACACGCGCACTTTCAAGCTAGAATTTGAGGGAGCACAAATGAAACTGGTCGGTGGTGATACCGGACGGATCGAGCAAGAAGAAATCATTGACCACCAAATCATCGGTACGTCTGAGCGATATGTCATTGAACTCTACTACGATACGCCAGGTACTTACCCAATCATGCACCGAGAGCAAGAGATTGGTACTGTAACGGTTGAACCGTCAGATACAAATCGTCTAGCTGAGTTTGAAGTGTTACGAAGCAATGCTGACGACTATGCTGATATTCGCTCACAAGCAGCTACGCTCTTAGCTAAGACACCAGACAAGAACCTCCGTCTTGATATCGAGATGAAGGGCATGATGGGTGACATGATGATGAAGGAGGTAGGCATGAGCGACAATGGCACAGTGAACCTCATGGGGATGGAGATGACACGTCAGCAGGCAGTTGAACACTGTGAAATGATGCCCAACATGGCGGGGTGTGAACCATTCCTCGATGAAGACACAAAAGAATCAGATACGATCACTTTGATGGGTATGCAGATGACAAAAGAGCAAGCCATTGAACACTGTGAAATGATGCCCAACATGGCAGGTTGTGAACCATATCTAGACGGTGAAGCTGATGAAGAAGAACCACACAGTGAAGACGGCATCGAATGGGAGGACGATATGGCGATGATGAATCAGATGAGTACTGATGAAACCATAGAGTGGGTCATAGAAGATACTAACACTGGTTTACGAAACGATGAGATTGATTGGTCGTTCCAAACTGGTGACTTAGTGAAAGTTCGCATCAACAACGATGAGAACGGCATGCACCCAATGCAACATCCGATTCACTTCCACGGACAAAAGTTTGTTATTCTCGCGAAAGACGGAGAGCTAAACGAAAACCTACAGTGGAAAGATTCTGTACTGATTCCAGCTGGTGAAACTTACGACATTTTGGTTGATATGAGCAATCCTGGTACATGGATGACACACTGTCACATTGCGGAGCACCTAGATTCTGGAATGATGTTCCAGTTTGAAGTCAATGAAACTAATTGAACATACAAAAACAGCCTCATGTGAGGCTGTTTTTGTATGAAGACAACTGTTGAAAGGGTTAAATTACAACCCTAAAACAGCTAGCTGTCAATGGTGATCCCACGGGGAATCGAACCCCGATTTCCAGGATGAGAACCTGGTGTCCTAGCCGTTAGACGATGGGACCAATAATATTCTGTTGCTTTCCCAAAACTCTGTGAGTCTCGTGATCCTCGGTTCTCATTGATGAGAACTTTTCCTATCATCTCATAAATATCGGTGATTTGCTCCTTCCGTCGCAACCGGATAAAAAGCTAATCACTTTTTATTATCCTAGCCGTTAGACGATAGGGACGTGTATTTTGTGATCTTTTCTGCTTCTGCTACCTCCGCCTGTCTTAGTTTGGCAAGCGAGTACATAGTACCAAAAATTCAGCAAAATTCCAGTTGTTTGAGGTAGATCTTGGTAGGTTTGGTGTATGATACAATGTCAGACATGAACAACAAACAAACTAATGAAAAAAGAGTAAAGGAGATATCACCATTAACAGAATATTTTACCGAAGTGATCTACGGGGGGATCGATGGTATTGTGACCACTTTTGCGGTGGTGGCTGGTTTTTCCGGAGCCATGCTTTCTAGCGATGATACGACCCAGCTCACTTTTCTGGTAGTTCTGCTTTTTGGATTGGCCAACCTTTTTGCAGACGCGGCTTCTATGGGTTTGGGCAATTATTTGTCAGTGCGATCTGAAAAAGATCAATACCATATTTCGAGAAAGAATGAGGAAGATCTAATTAAGAACGATCCGGAAAAAGAAAGGGAGCTGACTCGTTCTATTCTAAAGGAAAAAGGCTTCACTGAAGAAGACGCAAGATCTCTTTCGGTCATTTACCAAAAGAACCACGACTACTGGGTTGATTTCATCATGACGCATAAGCTTGAAGTTTCTGATCCAAGAGGCACCAATCCGGTCTTTACCGGACTCGCTACCTTTCTGTCCTTTTTGGTTTTTGGTACGATCCCGCTTCTGCCTTTCATTTTCATGGAATCAGAGATAGCTGATCTGGCCTTCTACTTTTCCCTTGGAGGTACTTTTGCTGCCTTGATCGCTCTTGGGGTGTTGAAGTGGCGAGTGGTGGGGGTTAGTCTTTATTCATCTTTGGTCGAAGTGTTGCTGGTCGGAGGCGCGGCCGCGGCTATCGCTTACTACGTGGGTACTTTCTTTGCCGGATAAGAGAATTTAAAAAATGATAAAATGGCGTTTTTTGAGCGTCATTTTATTTTTTTGGCAAATTTATTTACAGTACTTTTACCCACGGTTATACTGAAGTTTTACACTCTATAACCAGTAGTTTTACACAACCTTATACACACATAGTTCAAAAATAAGGTTATATTCATAGTTTGACTCTTTTCTGATATATGAGAACCTATATATAGGTTTGCGCGGTGGTCAATGTATATAAATACATAGCTCGCAATTACGAGCAAAGCGCGTAAACCAAAGCTCTACGTTGTATAAAAACAAACACACCCTTGGAGGAGGGTGTGTTTGTTTTTTGGTTAGGAGAGTGTGAGGGTTGTTATTTGGCGCGTAGGCAGACGTAGATGTCTTCCAAGGCTCTGACTGCATCACCGGCGGCGATGTTGTTTTGGTGATAGAGGACGTTGGTGCAATCGCCAGCCGCCCAGATATTATCGGCGCTGGTCTTTTGGGTCCAAGGATCAATGGTGACACGGTTGTATTCGTCGAGCTCAAGGACATTTTTCAAATATTCGGTGTTGGGGATCATTCCGATCTCGATGAAAAC
>CAYGKU010000051.1:0-7813 GCA_964350745.1 uncultured Candidatus Saccharibacteria bacterium | reverse complement strand
CTTGTTCTACAGTAGCAGTAGCCGATACTTCAGAACTTTCCTACGACAACCTTACGCCGAATGACGGCATTAAAGCTCTTGAGCTTGGCGACGCCTTGGGGTACAAAGTTATTCCTAGGGAGGAGTTGGAGGAGATTAGGGGTGAACAGTATCAATACCCTGCATATTTATTAAACGGAGCATATAAACTTCGAGAGTCAATGTTCGCTTGTACTAATAATGGAATATGTGGAGGCGCTATTTTACGGTCACTTCATGACAGGATAACACCTGGTCCGCCATGTATTTATTCAGGAACTGGTCACAGCACGGCTGCTTATTGTTATTAAGCCGTAATTAACCCTTAAAACAGAGTATAATATTATGCAGTTATACTCTGTTTTTATTTTTTAAAATCTTTCATTGTATTCCATGTTAAAAAAGCATAAGGGCATTTTTATTATATTAGCTATTTTGTGTTCCGCAGTTATTTTTACTGTTTTATCGTCAAAATCTGTTGTTGAGGATAATAAGATAATTAAAGTCCCTTCTACGGAAGTTGTGCGGATTGCTCAGAATAAAATTTCGGAACAAGGATATGACGGATATTATACTGAAAAAATATATCCACCAATACTTGTTACCGACCGAAAAACTAATCAGTTTCTTGCTGAAATATTTCATGGTGGTGAAGAGTATTATACACAGTTTTCTTTTCCATACTTTACTTATAAGGTTACTTTGAAGCATCCGAGTCTACCGAATGTAGAAGTTTCGGTTGATGCTAATGACGGTAAAGTTACCGGATGGAAATTTGAAGAAAATCCTGTTTTGGACAAATATAACAATGGAACTTTTGCTGAAGAAAATTATCTTGAAGCAATTGGGCTGCTAGCTGTTAATGGTATAAATTCCGATAATGTCTTGCTTGAAAGGGAGGAGGTGGATACAGAAACAGGTAAAACAAAACTGGTTTTTAAGAATCATGAGTCAGTAGTCGAGTCAGATTTTGGATCAGCTTTTATATTTTATGAAATTGAGATAAAAAATGGAGCGGTTACAGAATTTTCAACAAAAATGAGCTTGCCTGTAGCTTTTAGTAACTATTTAGATAAAAATCAGCAAAAGAGTGATGATATCAACGGTTTTTGGTTTTGGACAAATATATTTATTTTTGTTATTGCTCTCATCGTTTTGTACAAAAATAGATCATCGGCCTTGCATTATCGTGATAAAGTTTTAGTGTTTTTAGGGTCTGTATTGTTTTTAGTGTTCCTCGAAGCTTTTAATGGATTGCCGTCAATTTTGCATATCACAAATAATGGCACATTATTCGGAATTTTATTTAATTACTTGATATCAGCTCTTTCGCTGGTTGTTGCTCTTGTTCTTCCTGGGTTAGTTTTTTATTTAGCTGGTTCAATTATTTACGAACAGGTCAAAAAGGAAAGGTTTTCTATGTTCAAGGGTAGTAAAAACAAAAATGGTGACCTGCTTACTTGTACTATTTATGGGTATATTGGTGCTGTGATCATGGGGGTGCTGGTTTTAGCTGCATCCTTTTTGATCATAGCAGTTCATTGCCGGGAGATTCGTTGGGCGATCTTGAGTATCTTGTTTCATCATTTGTGCCATCCTTTTCAGTATTTTTTATGGTTGCATTGGTGCCGGCGATACTTGAAGAAATTACATTTAGGTTGTTTACTTTTGTTTTGTTGTTGCAAACAACAAAATCATGTTTGATATCTGTAGTATTGACAACGCTACTGTGGGTTTTGCCACATGTTGACCTTGTGGGTGATATAGACATACTCAGCGTAATTTATTTTACCGTGACAGGATTATTGTTAATGTTTGTTTTTTTAAGATACGGCTTATATTCAGCGATTATCATACATTTTACGGTAAATGCTACCCTTGGCATGGTTCTTTTAAGCGCATTCTTTGGGTATGATATGGTTAATGTTACGATTTATTTGAGCGTAATTCTTACACCGGTTTTTCTATATGTCTACAAAACCTATGTTAAAGTTTGAGTTTGATTTACGATTTAAATATGAAAATTTTAAGTTTTATTGTTTTAGTTTTTACAACTGTAGCCATACTTGCAAGTATAGGTCATTTTTTGTTTGATTTCCTAAAAGAAACCAGTTGGTTTCTTGGTAATGAAGTAATTTTATCTGTCTTAATTACCATTGTTTTAGCGCCGATTGGAGTCGTACTAATTAGATGGGATTATAAAAACACAATATGAAAAAGTTATTTTAAATTTCATACAATTTTCTGAATTGCAAAATTCTTTGGATAATAGAAAAGTAGTTCGTGTGACTATTCTTTTAAAGAGTTTGATCCTAGTTATTTTCTTTGCAGTGATTTGTCTTTACATACAAGAAGGAGATTCAGGTCTAATTTGGCAACCAGTCATATTTTTTGATCTAAGTATTTTGCTTATTAGTATTTTGTTGGGGGCGTTCTTGGCTTCGGTGAGATTGTCTCTGTCAAGTATTGTGGTCGTGCTTTATGCTGTGTTGGTACGTGTGTTTTCCATAACGATCCTGTTGTATATTATACTTACTGTACTTACAAGTTTTTTGTTAAATAGCCAGATTGTATTTTCAATTGAACAAGTTGGAGTCCATATAATGTTCGGGGTGCTAATGTTACTCTTGGTGCCTATTGCTTTTCTTTCCTTGAATAAGGAAACTTAAATAAGTAACGAATCGTTATTGATCCTAAAGGTTGTGTCATTTTGTTGATAAAAGATGTCATCTTTAATGAGTTGTTACAATTGAATAGTGAACTAATTATGAAAAACTTTTTGGAAAAGTATAAATTTATTCTCGGAGAGTATCCTTACATAGAGATCTGGGTAGCCTTAGTTTTTATTTTGGTCTTGTTTTTGTTGGGCTTTATTAGTTTTGGTGATCTAAAAACATACACCATCATAACTCTTTTATTCTTAGCTGCTTTTGCGGTTCCGCTTTCATTGCGAATGTTTTGGTTTTATAAAAAAACTGGTGCATTTTGGTATTTTTATTCGGTATTGTTCTATGGTCTAATCGCATTTCATATTTACGAAATTTTCCACCCGTCTTTGTATAAAACGACAGCTTTAATGACGCTACTGTATACCTTATCAATCTTCGCAAAAACGTGTTTTGCAACCATGGTCTTAATGGGAAAAAATTATTTCAATCGAGTTTTTTGGAAGGCAGTGTTTGTTTTTGACATTGCTCTAATTCCTGTATTTTTCTACGATACGTATCGGGTAGTCGCTTTGGTTGATGGAGGTGTAAATTTTTACATTCTAACAGCTTCGTTTATCTTTATAATACTGGTATTTATGCCTTTATATATTAGATTATACAAGTATGCTTTTTTGGGTAGGTAGTTTGAATTGTTATTAACGTGTTCATTTTTAAAAGACGTAGGCCTTAAATCAGCTTTTATATGGAAAATTTAATACTTTTAACAATTGTTATGATTTTGATTGGTATTTCGCTGTATGATCTATTTATGTTATTTCAAAATAGATCAGAAAAGGAAAATGTTGAAAGTTTGCAAAAGGAAATTTACAAACCTACAGTTTTTAACAAAATTTTATCGTACTTAATTTTAATAGCAGTTCTAGTATTTACATTGGTAGTGATTTTTCTCAGGAGTGATGCTGATTGGGGTGTTTATTTAGACTATTTGAGGTAAAATTATTCTTAGTATATGTTACTGATATGATAAACTCGAATAAATTAACCACTATACTTTTACTGATTTTTTCAGCAATTGTCATTCTTGATTTGGGATATTTAATTTATCACGAAATTTCATGGAGTAATGAACTTATGATGATTGTTTGGTATGGGGCTTTGTTTCTTCCTGTATACTTGATAGCAAGATTTTTACCGCCAACAATAAAAAGACCATTTTTCAATGTAATGGGAGTTATTGGTTTGGTTATTTTCTTTATTATGTTGGGTTTTAATTAGCACAGGTGCCGTCACCTGTCATTTCACTTGATGTGCTTGTTGGGGTATAATCAAGCATCATAAGACCTGCTAAGGTTAGTTTTAGATAATTTATGTTAGATATTAAATTCATTCGGGAAAATGCTGAGATCGTGAAGATGGCGGCGCAGAAAAAGAAGATCAAGGTTGATATTACTAAGCTACTTGAGATCGATGATAGACGGCGCGAGATCATGACCTCACTTGAGGGTAAGAAAGCTGAGCAAAATCGCGTATCCGGTGATATTGCCAAGGCTGGAGCGGACGCTGCTTTGCGCGAAAAGTTGATCGCTGAAATGCAAGAATTGAAGGCGGATATTCAAAAGGAAGAAGAGGCGCTCAAGCCGATCATGGTCGAGTGGCAGACTCTGATGCTTCAAGTGCCAAACATTCCTGATATGTCAGTGCCTGATGGTAGTAGCGATGAAGATAATGAAGAAGTGAAGACTTGGGGCGAGCAGACTAAATTTTCTTTTGAAGCTAAAGACCATGTGGAGCTGATGGTGAAGCATAAACTGGCTGATTTTGAGCGGGGGGTGAAAGTGCATGGCTTTCTCGGGTATTTCGTTAGGGGAGATGGTGCGCGCTTATCTTGGGCGATTTGGAATTATGCCAATCAATTTTTTCAAGCTAAAGGCTTTGAGCCACTCCTTGGTCCGACCATTGTTCGCAAGAGCAATCTTTATGGTACCGGTCATCTACCGAACGAAGCTGAGGACGTGTATAAAACTCAGGATGATGATTATCTGATCGGTACCAGTGAAGTTTCTACCATGGGCTTTTACGCCGATGAGGTGTTGGAGCAGTCAGAGTTGCCGATCAAGTTTCTGTCTTTTTCGCCTTGTTATCGGCGTGAGGCGGGGAGTCACGGTAAGGACACCAAAGGCTTGATCCGAGTGCATGAGTTCAATAAGGTCGAGCAGGTGGTCTTGTGTGAAGCTTCTCACGCGGAGAGTGTGCGCCTGCATGAAGAGATCAACCGTAACACCGAAGAATTTATCGAGTCTTTGGGTATTCCGTATCGCACGGTTCTTAACTGTGGGGGAGACTTAGGGCAAGGGCAAGTGAAAAAATATGATATCGAACTATGGGTGCCTGGGGAGGAGAAATACCGTGAGATCAGTTCCGCTTCATACTTCCATGATTTCCAGACTCGTCGCTTCAACATCCGCTACAAAGACGCCGAAGGCAAGATGCGCTACGCTCACTCTCTTAACTGTACCGCTATCCCGACACCGCGCATCTTGGTGTCTTTGATCGAGAATTTCCAGCAAGAGGATGGATCGATCTTGATCCCAGAACCACTTAGAGCTTTTATGGGGAAGGAGAAGATCGGGTAATTTAGAGATAGTATGGCAACAATAGAGGATTTTGAAAAAATAGATATTAGGCTAGGCAGGATCACGGTAGTGGAGGATTTTCCGGAGGCTCGCAAACCGGCTTATAAGCTCACCATAGATCTTGGTGAGGAAATTGGTGTAAAGCGATCGAGTATTCAATTGGTGGGCACATACGAGAAAAAAGAGCTTGAAGGACTTTTGGTGGCGTGTGTGGTTAATTTTCCACCTAGGCAGGTTGGTCCATTTGTTTCTGAGGTTTTGACCCTTGGTTTTAAAAATACTGACGGAGAAGGGTATGTCTTGGTAACGCCCTCAAAAGATACGGTTGAGTTGGGCGATAGGTTGTGTTGAGTAGGAAAAGACCGGCAGCGAAGCTGCCGGTCTTTTTCTTTCCACCGGTCATGCTACCATATAGCAAATGAAATTTAGCAGTAAACAAAAGAAGCGACGCAAGCACCTAGACCCAGGAACTGTGGTCATAATAAAGCAGGTCCTGATAGGTATTTCTATACTGTCGGTGGTGGCGGTGTTGGTGACCATCATTTGGTACGTGACCAGGATTGATTCATTGTCGATCACTGAGGTGGAAGCTGAAGGTGGTTTGACCATTGATAAAGAAATAGTGGAAGAAAGAGTCAGGCAAGAACTGGAGGGGGCATACTTTCGTTTGGTACCAAAGCGGTTTTCTTGGTTCTATCCGGAAGAAAGTGTCTTGGCGGGCGTGAATGAAGTGGAGCGTATAAAAGACGTGGTGGTGGAAAAAGAGTCCGGTACCAAGCTCAGGGTGACATATGGCGAGTACTTACCAGACGCATTGTGGTGCGGAAATGAAGACGGAAGTGAATGTTATTTCTTAGATGAGACCGGTTTTTCTTTTAGTAAGTCCCCGCAGTTGTCGGGAGCCAGTGTGCTTAAGTATCGTGAGCTCGGAGAAGAACCCGAGAAGGGCGTCCGTCCGTTTGCGGAGGAGGATTATCAGATAACCAGAGAATTTAGCGACTTGCTCCAAGGTGCCGGTTGGTTTGTGTCTAGAATAGAGATAGATTCAGCCGGAGATGTGTTTTATATTTTAAGTGGAAAAAGCGAGATCAAAGCGACGCTGTCTGATGGAGCTAAAGAGCCTTTTGAATATTTGGAAACCATCAGACAATCCAAGGAATTTGAGCATTTGACTCCTGGAAACTTTCAGTACATTGATCTGCGCTTTGGCTCTAAGGTGTATGTCAATGAGGAGATGAAAGGTGAGGATGATGGGGTGGCGACCAGTAGTGAGGAGATGGTGGGTGAGAGCGAGGTGGTCGAAGATGCGGATGAATAAGTTTGTCTATAATTTTTTCAGTTCTTAAAACCGCATGGTTCGCCCAGCGGTTTTGTTTTTTTGGTTGAACTTTTATAGAAATTACTTCTAATTCATGATACAACATACCTCATGAATTTCTGGAAGGAATTACCAAAACCGTTTTTTGTGCTGGCGCCGATGGCAGACGTGACCGACGTGGCTTTTCGGCGTGTGATCGCCAAGTATAGCGAGCATACGCGGGTGGATGGTACCGCGGGTGGGCCAGACGTGACCTTTACTGAGTTCGTCTCGGCGGATGGGTTGGCGCGGGCGACACCAGAGGGTCGCGAGAAGTTGATGGCCGATTTGAAATACGATGGTAAAGTCGAGCGACCCATTGTGGCCCAGCTCTTTTCTGCTAATGAAGAACATATGGAAGCGGGTGCCAGACTATGTCGTGAGCTTGGTTTTGACGGCGTTGATATCAATATGGGATGTCCGGATCGGTCGATCGAAAAGCAAGGCTGTGGCTCGGCGATGATGAGAAATCCTGAGTCGGCAATCAGGATAATCAAAGCGGCCAAGCGCGGAGCTAAAATGTGTGAACCCGATGGAATTCCGGTGTCGGTCAAAACCAGGATCGGCTACACCCAAGATCAGCTGGAGGAATGGATCCCTTTTTTGCTAAAAGAGAACCCAGCGGCACTGATCGTGCACGGGCGCACGCGTAAAGAAATGAGTAAGGTGCCGGCCAAGTGGGATCGGATCAAAAGAGCGGTAGAGATACGAAATGAACTGCAGGGAGAGGATGAGAATCGGACAGTGGTCATTGGTAACGGGGACGCGCTGTCGCTTGAGGATGCTGGCCGGAAAGCGGAGCTTTCCGGCGTTGACGGGGTGATGCTCGGGCGAGCGGTCTTTGGCAATCCGTGGTTATTTCATCCGGAGAAAGACGCAAGTAATGTCAAAATAGACGAGAAGTTGCGAGTGATGGTGGAGCATTCGAAACTTTTCTCTGAGCTACTGCCATTTAAAAACTTTTCGATCATGAAAAAACACTACAAAGCCTACGTCAAAGATTTTGATGGTGCGCATGAACTAAGAAACAAGCTGATGGAACAGGATACGCCAGAAGCGGTAGAAGAAGTGGTGGAGACTTTTCTTAAGGAGTAATCTAAAAAACGGTCAGGGGCAGCCCTAGGCACGTTTGCCTA
>CAYGKU010000050.1:0-8094 GCA_964350745.1 uncultured Candidatus Saccharibacteria bacterium | reverse complement strand
TGCCTATGTGTGTTTTTAAATTTTGGAAGGAATAGTGCATATCCACTCAGTTTTGTTATATTGCTCGTATGAAAATTATTTCACTTAATATCTGGGGAGGCCGTGCAGGAAAAGATAAAGTGCTTGATTTTTTTAGTGCATACCAGGACGTGGATATTTTTTGTCTTCAAGAGGTATGGTCTGCACCATATGAAGAACTAGAGGGTGTAATGGCTGGTGGTAAGAAACTTACTCATGATGAAATCATGGTTTATGGAAGGCAAGATATCACCAATCTTCTTAAAGATCATGTACCGTACTTTCACCCACAATTTCGAAATGATTACGGACTCCTAACACTTGTTCACAAAAAATATAAAGTTATCAATGATGGTGAGGTATTTGTCCATCTCCATAAAGGATATGAGCCTGAATCACTTGAGGAGATCGGTAAGCATGCTCGTAACATTCAGTACGTGACTCTTGAATCTGACGATGGTCCACTTACCATAGTGAATTTTCACGGTCTTTGGAATGGACAAGGTAAAGACGATAGTGACGACAGACTTACTCAGTCAGATAACATCATTAATTTTATTGATACACTTTCAACACCAGTAATCTTATGTGGGGATTTTAATTTAAAGCCCGACACAAAAAGTCTCAAGAAATTTGAAGATTTCGGATTGAAGAACCTTATACAGGAGTACGGTATTACTTCAACACGGACGAGCTACTATACAAAACCCGAAAAATTTGCAGATTATGCATTTACTTCACCTGATCTAGAAGTAGAAGATTTTAAGACACTGCCCGAGGAAGTTTCAGATCACGCAGCTTTATGTCTTTGTATTAAGTAACTTCTCTAAGAGGGGTAAGGGTCTCGTGCGTAGGAACATTTTAGCTATTTTCAAAGGCAAATTCATTGAAACACAACACATTTTCACTACTCGGTTCGAATCCTAGACGGGCCGCCGTCTAGAGCTAGCACGAGACACTATCGTTCTAGCTTAACAAAAGCACCTGAATGGGTGTTTTTGTGCCTTGTGCAAATTAATCTATTTTAGAGATGTTTTATTACAAGCATTTTGATACAATATACAGATACTATGTTTTTGTTAAACAGCCTGAAAAAAAATATTCTACTGTCTCTTCTTATGACGGTATTTTTAGGCACGCTTTTTCTGAGTCTATTTCACATGTCTGCAGACATAAACACTACGACTCATATGTCCGGTTGTCCGATGTTGATGGAAGGGGGCGTTGTCTGCCAGATGGATTTTAATGAACACCTTACAGTTTGGTCAGCATTATCCTTAGCTATACCTGTTCTCCTGCTCACTCTACTGTTATTGCTACCATATGCAAAAGCCTTTTCAATGGCTTGTTCCGTTTTATTTGGGCAATCAATCTCAGTATGGAAATTATCTACAGCAAGTTTCTATCAAAAAAAGTCTCCAACATACATTGTTAGGCCACTGCAAGAATTATTTTCTAGCGGAATTTTACATCCTAAAATTTACCACCCTGTTCTAAGCTAACTAAGTCACGATTGCTGTCTAGGCTGCTATTCGTGATACACGTTAGCTTTTTTGTATTTAATCACTTAGTTAACGTATATGGAAGAAAATCATAACAAAAACCAACCTAATCAATACCTAATCCCTTTGGCAATTGTAATTGCTGGGGCCTTTGTAGCAGGGGCACTCTACTTTAGTAATAGTGGAGCTACCGCTAATGCTCCAGTGGCAATTACGGATACTAATCAGCCAGTTGCAGCTGCTCCCGAACCAACTGGTTCAACCGACGCTGTTCGGCCAGTGACCAGCGAAGATCACATTAAAGGAAATCCCAATGCACCAATTAAAATTGTTGAATACTCAGATTTTGAGTGTCCGTTCTGTAAACGATTTCACGACACTATGAACGAAGTGATGGATAAGTACGGAGATTCAGGCGAAGTCGCTTGGGTATTTAGACAATTTCCTTTAGAGCAATTACATCCAGTGAAAGCGCAAGCGGTTGCTGTAGCTTCTGAGTGTGCAGCTGAACAAGGAGGCAACGATGCTTTTTGGAAGTTCACGGATGGATACTTCGACGTCACTCTCACAAACAACCGAACTGATATCGAAACAGTCATTCCTCAACTAGTGAAAGAAGCTGGGTTAGACCAAGTAACGTTTCAAACTTGTTTTGAAAGTGGAAAATACGATGACCATATCGAAGCCGACATTGCTAATGCAGTCGAGACAGGAGGTCGTGGTACTCCGTGGAGTGTGATGATTGGTCCTGATGGTAAAACCTATCCGGTTAATGGCGCTCAGCCACTAGCTGCAATTGAACAACTCATATCAATTGCTAAAAACGAGCAATAAAACTTATGTACGTTAAGACCCTTAGAGTAGTTTTTGCAAAACCACTGTACACCACACTGTTTTTAGTAATTAGTTTCTTCGTGCTATCGGTAGCTATTATGTTGCCTCACGTAGGGCTAATAAGAACTTTATGGCAGTACGAATCGGTGTCTGTTGTTGAAATTTTGCTACTGACAGCAAATCTTTACGGGTCATTAGGAACAAACTTCACTATTCTGTCAGCTTCTTACACTGTGGTCATTGCTTTACTGTTTGGCATACAGGTGACGCTTCTTGCGTACTATCTTAAAAGCATACGAAACAAAGCTACCAATCTGACCAGTGTAGGGGCGAGTGGAGTTGGTGGACTCATTAGTGGTTTTTTCGGTATCGGGTGTGCCGCTTGTGGGACATTTTTACTGTCTTCAATCCTAGTGTTGTTCGGAGCTGGCGGATTGCTTGCGTGGCTACCGTTTGGTGGAGAAGAATTTGGTTTGATCGGAGTAGGTTTATTGGTGTATGCCAATTACCTAATTATAAAGAAAATAAATGCACCATTAGTGTGCGTATCGTAGTTATTACTTATCCTTAATTAATTAAAATATGAAACCAATAGTAATTTTTGTAGGTCTTGCGATTGTCTTAATAGTCGGTGGATCGTGGTGGTCTAATACTTCTAAGCAGAAAGATTTCGAGCAAGAAATCGTTGGCATCACTTCGACTATTGTTACCGACCGCAGTCATGTACAGACAGAAGTGGAGTACAAAGACACGCCCCCAGTTGGCGGAAACCATCATCCCGTGTGGCTGAGCTGTAATGGCGATATCTACGATGAGCCAGTGGTGGAAGAAAATGCCGTTCACTCGCTTGAACATGGTGCAGTTTGGATTACATATCAGCCAGAACTTGCCGCTGAACAAATTGAAACTCTTAAAGGTAAAGTGAAGGGATACTCATTTATGAGTCCATACCCAGAGCAAGAATCACCAATCATGCTTACTGCATGGGGTGTACAGCTCCCACTTGATGCAGCTGATGATGAACGGGTAGATCAGTTCCTGACCAAGTTCCGACAAGGTCCACAAACACCTGAACCAGGAGCTACCTGTAATGCTATTCCGGGTGGAATGCAATAAGCCTGTATATGAAATACCAGATTCTAAAACAAAATTGGCTCGTCGTACTTCTTGGAGTAGTAGTTGGAATGGTTATTTTTCTCTGGGGACAAAATAACCAGTCTGGAGATACACCAAACGCTGCTGAAATTGGCTTTGCTCAAGATATGAGTGTTCACCATCAACAGGCAATAGAGATGTCATTCTTAGTTCGAGAAAAAACTGACAATCAAGAGATTCGAAGTTTTGCTTTTGACATCATCAACACACAAGCTAATCAGCGAGGGATGATGCTGGGCTGGCTTGATTTGTGGCAACAGCCTATGACCACCACGGGAAGACCAATGATGTGGATGCAAGTTGCAATGGATACTATGGAACATAGTCAGATGAGTGAGTCATTTACTCCTGGAGCTTATATGACAGGTATGGCCACTAAAGCTGAAATGGACAGGCTTGTAAACGTAGACGCCCTTGAAGCAGAAAAATTATTTCTCGAACTTATGATTCGACATCATCAAGGCGGAGTTATGATGGCAGAGGGTGTGATTGACCGTAGTGATAATGAAGTAGTCACACGATTGGCGGAAACGATGGTCAATGGCCAACAAGCCGAAATTGATTATATGAACGAATTGTTAACAAACTACTAAATAAATAATATGGAAGAGACACAAAGAAATGAAGAACCTATTAAACGTAACGAGGAGGAATTTCGTGTAACCGCAACAAAAGTCCAGCAAAAACCACTCCTGATCTATGGCGCAGTTGCCGTAGTTATAGTTTTGGTAGTAGGAGCAATTTTATACACACAAGGTTTTGTAACTGCCGCTAAAGTAAACGGTGAATCAATCAGTCGATTAAGTGTCGTTGGTGAGCTGGAGGAACAAGCTGGTGCAGCAGTGCTCGATTCGATGATTTCAGATATTCTGATTGAACAAGCTGCAACTGAGGCAGGTGTGACGGTGACTGGCGATGAGGTCGCAACAGAGATTGCAGCTATTGAGTCACAGGTTACTGCTCAAGGAGGAACTCTGGAAGAGATCTTAGTACAGCAAGGATTAGACCGGGAAAGTCTTACAAAACAAATTCGGATGCAAAAACTACTGGAAGCTCTTTTATCATCGGACATTGTGGTAACTGGTGAAGAAATTGATGCTTTTCTAGCAGAGAATGGCCCAGTTCCTGAAGGTCAGGAAGAAGCCGCTCGGGCACAAGTAGCCGAACAGCTTAGAAGTCAAAAGTTTAGCACTGCTGCGCAAAGCTACGTAACTGGTTTACGTACCCAAGCAAACATTCAGTACTTAGTGAACTACAAATAATCGTATGAGATATATTTTATTTAGTTTTATTGCTTTAGCCCTTGTTGGAGGAGGCTTTGTGGCTTGGCACAACACGGAAACATCGACTGTGGCATACGAACGAGAAACAACAGCCAGTGATTCAAGCACTGTAGTTACAAATAGTGTTCCTGAAGCAACCTCGATTGCTGAGCCGTCTACTATGGAAGTGAGAGAAATTGAAATTCAGCCCGGTGATACATTTTCGACTATTATGGAAGAAATTGATGTACCATCCTCAGACCAAACTCTAATCCTGACCGCTGTACAAGACGTGTACGATTTCACCAAACTCCAAGCTGGTAAATTGTTGCATGTGGTGTTTGCGCAAGACGCTCTTGCCTCGATTGATTATGATTTGTCTGATGATAAGAAAATAGTGGTAGAGAACGTGAATGGCGACTTTATCGCAAAAGAAACGGCTATTGAATATGACATCACCGATACAGCGCGTAGTGCTACTATCGAATCGTCGCTGTTTGTTGATGGTGCAGACGTTGGCTTGTCTGACAAAACACTCATTGAACTGGCTGAGATATTTCAGTGGGATATCGACTTTACTACTGACATTCAGGTCGGCGATTCATTTAACGTCTTGTATGAAGATCGGAAATCTAAGGATGGAGAAGAAGCTAGTCCGGGGAAAATACTCGCTGCTCAGTTCATGAATCAAGGTACGTCCTATGATGCTTATTACTATGAGACCTCAGATGAAACGTCTGGCTATTATTCGGCCAGCGGCGAAAGTGTTGAGCGACAATTCTTAAGTTCACCAATTAGTGTTGGCTACATCAGCTCTGGTTTTAGCTATAGTCGGGTGAATCCAGTTACTAAACAAGTGACACCACATCGGGCGCTTGATTATGCCGCTCCGCATGGCACACCAATCGTCGCTATTGCTGACGGAGCAGTCTCGGTTGCCGGAAGTAAAGGTGGGCTTGGTATCACTGTTGAGATTGAACATGGTCAGTATCTCAGTCAGTATGCTCACCTTTCAAAGATAGCAACAGGCGTAAAACAAGGAGCCACAGTATCTCAAGGTGACATTATTGGCTATGTTGGTTCAACTGGTATTTCAACTGGCCCGCACTTACAGTACGCTTTCTTTAAAGATGGTACACCGATTAATCCATTAACCGCTGAATTGCCTGTTGGTGAAGCGCTCGATGAATCAGTCATGAATGACTTTTTTGGGGTTCGCGACCGCCTTATCGAACAACTAGAACCCCTTAATTAACATTACTATGACAGAGAGAAAACAAGAGTCAAAAAGTGCTTGTGACCATTGCCACAGCGACGCAAATCCTGAGACTGGAGTTCTAGCAATCCTGAGTGCAGGAGGTGCACTAAAATCACTTACACCTGTTTCAGGTATGCTCTTGGCGGTGGGTTTTATCGGTTCGTTCTCACTGCCTGAAGGATGGAGCACGCTGTTTTATGTGCTATCTATCGTGGCAGGGTCAGTCTTTGTCCTACGGAGCGCCATCAATGGACTCATCAAACAAAGATTCTTAAATATTAGTTTCTTGGTAGTGATTGCCTCTATAGGGGCAATCTATATTGGTGAGTTCGGCGAGGCCGCGGCAGTCGTCTTTCTGTTTTCTTTAGCGGAGTGGTTTGAGAGTTTTGGGGTTGAGCGTTCACGTAAGGCAGTAGCTGCTCTCATTAAAAAATCTCCGAAGGTTGCTCAGTTAAAAACTGGCGAGACTGTGCCTGTTGAAGAAGTAGAGATTGGAATGATTGTAGTAGTAAAGCCTGGTGAGTTGATACCGATGGACGGTGTGGTTGTAGCGGGCGGTTCTTCAGTTGATGAGGCTGCGATTACTGGTGAGTCAACACCGTCTGATAAGATCGTCAAAAGTAACGTGTTTGCTGGCACACTGAATATACAAGGCTACCTCGAAATACAGGTAGAAAAAAAGAGTAGTGATTCTACGTTTGCTCGGATAATTACGCTTATAGAAGAAGCCCAAGCCTCACGTGCCCCGACGCAAACATTTATTGATAATTTTGCTCGCTACTACACACCGCTCGTTGTTGTAGTGTCGCTGCTAACGGTCGTCATTCCTGTCGTACTACTCGGACAACCATTTGATGAGTGGTTGTATCGAGCCATTACCCTCTTGGTGATTGCTTGTCCGTGTGCACTGGTAATTGCAACACCTGTGGCCATCGCGTCAGCTATTGGTGGGGCATCTCGTCACGGTATTTTAATCAAAGGTGGAGTGTATCTTGAAAAATTAGCCAAAGTGAAAGCAGTCGCTTTTGATAAAACGCGTACATTGACGTACGGAAGACACACAGTAACAGAAGTCTTAGCGTTTGGTTCACACACCAAAGATGAAGTAATTGCTGATGCGGCTGGTTTGGAAGCTTTTTCCTCCCATCCGTTAGCGGAAGTAATTACTCAGTATGCGAAAGACCGAAACATTACCCCTCACAATATGGAGTCCTTTGAAAACGTTGCGGGTAAGGGTGGGAAGGCACACTGTTTAGTTTGTAACGCAAAAAGTTATATTGGGAACACTAAGCTAATGAAAGAGCATGCGATAGAAGACAAATCATTTTTAGCAGAAATTGAACGATTGGAGAAGTTAGGGCAAACAGTAGTAATGGTGGCCGAAGGATCAGAACTCATTGGGGCTATCGCAATAGCTGATACTGTGCGTGAAGAATCTTCGTCTGTAGTTACGGAACTAAAGAAAGCTGGAGTAGAGAGTGCCATGCTTACCGGTGACAATACTCTCAATGCCACGTATGTGGCACAGTTAGTTGGCATAGATGATATTAGGTCTGAACTTCTCCCTGAAGATAAAGTGAAAGCAGTGAAAGATTTACAAGCAAAGTATGGTTCAGTGGCGATGGTTGGCGATGGGGTCAACGATGCACCCTCCCTAGTAACCTCAAATGTTGGCTTTGCCATCGGAGCAGGTGGTACCGATGCGGCGATTGAATCCTCAGACGTCACTCTTTTATCAGGTGATCTAACTACTATTACACGTTCGATTCGATTAGCAAAAGCTACCATGAGAACGGTTCGTTTCAATGTAGCTTTGGCTATAGGCGTAAAGATTCTATTTTTGATTCTAGTACCGTTTGGTTTAACAAATCTTGTGTTTGCCATTGCAGCAGATTCAGGTATGGCGATTGTAGTTATTCTTAATAGCTTACGGCTATTTAATAAACAGTAATTATGAAAAAGGAAACATTCAAGGAAATAATTGAAACAGACCATAGCATCCTCCTGCTCGATATTAGAGAGCCGGAAGAACTGCTAATTGAGGAAACAATTCCTGGTGCTAAGA
>CAYGKU010000049.1:5007-8655 GCA_964350745.1 uncultured Candidatus Saccharibacteria bacterium | reverse complement strand
TAGAATGTAGACCATAACAAAACCCAAAACCCCTAGCAAGATACCTGACTGAAAGTGTAGCATCACGTCCCAGATTGGAAATTTTTCATAAAAATCACTCAAACTACCCAAAAATAAAGAAAGAAATATAAAAGCAACAATTGCTAGATCAAGTTCCAGAGGAAGGTATAGGTGGTAGCGGTTCTTTAAAAATGAAGGAGTTAGCATTAGCATAAGGATAATAGCCGCATTGACCGCAGCCTCCCAATCTTGAAACAGCAAGAGACCACCGATGGAGACACCGACTAACAGCCTTAGTCCAAAATGTGTGTATAGAGCCAGTCTATTTTCATTTGAAGTACTTTCCATACTCAAACGATACCACGAAAATAAGATTCTGTATATTTCGAGTTTTATATAATAGGCAACAGGTTGGTGTCACTCACTTTCTCTGTATCTTCCAAGTCCATCTTCTTGACCAATGAACATACCATGGTATGTTCATTGGGTTCTGTGGGTGATTTGTATGGGTGAAGTATTTTTAGACCAGAAAATAGCTAAATGCTATTTTATTCTGGTGCCCTCGGCAGGAATCCTCTTCGAGCCGGGGAAACTGTCGTGCTATCGCACATTCAGTTTACTTTGATTTATATTTAGTAGAACGGTTCAGTCCCTTGGTCCGAATCCCTTGACGCAGGTTACTAAGTGTTCTCACTGGCTACGCCAGTTGCGAGCACTAAGTACCTGCTGTCCCAGCTCGCCACATTTTGCGCTAGGAAGGGCGCAAAATGTATGGCTCCGCTTCACAAACAAGCACGAAAGCAAAGCAGTTGAAATTAATACATCAATTTGGTTGAAAGTTAATTGAATATATACATATTAAAAGCCCTATTTTGTTTTGCTTGTTTGTGCCCTCGGCAGGAATCGAACCCACATTTTCTCCTTAGGACGGAGCAGTTCTATCCATTGAACTACGAGGGCTGATATTTTAATTGGTTTACACTTGACCGTAAGACGATCTATAACCAATGACCAACAGGGGTTAGAATAACATAATTTTAAACTGCAGTTAATACTGCAAATTAAAAGTGTTATCTTTGCTATAATTTATAGAATTATGAGTCAGAATAATAATAAAACCACAGATAATAGACTGGGAAGTACATTTGGAAACAAAAGCTTACCGTTTTATATAATAATCATAGCAATCGTGGTCATACTGACCATCAATTACATCGCCACTTTTAAACCGATCGATAAGATCGTACTACTGGAAGATGAGACCACCAAAATAGCGACCACGACCACAAACCCCTTTGAATCTAATGAAGACGATGAGGCAAAAGGTCGCTCCCTAAACACCACTGCGGAGAAAGTTATTTATAAGATCAAAGATATTTTTGGTTTAGCACCTTGCGTTGATTTCGATCAAACAAATGAATTTAATGTAGTTAAAAATAAGATGCTCTGTTATGAAAACAAGGAATTACCAAAAATTGACACCGAAACGTTCGAAAGCATTGACCATGAATATTTTAAAGATAAGAATGGGGTTTATAAGATCTTAAGACCAGATCCCACCAGTTACAAACAGCCATACCTGACAACAAGCCTTGATCCACACACAGTAAAAGTACTTACTCCCGCTATCATTAAAGATAAGAACGGGGTTTATCGACGAGATAATGAGGTATCCGCGCCTATTTTAATGACTGAGGCCGACACAGACACTTTTGATATATTCTCGCCATGCTCAGGAACCGGAAACTCAGTTAGTTACTACTATGCCGACAAGAACCGGATCTACACCGAAAACGGTACGGCTAACTATATCGACAATGCCACATTTCAGTACTTTGGTTATTATAATGATCACTCAAAGAACCCGACCAGCTTAAGCTACGCCAAAGACAAAGATCAGGTTTATGTGGGATGCGGTAGAGTATTGAAGGAGGCTGATCCGGTGACATTTATGGATCTAAAAAGAGGTTACAGTAGAGACAGTGAGAGGATCTGGTACTTGGGAAATCCTATTAACCAAGGAGATATCACTTCTTTCACTATTTTGGATGGCGGGTACTCTAAAGACAAGAATAATGTTTACTACAATGATAATATAATGATCGGAGCTGATCCACAAAGCTTTACGGTGGTAAAAACAGACCTAAATCCAAACCTTGATTTTTATGTACTCGATAAGAATAACATTTATCATAATGGAGCGGTCTTTAACGCTTCCACCACCAAACCAACGAGTCGGTAGTTCTGTCTGTTATAATTAGAAAATGTTATCTGAACAAGACCATGAAGAAAGTAGCGACATAACCATAAAAAAGTTACTGGCTGAAAATCAACGCTTAATAATAGAGAACAATACCATTCTCCGAAAGATGCGGCGTGATGCTATTATTGGTCATATATTTAAAGTTATTTGGGTTTTTATACTACTTGGAGTACCACTTTATTTATACTTTACCTACATTTTGCCAAACTGGGAAGATCTGAAGGAACGACTGGATGAAATTGATGGTTTGAAAGGGGAGATCAATGGAGCCAAAGAGCTGTTCGACTCGTTCGACCTGAACATTTAAAGCTACTAGAAGCAGTTTAGACAGTTGAAATTAACCCGTAAACAGTATAGAATGTCCTGACGCTTGGGTAGCTCAGTTGGTAGAGCGCTTCCCTGAAGAGGAAGATGTCGTCGGTTCAAGTCCGACCCCAAGCACCACATAACAGAAAAGTCTCCATATGGAGACTTTTCTGTTATGTGGTGCTTGGGGTAGAAAGACACTAGTGTGTCTTTCGCCGGACTTGAACCAGCGGAGTGATGTTTTTTGCTTTTCCTAAGCAAAAAACGAGCGAGCTGTGTCCCGCGGCACCTCTTATTTTGTGAGGAACGAAACAAAATAAGTTGGTGACCGTCAGGATCAGTCCGACCCCAAGCACACTTAAAAATCCCCGTATAGGGGTTTTTGTGTGCTTGGGGTAGTCTTTACTTTTAATATAGTATTATTTTTCTTGCAATCACAGAACACACATTTGTAAATTATACTTTACTTCTGTATACAACGGTGGCAGGATTTAATAGACGATTCCGAGGTTAAGCCAAGGTGTTCCATTGAAAGAGTGGGTTTGAATTAAAAACCGCTTGCGTAAGCAAGCGGATTTTTTTGTATTCTAAATTCAACTAAACTTGAAAAACCTACTTTCCACCACCAACATTCGTCCTTACCTTAAGCTGGGTGGCGCGATGTTTGTCTAGTTTAGGTAGGCGGATCTCAAGCATGCCGTGTTTTTCCTCAGCCTGCGCTTCATCAATAATGACTTCCTCCGGCAACAATAGAGTACGGGAGAAACCGCCCCAGAATAGCTCACGGTGAAAATAGTTGTCGTCGTTGGTCTCTTGATATTCTTCGCGAATGCCGCGAATGGTAACCATATCGCGAGTGATCGATATATCTAGGTCGTTGGGACTAACGCCGGCCACCAAAGCGCGTATCACTATCTCCTCATTGGTCTGATACATGTCTACCGGCAACTCTCCCTCTTGTGAAGAAGAATCTGACATATCATCTTCACCATCATCCCATTCGTCGTGAGGAGCATAAGAACCTTTGGGTACATTCTCCTCAACATTCTCGTCACCAAAGTGATGATCTTCATCAAGAA
>CAYGKU010000049.1:0-4988 GCA_964350745.1 uncultured Candidatus Saccharibacteria bacterium | reverse complement strand
TAATCGTTTGAGTTATTGTTTGCTCCACCGGTTAATCTTTCTAGGAAGGAAGGTTTTTTCATGGTTATTATTTTTTACTTGAGAATGGAATGTTTTTTAATAATTTGATCTTTTCAAAAAGAAGGAATAGGGCAATTATGCCCATCCAGACAAAGAGGAATATGATCAGAATTCCTCCACCGTTTGCTTCCATTATAAAAAAGTTAAACAAAGCATGCAATAGAATGGCAATGAATAACCCAACAGTTCCATATATCAATTTTACCGTATTCGACTTATAAAAAGCAAAGGCCAACATCACTCCGATGGTGGCAGAGGCTAAAACATGGAGTAGGGTAGCGCCTAAAAACCGAAATGATCCGGTCACAAGTACGGTTAGATACTCATCCATGGACAGGGGATTGAGAATAAAAAGAGCATTTTCAAGAGCGGCAAAGCCAAGAGCGATCGTTATCATATATATAATGTAGTCGATCGGTTCGTCGACCGCTTTGTTCCAGAGAATTACCAATAAAGCCACGGCGTATTTCAGGGTTTCTTCAATGACCACCCATGCCAAGACCAAATTACTGCCGTCATAGACATCTATAGCCAGTTTTTGAAGTGGTAGCGCCAAGGGTACTACGGCCATACCGGCAATCAGCGAAATTGCGATTAGGAAATAAGGTTCGGGATTTTTCTTGTCTTCTCTAAGCCAAAACCACAGCCAGAACAAAGCCGGTATCAAACCAAGCAAAAAGGCGATACCAAAGTAAGTTAGATCCATAGTTCCTTCATTATAACAGGTATATCTAAGCTTACCCTAGTTGGGTGTGGGAGTTTTAACCGCAAAGGCTCAAATATTAAGAAACTGGCCACTTCGAAACCATCAGGAGTTCGCTATCTTTCAGTTCCGCCGGCAACTCCTGCCAGATCTTTTCGGTCACAAACGGCATGAAAGGGTGGAGCAGTTTGAGAGAGGTGAGTAGGTAAGTAATCAGCAATCTTTGTCTAGAGTTCTTAATTTTAACATCACTGGATGTTAAAAGTGGTTTTGAGGCCTCGATCAATTCATCTGCATAATAATGCCAAATAAAATGGTATATTTTTTCTGATGCCAGATCATAGCGTTTTTTTTCCATGTAATCTGTAGCTTCTGCCGCAAAATCATTAAGTTTTTGTACTGCTACTTTATCATCGGGTGTTAGCTCAGCGTTGAGATCAACTGCTTTTGTGACATCCAAGCTGAAGCGGGTGATATTCCATATTTTATTAGCAAATTTCTTGTAGGCATTGACCTTGTCAGGATCAAGGTTCATGTCAGTACTTGGAGCATTGTTGACCAAGAGACCCATTCGCAACGCATCCGTACCGTACTTTTCCTGAATATCGCTAGGAGCGATAACGTTACCCTTACTCTTACTCATTTTCTTTCCGTGTTTATCACGAACCATACCGTGTAGATAGACCGTTCTAAACGGCACATGACCGGTACGATAAATACCGAGCATGATCATACGAGCCACCCAGAAAAATATTATATCCTTACCTGTCTCCATGACAGAGGTTGGGTAGTAATTTTTGAAATCATCCCCATCTGGGAAATCTGTGGTAGCAAGAGGCCATTGTCCTGACGAAAACCAAGTATCGAAAGTGTCAGGGTCGGGAACCATGTCAGAGCCACACTTTTCACATGTCAAAATAGTATCATCAAGATCAACTACACCATGATCACAGTCAGGGCATAATTTGGCCGGTATCGGTATACCCCAAACTACTTGCCTGGAAATATTCCAATCATCTATTTTGTTCATCCAGTCACGAAAGACTCGCTCATCTCTTTCAGTAGTAAACTTGAGTTCATTCTTATCTACAGCAATCACCGCTTTTTCTGCCAATGGTTTCATTTTTACGAACCATTGAGCTTTGATCTGAGGCTCAATCTCTCTGTCGCATTTGTAACAGCAGGGAACAGAGTGCTGGTAATTATCGTCAACTTTGACCAAGAGACCTTTTTTGTCTAGTTTTTCCACAATCTTTTCTCTGGCTTCATTGATATTCATTCCCGCAAATTCATTGGCCACTTCAAGCAATTTTCCTCGCCAATCAATGATCTGTTCATAATCCAGATTGTGACGCTTGGCAATATCGAAGTCAATACCAGAATGCCATGGAGTAATGGTCATGACACCGGAACCCATCTCAGGATCTCCAGCCTCGTCTTTGATAACAGTCGCGGTAATTGGGCCATTTATCCATTCAAGTTCAATTTTTTGACCGTGTTCATACTCTTTGTATCGCTCATCATCGGGATGCATCACTACATATTTATCACCAAACTTTGTTTCGGGACGAGCTGTTCCGATCACAAATGGTCCGTATTGAAAATAGTAGAATTTATCTTTTCGGTCGTGATAATTAACTTCCAAGTTGGATAGGGAGGTTTGATGTTTTGGACACCAGTTTACAATTCTTGAACCTCGGTATAATAATTCATCCTTCTCCAGCTGCTTGAAAGTATCATGGACTGTCTTTACAACCTTTTCATCAAGAGTGAAGTGGAGCCTAGACCAATCACAAGAAGATCCCAGTTCTCGGAGCTGATTAAGCATAAATTTCTTATTGTCTAATGTGAACTGCATGATCTCGTCATACAGTTCTTTTGGATCCATTTGAAAACGTGAACGACCTTCTTTTTGGAGTTTCTTTTCATATACAACTTGGGTTTCAAAACCCGCATGATCAGCTCCGGGTATCCAAAGCGCCTTTTTTCCCTGCATACGCTTAAAGCGCATCATGGTGTCCTGGATGGTCACAAACAAAGCATGACCGGCGTGGAGAGACCCGTTGGCGTTTGGAGGGGGCATAACAATAGAAAATTGTTCTGTGCGCTCACCTGGTAAATTGTCAGGGTTAAAATACCCGCTATCCTCCCACATCTTGTAGATGTTAGTTTCAGAGGCGGCCGGATCATAAGGCTTCAGAAATATCTCGGGAATATTCGGGGTGTCGGTTTTGGTTATTTCGTTCATGGTAATTCTTATAGACAAACGCTTTTAATACCAAATACTAGCATATATAACGATCTTTTGAAGTGTTGTTTGGTCTTAATTAATACGGGTGTCAAAAAGGTGGATCTTGAGCGGTAGAGTGGGATGGGAGGAAAAGAGGGGAGATTGGGGGGGGTATAAAAGCACCGTTCGCGAAGCGAACGGTGCTTTCTATTCTCTTCTAAAATAGTCTCAGGTTTTATCGTTGATCAAGAAACTTTCATCCTAGCGCAGGGCGGTCAAAGGATTTTTGAGCAGCTCGATCCAAGTGTCAACAAAACTGTACTTGGTTTCTCGAATTGATCGTGGAGTGAATGACAGTACGGGTTTTTGTGGTGTGGTGGTAGCAGCGATCACTGAGTCGATCTCTTCCGGGATCGGAACCTCAAGCGGGCCGGTATTGAATCCGATCAAAGGATCATTATCTCCATCATCGTCGCCTTGTCTGTCCTTGTAATCTTCTATCTCATTCATTTGCAAGGATGTGAGAGGGAAGTCGACAGCGTCTCCACACATGATCTCGTTGATCTTCTTCTGAGTAGTGTAGTAGACATACCCTGAACCTCTGTTCATGCCCCATGGAGCTAAAATATCACCAGAATGCCTTTCTTGGAATGATCTTACTGCCTGTTTGGTAGCACTATCAAAGACACCGGTGATAACGACTTTTGCTTGACCGTGAACCTTAAGGATTTTTTGTAATTTGACCACCTCGACCGCGTCATTGTTCTTACCAAGGCCAAGATAGGTTGTCAGATAAGGTGAGCAGGTAAGTGGAGCATTGGTGTCGTCTGTACTGATACCCAACACTTCTCCTTCAGGGAGATCACCAACCGTCAGTTCGTGAGTAGCGGTCTCACTTTGGTACCAAGTTCGGTTCTTTACTTTCTGACTACCGTGAGCACCGACTATCTGAGCAGTGTTCGTGTAGACACCGGAAGCCATACCCTCCGGCAGAATGATGGAGTAGGTGATAGTGATAGACTCATCGTTCTTAATGGTCTCAAGTGGCCATGATTGCTCGGAAATTATATCTCCGGCTTCGTTTGTCATGGTGTCGACCAGCAATGAATCATAGATCTGACCACCTCGGTTGGTAAGTTCGACCGTGTAGCTGATGGTGTCGCCACCATTAGCCAAGTCTTTATCAGCAAACTTTTCGATCACGAATTTAGCCGGGAAGGTTTTCTTAAATGACTCCTTGTTACTGCGTTTTTTACCGACATAGAGAAGCAGGGAATCTTCGTTATCGATCTCATTGCCGTCTGGTTGAGAAGCGGAAACCTTAGTGGTCAGAATTAGAGGTACTTTATCGTGACGGCCAAAGTCTCTACTGATCCGAGGGGCAATGGTTAATTCTCTGGTTTCGCCGGGACGGATATCACCAAGCGGCCAACGTGCATATCCTTCTCGATCACCGTCTCCTCGATCAAATTCAGCAAAGGCCTTCTGAGGGAATTCACTTTCCAAGACCACGTCATGAGCGGTGGTGTCGCCACCATTAAAGACTGTATAGATGTAGCTCAAATCATCACCCGCTCGCAGTCTACCATCATCAGTCTTACTATTTAGTCCCACCCACAGATCTGGTTGACCAAAAGCAATGTCACCACTCCAATTGCCGTAGATATTGAAGATCAGGTTTATCCAGTTACTACCAAAGACATTGGAGTTGACGATATTGTAGGCGGTAGTGTCGGCGTAGGCATTTCCGGTCTTGATAGTCCCGCCGTTCTCGGTGTCGATCTGGTTGTCGCCGGTAAGAGCGAAGGCTCGTACGTTGTTGTTGATGGTAGCGTTATTGGTCACATCTATACTGGATCCCGCACCTGAAGTCAAGGCCGCATCCTCATAGAACAGCCTAATACCTTCGTCGGTCTCTTCCCACTGCATGCCTTCCGGCAAGCCAAACACGTTTCCGCTGCAGTCACCGTGAACTCGAATCAACATGCTGAAGGA
>CAYGKU010000048.1:7566-8903 GCA_964350745.1 uncultured Candidatus Saccharibacteria bacterium | reverse complement strand
CCACAGATTCCGACAAGGAAGAATACATGATACCAAAGGTAGAGCCAAAGAAATACAGTGAACTAACTCCACTACCAGAAGACTTTGAGGAGTTTGTTATAGCTTCAGGTACGGTACGGTTTGGGGTGCCGAGGGAGTGGGGAATGGTTAATAGTCACACAGGGAAGAATGACTTTGGATATAAAACAAACGATTACAATCAAATAATCGCTACCGAAATTCCATACGGAGATGATGATTTTGCGGTAAAGTCGGGGTATTTAATAGGAATAAGAAAAGGGGTTTATTATCACGATAGATATGGTTCAAGGTGTAGTGTGGCCGCCAACCCTAAGACTTGTTTTGAAACCAACCTCTTAGATGACTGGTACACTTATCGACTGAACGACAATATTATGTTGCCTGAGAATTTGCAATATATATAGCAGAGTCCAAAATATTTGGTAGTTTAGTGGTTACACTTTACCCACCCCAAACCGCCGACATTGAAGAAACCGAAGATCTTTTTACAGAGATTCTTAAAACCGTGGAGCTGATAGAATCGGAGGAGTGGTTTGAAAATTTAAATTAAGCTACCGACTTCTGCGCTCAGTATGGTGGCTGGCATGGTAGAGCGGAAGTGATCGGTCTAGCTGATCCTGACTTTGTGTTTGTGTAGTATTTGTTTTTTTGTGGTTCTTTATAACCCTTCAATCTTTTTAGATTGGAGGGTTTTCTTTTGGGTGACGCTGTGATACGGTGGCAGGCATGAGAAAAGGATTTTTGTCACTGAAAACACCTGTTTCAAAAAAGTCGTGGTTATTAAATCTGATAGCAATTTTTATTGGGGTTATTCTCTGTGTGTTTGGGTATATACTAGGATATGATACAGCTCCACAGGAAGTTTCTGTTGGTTATGAAGAGAAACCTGCTAACGAACTCGACTTTAGTGATGATTTAAAATTTTTTACTGGTGTTTCTTATGTTAAGGAGTCAGAGATTTTAAATAAAGTTGAACAGTTAGATTTACCGAAATTAGAGACAGGTAAACAATATGGTGATTTTATAGTAACTAATAGTGAATTAAAATATAATACTAATTTCGGAAAGCTTTTTTCTGTACACTATGTATATGAATTTACAGGTACAAGTTCACTAGTTTTAGTTAGGGATAAATTTGATTCATTTTTTGCGACCAGTTCAGCTGAAAAGTTGCCCAATATCCTTGAATGGGAAAAAATTAATGAGACAATCGAATTGAAGACAAGATATGACTTCAATCATCCTCTTTTGAACATATATAATACTGATCTCATTGTAAATCGCACTCAGCTCTGTGATGGGGAGGGAGTGGATTG
>CAYGKU010000048.1:0-7556 GCA_964350745.1 uncultured Candidatus Saccharibacteria bacterium | reverse complement strand
CTATTAATAATGATCTATTTTATGATGAACGGGAACTTGTGGTGAGTGGTCTAAATTTGAAAGTATGCATATACGGCTGTAATTATGGTCATGTATGGTGGGAAGCTGATGGTGAATATGATGTTTTTGACATAAGTGATGAAAGTGTCGCAAGTAGGCCATATATTTTGTATACGGAATGGGTGCAAGAAAATGGTGGTTATAAAACCATAGTAAAAAAACTTGATTTTACCAATAGTTCAAGTACAGAATCTGAAAAGATTTCTAATTTTCCTTACTACAATTTAGTGGCAAGTACTTCGGATTATATCATTTTAACCATGCCGTGTTTAATGCCTAAGGAGTGCGGTCCAAGAGGGTTGCTTAAATATGTAAAAAATACTAGTGAGCTTTCTTATATGAATGTTGGCGGTTTGTTTGAAACATTCTTTAATGGAGTTAGTGTATCGCCTGATAACAGACGGATAGTTATTTCGCAACAAGAAGAGTTACGAGATGGATCTATTATTTCAACGAGTGTTGGTTATATAGATTTGGATAATGATAAGTATGTCGAGCTTTCAGAACTGCCACAAGAAACTAGGTATCGATATTTAAGATGTGAAATGGGGTGTTGGAGTGAAATCGAATGGTTGAGTGACACCTCTTTTGAAATTATGGTTTATTCTGTTACAGAGGCGTGTAGCAGTGACGATTATGGTTGCTATTTGCAAACAGGAGAGACGCAAGTGTTTATGCTTGAGTAAAGTTTTATTAATATAAATACTGGTAACCTACTAGACCAGTATTTTGTCTCAAACAACGAAAAGTAATCGTAAAGTACTGCTGATGTCGGTGTTTTCTATGGAATCGGGATCTGTTTCAACACTGCCTGCACCAAGGTCTTGGTGTCATTAGTATTATCCATTTTTATGACATAGGTGCGAGCTTCTTTAGGGTCGTAGCCAAGGGTAATAAGGGCGTCGATGGCGTCGATCTGCGAGCTCGAAAGCTGGGTCTCCGCCAAGGCTTTGCCGACTTCCGAGGTTGGTAGTTGGTCGATCTTTCCGGATAGGTAAGTGACGATATTGACGCAAGTCTTTTTGCCGATGCCGGAGAGTTTGTGTAGCTGGTCGGCATCGTTCTCAAGAGCGGAGCTATAGAGGAGGGAAGTATCGGCTTGATTAAGAATTCCTAGCGCTGACTTTGGTCCAACTTTTGGGATGTTTAAGAGTAACTCAAAATAAGCCAGTTCGTCACGGTCGGTAAAACCGTAGAGGTCGAGCGCGGTCTCACGCACCGCCAGATAGGTGTACATAAAGACAGTTTGCTCGGGAACAAACTCCCGCCTACCCACATTTGTATAAACCTGATAGCCAATACCATTCACTGTCACCACTATATGGTTGTCACCAATAGCCGAAACTTTCCCCTCAAGTGATCTGATCATAATGAGTTTATTGTACCTGACTTTACGGGAAAATAAACTTTTTATAAAAAATTTGCATTCCTTAACAGAAAGGAATATATTATAAATGTCGCCCTGATTTAAATATTAAAGCTGAAATGTTGTCCTTGAAAACAAACGAGGGCGACGGTGCCAATCTTGGTTTAACCGTTTGGTAAACATATATTGTTGGGCGACCACCGTCGTCCTTTTTTGTTTTTAAAAAACAAAATTTTAATAAACCTTTAAACAAAAATTGTTTATGTCGCCCAACAATATAAAAACTAAAGAAAAAAGAGAAAGTGTTTTTGATCAGTTTACTAATAAGTATTCGTTACAGAAAACCTTAAGGTTTGAATTGCGTCCCACACCGGAGACAAGAGCCATGCTGGAAGCTAATGGTGTGATACAGACAGATCAAAAGCGTAAAGAAAACTATCAAGCTACAAAGCCATTTTTTGATCGTATTCATCAAGAGTTTATTACAGACTCATTGACTGACGTTACTTTACAGTCGTTAAACGGTTATGAATCTGTTTATAAAGAATGGCAGTCCAATAAAAAGGATAAAGCTTTATCAAAAAAAATAGAGGCCAAGGAAAAGGAAATTAGAAAAGAGTTGGTTAGTTTATTTGATGCAAAAGCAACCGACTGGATAAATAGCTTTGATACTAAAAAGGAAATTAAAAAAGCCAATCATCAGTTCTTATTTGAACCAGTTGTTTTTGAAATTTTAGAACAAAAATATGGTGATGAACCAGAAGCTAAAAATAGTGATGGTCAATCTATTTTCGTCAGTTGGGATAGGTGGACCGCTTACTTTGGTAAGTTTTTTGAAACTAGAAAAAACTTTTATAAAGATGATGGTACAGCTACAGCTGTGGCCACTCGCATAGTAAACGGAAACCTGCGTCGTTTTTGCGATAATAAAATAGATTTTTTGAAGCTTAAGAACAAGTTAGATTTATCTGAGTTAGAGACTTATCTAGGTCAATCTATTTCAAAATTTTTTGAAATTAAATCTTACAATCAGTATTTAAGTCAGGTTGGTATTGATAAATACAATGAAGTGATTGGCGGCGATAAAGGTAAAAAGGTTAAAGGAATTAACCAGCTTGTAAATGAGTATAAACAAAAAACTGGTGAAAAGTTACCTCGTTTAAAACAGCTTGATAAGCAAATTGGTAGTGCTAAAGAAAAATTCATTATTGCTATTGAAACTGATGAAGAGTTGCAGGATGAGTTGGGGAGTTTGGTAGAAGTAGTGACTGAAAAAGTAAGTTTACTTGATAGGTCGGTAAAGAATCTATTTAAAGACACTACTGAATTAGGTGGTGTGTACTTTAGGAAAGAAGCTATAAATACCATTTCACGACGTTGGTTTGCTAGTTATGAAAAATTTGAGACTGCTTTGGCGGAAGAATTAGCTGTAAAGTACAATAAAGAAAAAGAGGAATATAAATTACCTGATTTTATTAATTGGAGAGCTTTGAAGATGGCGATTGAAAAATTAGCCAGTGTAGACGAACCGATTTGGAAAAATTACTACACAGATGTGATTGAGGGGTTGGATAATAAGTCAGCCTGGGGTCAGTTCTTGGCTGTGTTTGAATATGAATACAATCAAGCAAAGAATGGTCGCAAGGATAAGGGTGATAAAACTCTGGCGGAATGCACTGCCGATATTAAAACAATCTTAGAAAAAAATCAGTCGGAGAAACTTAGGAGAGAAACTGAAATAATCAAAAACTATTGTGATCGCATATTGGGAATACAGCGGTTTGCTAAGTATTTCTCGTTGGAGAAAAAGCGACAATGGAATGAAGATAATTTAAAAACTGATGATTTTTATGTGGATTATCTGCAATATCATGCCGACAGTTTTGAGGGTTTGGTTAAGCCGTATGACAGGATTAGAAATTACCTTACTAAAAAACCATTTAATACTGATAAATGGGTGTTAAATTTTGAAAATCCTGATTTGGCTTCAGGGTGGGACAAGAATAAAGAGAGTGCAAATACAGCCGTTATATTGCGAAAGGATGGACGTTATTATCTGGGAGTGATGGATATAGCTAATCGAAAATTATTTGCCAATATACAAGAAGATGGTTCGGGATATGAAAAAATGGTCTATAAATATACAAAAGATGTTGTAACCACAATACCAAAGTGTTCAACTCAAATGAAAGATGTTGTTGAGCATTTTAAAAACTCAAAGGAAGATTATGTCTTATCAAGTTCAGGGGTAGGTAATTTTACTGTACCTTTAATTATAACTAAAGAAATATTTGATCTAAATAACAAAGTTTACAGTAAATCAGATATTACAAAATCACTGTATAGGTGGGAGATTCCTTCAACAGAATCAGAAAGCGATTATATAAAATCGTTTCAAAAGGATTATTTACGGCTAGGAGGATCAAGGACTGTTTATCAAGAATCAGTAAAAAAATGGCTAGATTTCTGTAAAAGTTTTCTTGAGTCGTATCCTAGCTCTGCTTTTTTTGATTACTCAAATCTTAAAGATACGCGGGAATACAGATCAATTGATGAAGCGTATTCTGATATGAATTCTTCTGGATATAAAATTTATTTTGAGAACATACCTAATGGTTTTATTGAAGATGCTAATAAGAATAATAAGCTATATCTCTTTGAAATCCATAATAAAGATTGGAATCTTAAGGTTAAAGATGGGTCAAATAAAGATGGTAAAAAGAATATTCATACCCTTTATTTTGAACAAGTGTTTTCTGAAGCAAATCAACTTAATAACTTTGTTGTAAAACTCAACGGTGAGGCAGAGTTGTTTTTCCGTCCAGCAACTGATGTTAAAGATCTAGGTGAACGTTTGGTAAAAGGGAAAAGAGTAATTATGCATCCACGTTATGCAGAAGATAAAATGTTTTTCCATGTACCTATTACATTCAATCGAACTGCACCTGATGTGTTTGGGTACAATAAAAATATTAACGAACAACTGGCAAATAACCCAAATATAAATATTATCGGTATTGATCGTGGTGAAAAGCATTTGGCATATCTTTCAGTTATTAATCAAAAGGGAGAAATACTGGAAATTGAGTCATTGAATAAAATTAAAGTTAAAAACAAGGAGGGTGTTGTTACTGATGAGATTGATTATGCTCAGAAGCTGGAAGATCGAGCTAAAGAACGAGAAGCAGCTCGTCGTGACTGGAAGAGTGTGGAGCAGATTAAAGATTTGAAGAAAGGATACATATCGCACGTGGTACGCAGGATCGCTGATCTGATCATTAAATACAACGCTGTTGTGGTATTTGAAGACCTGAACATGCGCTTTAAGCAAGTGCGAGGCGGAATTGAAAAAAGTGTTTATCAGCAGTTGGAAAAAGCTTTGATCGATAAATTGAACTTCTTGGTTGATAAAGGAGAAATGGATGCCGATAAAGCTGGACATGTTTTGCATGCTTACCAACTCACTGCACCATTTGAATCGTTTCAAAAGATGGGCAAGCAAACAGGTGTGTTGTTTTATACGCAGGCTGAGTATACTTCACAAACCGATCCTGTAACCGGTTTTAGAAAAAATCTTTATCTAAGCAATTCATCTACTATTGAAAAAGTACAAAACTTCATCAAAAACTTCGATAAAATCGGTTGGGATTCAGAAAAACAAAGTTATTTCTTTGAGTATAATCCAATTAATTTTGTTGATAAAAAATATAAAGACCAAACAGTAGATAAAACTTGGCGAGTATATGCTGACGTGCCACGTATTAAGCGAGAGAATAAAAAAGGTTATTGGGAGACAGTGGCTGTTAATCCAAATGAAGAGTTTAAGAAACTATTTGATTTATGGCTATTTGACCAACAAGAAGCTGAAGATATGAAAGATCAAATATTTCAAATGATGGAGGATGGTAGATTGGACGGTACAAAAGAGTTTGATGGTAGAAGCAGAAATTTTTGGCAGAGTTTTATTTATCTATTCAATCTCATTTCGCAATTAAGAAATTCAACCGCTACTCAATTCAAAAAGGACGATGAGGGAAATGTTGTGAAAACGATTGCTGGAGTTGATTTTATTTCTTCACCGGTAGAACCTTTCTTTTGTACGGATGGTGGAAAGTTTACTGAAGGGTATGTAAATATGGCGGGAATGGAAGAGCTATTTATTGGCGGTCCAGAAAAATTGAGCAATTTTAAGAAAGAATTCAATGGTGATGCTAACGGTGCTTACAATATCGCACGAAAGGGTAAGATTATATTGGACAGAATAAGTAAGGATTTTGAAAAACCAGATTTGTTTATAAGTAAGAAAGATTGGGATAAATTTACTCAAAAAGGAGAAGGTGAAGCGATTGCAAAAGTAATTAAAGGTGAAAAAGAGTTGGTAGAAGGAAAAGGAGTGAGGGGTGATTTGACGGTGTTGGCAAAGAAGCATAAGTAAAGAGATAAAAACCAAAGCCCAACACCTTAGGTGTTGGGCTTTGGTTTTTTATAGGTGATTAAGAGGTAACATGCTTTTGTGTAATATTCGTACCACAAAAATACCATCTTCTCTCTTTCTGTAGTAAATCACATGACTTATGTATCGGTAATAGTGATGGTCGCTTTGAACAGCGGTACTATTGTATTTGTTGGGGTGGGTAAGCGTCTTTCCCAGGTCTGGATTGTCCGCCAAAAGTTCCATGGTCTCACTTAATCCACTCAAGTATTTATCAGCCTGCTGTTCTCCAAAATTTAGTACGGAGTATTTAGTAATTTCTTTGATGTCGGCATCAGCTTTTTTTGATTTAGTATATCTATTTACCATGAAGTTCAGACTTGGCTTCTTTTACAATTTCCTGAAATGAAATTTTGCTTTCACCACTTTTCTCTCCCTCTTCTAGGGCCTGTTGTAGTCTTTCAAACTTTGTTTCTTGTTCTTCCAGTAGTCTAAGTCCGGCACGTAGGGCTTCGCTTGCGGATCCGTAACGACCCTTTTTCATCCATTTATCTATCATGTTTCCAAAATGATCGCCTAAGTTAACGCTAGTTGTTTTGCTCATGGTTATTTACATTAATTACTAATAATTATTATATAATAGTAAATGTATAATACAAATAAAGTTTAATTCAGTAAACTCTGTACAAGTAGAACAATATGTGGTATAAACACAAAAGCAATCCCATGGGATTGCTTTTGTGTTTATGGAGTCATACATTCAAATATCTAAAATAAATGATTTTTTATACAGTCCGCAATCGCTGTATCTTCACAGTGTCTACGAAAGTTTTGATACCGATATATATCATGAAGAGGCGCAGGTTGAGGGAAAATTAAATCACGCCAATATCGAGGAGGGGAAATATTCCACTGCCAAAAGATATCTGCAGGGTACGACCGTTTATTCTGAAAAATACAACTTGGGCGGGAAGATAGATATTTACGACCAAGAAACCAAAACCTTGATCGAGAGAAAGACCAAGATCAAAAAGGTTCATCAGGGTCATCGGTTTCAGCTTTACGCGCAAATGTTTGCCTTGGAAGAAATGGGATATAAGGTGGAAAAACTCCGTATTCAATCACTCAAAGATAATCAGCGTTATGACATACCTTTGCCTGACCACATAGACATAAGTGACTTTGAAAGAACTATAAAGCAAATGCGAGAGTATGATGCTAGTAAAAAGGATCCATTCCTTTATCGTTGTGATCTAAGTATTTATAAATATTTAAGTTATTAGTTTTATGATCTCTTTACCGGATTTTAAAGAAAAACAGATTTTGTTTGTGAACACTGAGTGGGGAAAGCCTTCGCGATTGCGTTTCTTTAATGACAACATAGTGTTTGAACAAGAGGGGAAAGTGGTAAACAGAGTGTCTATACACAAGACTTTCGCGGTGTTTATTTGTGGTGACTTGAGTTTCACCACCGGGTTTATAAAAAAATCCAAAGACTATGGTGTGTCGGTTTTCTTACTTAAACATAATTTTGAGTTGTACGGCGGACTTTTTACCACCGCCGATGGTCATTATGTTTTGAGAATGAAGCAGTACGCGCAAACTGAGGACGAACAACTCAATATGGCAAAGTTGTTGGTAAAAAATAAGATTGCCAATCAAACGGAAACCGTAATTTCAAAGTGTGACGAAGATATC
>CAYGKU010000047.1:0-9040 GCA_964350745.1 uncultured Candidatus Saccharibacteria bacterium | reverse complement strand
AAGTTGGCTTTTGTATCTGTTCGATCACGTTAGCGGCCGTAAAGGTCTTTCCGGAACCGGTAACCCCCAGCAAAGTCTGATGTGTTTCGCCAGATCTGATGTTTTTAACCAGTTCCTTGATCGCCTTGGGCTGGTCGCCAGCCGGTTTCTTTTCCGTGGTAAGAGTAAGTTTCATAGACCTAGTATAGCTTGAATGTTACAAACAAAGAAGTGAGTTGGTATAAATTACATCAAGATCTGCTCTCTTATGGCTTTTGTAAAATTAACGATGGTATGTAAATTATGAAGTGACGCCAAATGCGGACCAAGCATTTCGTTGGCTCTAAACAAATGCGCTAAATAAGCTTTGGTATAAGTGTTGGCCACGTACCCATCACTCAAAGGATCAATTAAGGAAAGGTCGCCTCGGTACTGTTCGTTGCGTAAACAAATTTTTTTCAATTCCGGATAACTTAGACGACCGTCACTGCTTTTCTTGGTCTGCCCGGTATGAACATAAATAGTACCGGTACGTCCTATTCTGGTAGGAGCCACACAATCAAAAGTATCACACCCTCTTAGAACACCTTCCACAATATCATCCGGCTCCCCTATTCCGAGTAAATGTCTCGGTTTATCTTCCGGCAGGATCTCATTGACCACAACAACCGCTTCTCCCAGATCTTCCTTAGAAAAACTACCGCCAATAGCGAAGCCATCAAAATCCATCTCCGATAGCACCTGGGCACTTTCTTTCCTTAGGTCGAGAAACCGACCACCTTGCACTACTCCGTAAAGTCCCTGCTTCTTTAGGGCTTCGTAGTTTTGTTTGTGTGCCAGTATACTACGCTTGGCCCAGCGATGGGTCCGGTCCATTGCTTCTTTTTGGTACTGAAGATCCGCAGTCGGACTGGTACACTCATCAAAGGCTATAATGATATCAGCTCCAATGGCGTGCTGGATCTCAATGGAACGCTCGGCCGTAAAACGGTGCATTGAGCCATCAATGTGAGAAGTAAAGGTCACTCCTTCTTCATCTATGATACATAGTTTGCCGTGTTCGGTGGCCAATTCCTTACTGTAAACATTGAGACCATGAGTCTCTTTGATCGAATCTTCGCTCACCTCTCCTTTGGCAAATTTAGTTACCCCTTTGCCAAAGGCCGCGCCCAGGGAAAATACTTGAAAACCTCCGGAATCGGTCATGGTTGGTAAGTTCCACTGTGAAAAAGAGTGTAGGCCACCACTATTCTTTACCAACTCATGTCCGGGTTGCAAAAACAAATGATAGGTATTGGCTAAAGCCACTTGATTACCAATGTATTTTTCCATGTCTTCGGGCTTGATACTTTTTACAGTTCCTTTAGTCCCAACCACCACAAAAGCCGGAGTTTTAATGTCTCCGTGTGGTGTATGGATAACTCCGGCACGAGCCAAAGTTCCCTCCATTTTCTTTTCGATATTGAAAGTTACCGGTTTACTCATAGTAATTTATACCAAACAAAAGAGATGTCTGGTAAGAACTCAGACACTACCAAGCTAAAAGAATTGTTTTACTTTATTTCCAACAATTCAATGACAAATAGTAGAGTTGAGTTGGGAGGGATGGGGCCAACACGTTTATCACCGTAAGCCATCTCAGGTGGTATGACTAGCACTCTTTGGCCACCAGTCTTCATTCCGATCACACCGGTTTCCCAGCCGGAGATGACCTTGCCTTGTCCGACCTTAAAAGTGAAAGGTTCACCTCGCTTGATAGAGTTGTCGAATTCTTGCCCATTTTGCAGTTTACCGACATAGTTCACCACCACCACATCACCCTCTTCAACCTCATCTCCGGAGCCGGGTGACACGTCTTCTATTACCAACTTACTAACATTACCGGTTTCATCGATCGCCTCAGAGAAAGTTTCCACTTTATTGCTATCAGTGGTGTCACTTAGAACCACCACTCCCGTTTGAGATAATTGAGCCTTTTGTGAAGAAATATCACTTTCCGCCATTTCAATAGCATCGATCTGTATCAAATAAAGAGCCAGTGCCATCGCTAAAACACTTAATGCAATACCGAACATTTCAAATTTAGATAACATAATTTTTTATTATTCTGCAATAATAACCGTTTTCTGAAAAGATGCAAGTTCCTTTACGTTATCAATGTGACCCTCTGTTATTTGTTCGGCCAAATGTTTGGAACTCCTCTCAGATAAGCTTTTTAAGAACGCTTTTTTTTGTTCATCCTGCATAAATTCAGGTTGTGAGCTGTTGGAATAGCTAAAGACCGGTCTTATGTCAACTTTCAAACCATTATCGTCCCTAACCACTAATACCAAACCTTCTCTGACGTCCTTTGAGAAATATTGATCAAAAATGAAGTTACCCAGAGAATAGAAGACCGGTACTCCGCCAACCTCCTCAATTCCTTGCACCACATGAGGGTGATGTCCGACTATCAGATCGGCTCCGAGATCAACTAGAAGTTTAGCCAGTTTTTGTTGCGATTCGTTTGGTCTTAATTTGTATTCCTCACCCCAGTGCACGTAGACTATCTGCTGATCACTTTGTGAATTAGCAAACTCAAATACCTCCCTCAGATCATCAGGTGAAGATGGTGAAAAAAGTGTGTGCAAAGCTATTATCGCGATCTTTTGTTCAGCAACAGAAATAAACGCGACCGAGCTGGTGGCAACCCTCACCGGATGCCCAAATCCAGTAAGACCGCTTTCTTGTAATTTGAGCATTGTGTTCTTATAACCATCGCTACCATGATCATAGCTATGGTTATTAGCTAAGGAAAAATGTGTAAAACCAAATGAACGCAAAAGCGGTAAGTGCTTCTCTCTTACTGAAAAACTCAACTTATAATCAGGGGTTGGCTGATGTATCTTTGGTACACTAGCCTCAAAATTACCGACCAGTGCAGAATCTGAATTCATTTTCAGATCTATTTTGGTAAACGGATAGTCGTCGCCATTTCTTTCCATCAACCTCTCCACATGTCTAGCCAGCATAACATCACCCACAAAAATGATCTGGTCATAGTTTTGAACACTTTCTTCCTTTCCAAAGATCTTATTCTTTAAGGAAAGTAGGTCACCATGATCAAAACCGAAAAACGATAGTTGCGTCACAACGATCTTCAGAGTAAGCATGACCAAAACAAAAAACCCGAAGATCAAGAATACATAAAAGGCCAGCGAGGCAGGCCGTTTGAATGAGATCATATCTTACCAAAAGCTTTCTCTGCGACATGCAGAATATCAATATCATAGGCATACATAGCCACTAGTAAACCCACGGTAGTTATGACTACAGTGGTGAAAGCAAAAACGATCGGTTCATTGAGATCAGTCGCCCGACTCATTCCACCGGGACGTAGTCTGTCGATGGGCACATCAATAGCCAACAATTCTGAGATCTCACTTGGCTTCAAACTTTCGTTGGAGCGAAGCACTTTGTGTAAACCGTCACTCACAACCTTGCCAGCGGGAGTTGTTTCTTTCAGGACCGCGATCGCTGAATTTATCTCATCATCGTTGTAGCGCGCACTTTTTAAGACTTCACGGATCTCGTCAACCGTTGAATTGGCGTTCATTCCATTTATTCTCAGGATAGCCTCTAAATGTCTTTTTTCTAACATATTCTATTATTTAGGTCTCTTGTCTCTTACAATATACTGATTATAGATTTCTAGCAAGACCATGAACAAAGAGACGATCACCGGACCGGCAATGAACCCCAGAGCACCGAAGATGGAGATTCCACCTAAAACAGATATAAGGATAATAAAAGGATGGAGATTGTTGCCACGACTCATTAAATAAGGGCCTAGCATGTTGTCTATAAATACCACCATTAAAACGGTCCACAATAGTAGGCCAACCACATTGAACATCGTACTGGTGAAGAACAGATATAGAATAGCGGGGATCATGACAGCAGAAGTACCGATTCCCGGCAACATGGCCAAAAGCGCTGTTACCGCTCCCCACAAGACAGCATTTTCTACACCAAACAAAGTGAACCCGATACCGGCTAGAACACCTTGGATGATCGACAACAAAACCACTCCGGTAGTAACGGATCTGACAGCCAGGGCCAATCTTGAGAGAATGATCTCATCTTCATGATCCGGTAACGGACTTGCTTTGATGAGAATGCGTTTAAAATCCTTGCCGTCCCTAAAAAAGAAAAAGGAGCCGATCAGTGCGATGAATATAATAAAGATAGTTGAAACCGTGCCGGCAAAAATTGAGCCGATATTAGAGATCACCCAAGAAGAAGCTTGTTTGATCTGAGCTCCAAAATCCAACTGAAACTCAGGAACATAGACCTGGACGAAGTCTTCAAGCGCCGTCACGTATTCACCCAAAGGAGCGCTTTGGTTGACATCAAGTGCTTGATAAAAACCCATTAATTCCTTGGCAAACAATAACGACACAAAAAATACCGGCAAAATAACCACCAAAAGTACGATTATCAGGGTGACGGTAGCAGCAATTGAACTGCTGTTCTTGTAGACATGTTTTTCAATGAAGGTGTAGAGCGGATAGAAGATCACTGTGATAATAAGTGCCAGAGCCAAAGCTGAAATGAACGGGGAGAGCAATAGCCACACCATATAACCGGCACCGGCCAAGAGAGCAAAGAAAAAAACGTACTCGACTATAGTTCGCACCATCATAGTACCATAACTATAGCAACTAAATTAAAAAAGGGCTAGATATATATCCGCCCTTTCTTGTTCATTATTATTCTATTGATCTTAGTTTTTCTTCACTGACAACACCAGCCACTTCAATCGTCTTAAAAGTTTGTGACATTGCTTTATCTAATGAAGAAAAACTAAGTGTAAAAAAGTGTGATAATCCGAACAAAATTATCAACATTCCGAATGCTTTGAACATAACGCTTATTTGCGACCCAGAAACCCTTCTCGCGAAGAGTTCTGTCTAAATAACAGAAGGGACGCAGGTAAGCTAAGAACGATTTAGTCATAATCTACCATTGTCGTAGTGGCTTGTAAATACCAAACTTAAGTAATCAGTCAAGAGTGTCTATCCGGTAAGAATTCCACACCCCACCCATCTGTAACAACAATGTATTCGTATCCCCTAACACAATGAAAGTATATTCCACCCGGATAACCAGTCTATTCTCAGGTATTGAAAAAACCCCGTACTTACCTTTTGTTGAGACCCTATATAGATCATAGGTCAGCTTATCAACTACTGAATATTTTGTGAATAAATCCATAAAAATATCAATTGTTTCTAATTTACTGTCCATTTTACCACCTCCAGATTTTGGTTTATTATCTTAGCTAAAGATAACACGAAACCAAAAACTGCGCACCAATGGCAACTGATCACTTTTCTATAGATGATCAAAGATAAAATCAAGCCCAAGGAGCATGAACACTTCTGTCCCCCACTCAACCAAAATGCCAAAATTACCAAAGAAGAGAAGCAGACCAAAGATCACCGTCAAAAAACCGCCGACCCGAGTAATGATCACGTTAAAACTGGACCATCCATTGAATCTACTCTTAACCTTGTCGTAAAAAAACGCAGTTAGAATAAATGGCAATGATAATCCGAGCGAAAAGACAGCCAACAAAAACGCCCCGGTGAGCAATTCACCTTCAGTCGAAACCAAAAGCAAAATCGAAGCCAAGATCGGGCCGATACACGGCGTCCAACCAAAAGCAAAGGAGGCTCCGACCAAGGCTGAACTTACTGGATTGCCAGGGATAAACACTTTTGGTAAAGCGAAAGTTTTACCGCTAAAGAGACTGTTTAGCTTGATAACATTCATCATTACGAGTCCAAAGAAGATCACGATCAGTCCACCTATTTTTAATAACCACCCTTCAAGCGAACCGAGCAAACTACCGGCCAGACCGGCCAATATTCCAAATCCGATAAAAACCACCGAAAAACCAAGACAAAAAGCCATGGCGTTTTTTACCAAAACACGAGTTTTGTGACCGCTTTTTTTATTCTGATCGATCCCACTGATAAAAGCGAGAAAGGCCGGCACCAAAGGAAAAGTGCAAGGAGCAAAGAACATAAGTACTCCGGCCACGAAAGACGCTATCGTAAAGGTCAGTGTTATTTCAAGCATGCCTCTTTGTTACGTTTCGTTATTAATTAAAATTTCAACTTGGTCCTTGATATCATTTGTATCAGCCACTCCTTTGATGTGAAGTGAGATCTCTCCTGCTTGATCAAAAATAACAGTCTCGGGCATGGCATAACCGGCAACAGCATTATAAAAATGGTCGGTCGGATCAAGCACCAATAAAAGGTTTGAGTACTCCGGCTGGGTGTTTAAGAAACGTTCCGCCATTTCCTTGGTTTCTTTGCGATTGATCGCCATGAAGATCACTTCATTCTCACTGTAATTATTAGAAAGATCATTAAGAGCAGTCAGGTCACTCTCTGAGTACGGCGACCAACTGGCCCAGGAGGTAACAACCAACACTCTGCCCAGATATTGCTCAAGTGAAATTTCATTTCCGTTAATGTCAGTATAATGAAAATCAGTCGAATCGTCAGCGAAGATCTGTTTGGTGTCTTCGTTGATCTTAGGTGATTTGTTCTTGATAGTCGTGTAGGTAAAGATACCGGCAACCAGTAAGATAACAACAATTATTACGAGAGTTACGATTGTATTTGTTCTCATTCCTTGATCGATCTAATTAATCGTTTCCAAAAGCTGTATCCAGTTATCATATGGTAAGGCGCCTGATACCGGCTTGGCGTTTCCTTGACTGTCGACTATCACGCTAAAAGGTGTCCCGCGACCACCGGCCGCTTGCGCGGCTGCCAGATCAGCACTGACAATGTCTCTCATGGACGGGTCGTTCATACAAGCTTTGAACACTTCAGCATCAGCTCCAAGCGCGGTCGCTTCACTAATATAGAACTCCTGGCCGGAACTCCTTAGGTTTGATAAAAGCGTATCAGTATAATCCCAGAAGGCATCTCCGCCAAGTTGTCGATCGACACACTCGGTAGCCACCGCTTTTTCAAAGGCGTTGGTATGATTTGGTAATGGTAAGTGACGATACTCCCATACGACCTTACCTTCAGATTCGTCAACCACCCGCTTTAAGGTTGGGTGCAAACGAGCACAGAACGGACATTCAAGATCGGAAAATTCAACGATCCTTATCGGAGCGTTTGAATTACCGTAAATATGAGCTCCTTCTTGTCTTGATACGTTCTTTAGATCAAGGTCGGTCGCGACCTCTGTTACTTTTGACGGCACTTGATCATCAGCAACCGCCGGTTTATAGTCTTTGACCAAGATCGCTCCCGCTATGACTAAACTTCCCAAAATGATCGATAAAGCAATGTACGACTGCTGCATAAAATAACTAACTTTTAACCTTTAATAAATAATTCAAATTCCTCTGGCGTCTCTCCTTCCGCGGCCGGCACTAGATTGAGTTCAATATCGCGACCCATAAAAGTTGCTCTGACACTGGCCTCCTCACTGGCTTTTGCCTCGACTGAAAAACGTTGGTTGGTTACCACCTGAGCACAGGTTTCAGCGTTATTGATAACTGAAAAATCAAGTCTGATCTGCTCGGGAAATGATTCCATCACCATAGAATCTACCTCAAGCAGATCACATGGCGTAGGCAAAGGCACCTCACCCACAAAAGTGTGAGTACCGTCTATAAAATAATGCTTGGCATCAATACGGGTAATATCGGGGTATGGAACCTCCTCCTCTTCCACCACCACTATCGGTTCATCTTCTGTTATCTCAGTATTTTTAAAATGAGCATAACCGAACATACCAGCGACCACCAATATAAATAAAATAACTAATAGTATTGTAGTTTGACGATTCATAATGTTTTATAGTTAGAAACGATTAACTTCTCATTCATTATACACCTATTCTTGATTTATATCATCACCGATAAAGATAGTGATGGCTTCTTCTGCTTCTTCATCAGCATATACTGATATTAAGGCGCTATTCAATTTAGTGCTTAGATCCAAAGCAAGATCTTGATCTTCTTCTTGATAAACGATCACGGTCTTGTGACTGACTTCATTCGTTTCGGCGCTCATTTTTATTATCTCATAGCCGGACAGCTCGAGCTCTGATCTGACCTTGGCGGCAAGTCCGGGCACACCACTACGATTGACCAATATCAATTTTGGCAGATCTTCATTGATCTTTGTTTCATCAGCGGATTGGGTATTTTGTAATTCATTATAAATGATCTCTTCTGAGGATACCTTGGTTTCATTTTCTGAGTTTATGTAGGTCACTTCATAAGAACGATCGGTCACATTGGCGCTCATGATGTACCACACCAATCCACTAATAAAGAGAACCACGAACACTACGGCAAAAATTATCTTCCAGTTTACTCGCAACCAAGAAAAGATCAGTTTGATCTTTGATCGGCTGACAGTCGGATCCTTGAGTTTTTCACTCAGATCCAATATGCCGGCCCGCAGTGGCGCGGTCACTGAGACAGCTGGTCGCTCGTAAGCTTCGCTTACTTGTATTACCTTTTGTTTCTTTCGCCTTCTTTCACTTGGATCGATACCCGCGATCATAAGCATTCTTCTGACATAAAGCCGCACCAACCAAACCACCAACGAGACAAATAGCCCTAATCCGATCAAAATGTAAGCCAACTCTTTAAGTGGCACTACCCAAAAATAGGTTTTTCGTGAGACGAACTTTCGACTATCGACCCCATAACCAAGAGTAGCTTGAGCCGTATAACGTCCAATGTCTGCCAAGGCCCATTCTCCAGACCAAGCAAAGGTGAATTTGCGAATACTGTCAGGCAACACATTACCGTAATGCGACTGTCGATTGATCGGTATCACCCCACGCTCCTCTCCCCACATGTTAAAGATGCGAATGTCACCTTGTGGTTGAATATGTACATTCCCCTTATTTTCAAACCGAAGCTCAAAAGTGGCCTCCGGTTTGGTTAAAAAGGATCCGGTGGTACGAAACTCTCTGATCTCGCCCGACTCTACAACATCTCCGGCAATCCTAACGAAGAACAAGGAGG
>CAYGKU010000046.1:0-9243 GCA_964350745.1 uncultured Candidatus Saccharibacteria bacterium | reverse complement strand
TTGAAAACTTCCTGAGGGGAATGAAGGGTGTTAATAACGCTTGATAAATGTACATTTTCAGATTGACAGAACACCGGAAATCTGCTATTATTTTAACTAAAGCAGGTCTTTTAATTAATTTATAGGAGAGCGCCATGCGTTCAGCTATTATAAAAACCGCAATTTTACTGACGGTGGTTTGGTTGAGTGGTTGCGTAACTCTTCCCATGCCACCCCAGCAACCTAGAATTCCACCTACAATGTTGGAGGCCGATACCATAAACCCAGTCACTGCTTGTAGGGAATTTATGGACAAGCCTTACTACAAGGATTGTCTTGAATACTATAAGGAAGCCAATGATTGGAAAAGAGACGAAACCTCAAAAGCCAATAGTTCCAATTATAGAGTTCATGAGAACTCATATAATGGAAATATGGCTATTCCAAATCATCCCGGTTATTATGGTGGAATTGTACCGTTTGATCCAGGGTTCGTTTACTTTGAAGCATACGGACCTCCCAGGATACAAAATCACCGACATTTCCGAGGTGGGCATCGTCATTTTCGTGGCGATAATCGCTACTACAGGGGCGGTCATCGTCACTATGGTCCTGGTCGGCGCTGGTAATCTTCAAAAGCGTCATTTGTTCAATTGCAAAACATTGCAATGACAAATGGCGCTTTAATTTTTTTTCTTATCAACAAGCAATCTACCGTCCACGGCCGTAAATTTTTTTCAGATTGGCCACATGCTCTTGGTAGGTTTTTGAGCAATGAAAACCTCCTTTGCTATCATGAAAATAAAACATACAATCAGTCTCTCTCGGATTTAAAGCTGCTACTATTGCTTCCACTGAAGGGTTGGCGATTGGAGTTGGCGGTAAGCCTTTGTTCTCATAGGTGTTGTACGGTGAAGTGAGATACTTATCATCAGGTCTGATGTTTGGCCACCATCTTGGTTCGTAGATATTGCTACCTCTGACATATTGCAAACTAGCATCAAGCTGTAGTGGCATCTCAATAAAAAGCCGGTTCCAGATCACTCCCGAAATGTAGCGCATATCATTAAAATCATAAGCTTCTCGCTCCAAAAGTGAAGCGATCACCAAAGCCTCGGACAGGGGTACTTTTTGTTCGACCTCAGAGTCGTATCTGGCCAAGATCTCAGTGGTAAAGCGTTCTTTTAGAATATCCGCCACCACTTCAGGAGTAGCTTCAATACTCACAGTATAACGCCCCGGAAAGAATTTTCCATCTTCAAAGGTGGGTATTTCTTGTACTACCAGATCAGAAAAAGTACTTCGCTCATTTTTATTCCATTTCAAAATATCTCCGATATTTTTCACCACTTCCTCACGACGTTCTCCGGGGTAAATCACCAACACTCTGCTACTTGGTGAGGCTAATTGTTGATACCAGCTCCATTTGGCTACTTCCGCCAACAAGCGATCGACCAAGCGATGATGGCGAGGTTTTTCGATGTCGATCGATAAATAACTTTCTACATACCATTCTACTTCAGGATCTTCCACTATCAGTTTCTGTTTTGGATCTACGCTGACCGGAAAAGGCTCGGTCTCGTTGTGGTCGGGAGTTTCTTCGGTTACATTAACTGCCGTTTCCTTGGTCCAGTGCAAAAATATCAGGCTCGATACCAGTAAGATAAGCAAGAGGAGTAAAACCGTTAGCAAAGCGCGTTTTATAAAAATGAAGGTGGACATACTTTTTATTACTCTCCATTTTACACTATATTAAAGCAATTATTCTATTACGCTTATCCGATAAGTCTGTTAGTATAGAGGGACTATGAAAAATTTTGCTAAAGATGTTGCTAAGATAATCGTAAAAGCGGTGGTGGTGGTATTCTCCATTATTTTTGTTCTGGCGGTCATGCAAGTATGGGTAGGCAATGAAGCGGTGAGTGATGGTACTTGTAACGTAGCGGTCTTTCCGGTTGAGGGGATGATCTTGCCGTTTGATAGCTATACCGATTATCCGCTTGTCACTACTCCAAGAACGGTTCGTGATTTTGTGGCCAAAGCGGAAGAAGATCCTATGGTCAAAGCTTTGTTGGTGGAAGTGAATTCTCCGGGAGGAACTCCGGTCGCTTCCGAACAGATCAGTCAAACCATCAGAAATACTACTTTACCAACTGTCAGTTTGATCGGGGATATCGGTGCCTCGGGTGGATATTTGGTGGCGGCCGGAGCAGACAAAATGCTGGCTTCTGCCATGTCTGATGTTGGTAGTATTGGAGTTACCATGTCATACACCGAAGAGTCAAAGAAGAATGAGGAGGAGGGTGTTACTTTTGTGCCGTTATCTTCAGGGAAGTTCAAGGATGCCGGTAACCCCAATAAGCCACTAACTGAAGAAGAGAGAGCGCTGTTTGAAGAGGATCTTGAGATCATCCATGATGAGTTTGTGAGAAAGGTGGCAGAGTTGCGAGGGAAGTCGGTCGAAGAAATAGAGGCTTTGGCTGATGGCGCGTCCATGCCGGGGGTTCGTGCCCTTGAAGTCGGCCTGATCGACCAGATCGGTGGACGCATTGAAGCCAAAGAAGAGCTGGCCCACCAACTACAGATCGATCCTTCTGAAATAAAATTCTGTGAGTATGTCGGACCGGTATTGCCGTTTTAGAAAACAAAGTAGTATTCTTTTGGTGTAACTTAATTCCATAAATACTGCAAGATATTTAACTACAATTTGATTGTAAAGGTTTGTTTGTTATTATGTAGTTATGAAATTTACTCGTACTAAAAAATTAGTTTTCTTCAACAATAAAGGTGGGGTAGGAAAAACAACCTTAGCCTATAACACAGCGGTAAAGTTCGCAGAAATGGGTTATAAAACAGTTCTGGTAGATTTAGACCCACAGTGTAACTTGTCCAAAATATCTTTAGGTGATGTTTTTGAAGAAAACTTGTTTTCGGCGGATCAAACATCTATTAGTACAGTGTTGCGTGGAGTGGTAAAAGGAAATTCTGATATCGAACGAAGTGTTGCGTTTGAAAAAATTGGTTTAACTGATAATTTATTTATTTTACCTGGAAGTTTAAAGCTGTCAGATTTTGAAAATTCTCTTATTTCGGCTTACGGTGAGGTGGCTCAAGGTTCGGAGCGAGGGTTTTTTTACCACTAGTGCTATAGACAGATTTTTGTCTGAAAAAGGTTTGGCAGAAGATATTGATATTTTTATTATAGATACTTCTCCAAATCTAGGGTTATTAAACAGAGTGGTTTTTTTGGGTTCAGATTACTTTATCACTCCAATGATGCCAGATGCTTTTTCGGTTCAAGGAATACAAAATTTAGGTGATACTTTTGAAAAGTGGAAAGATAATTGGAAGAAAACTGCCAGAGTTTTAGCAAAAGATAAAGGAATTCCTCATAACGAGGTTTTGGATGGAGAGGGATTATTTATTGGCTACATTGTAAATTCATATAATCAGTACTCAAAGAAACCAATCAAGAGTAATGAAGAGTGGATAGAAAAAATACCAGAGTTTGTTAAAGTTTCATTGTCTGAAAAACATTGTCGAAATGGTTTGGTGGAACAGTCATGGAAAACTCCATTGTCGTTAATAAAAGATTACGGACAACTCTCACCACTGTCGCAAATAAAGAATAAAGCCATTTTTGATCTCGATCCAACCGACGATGGTTTTGATAACGTTCAGGGAACCAAAGAAAATTTAGAATTAGCCAAAGAGGAATTTAAAGATTTAACCAACAATATCCTGACGGTTCTTAATAGGTATTAAATAAATTGAGAAAAAGTAATTAAAATGCTACTCTAACGCACATATGTCATTATCTGTAGGAATTGTCGGGTTGCCGAATGTCGGTAAGTCCACTTTATTTACCGCACTCACTAAAAATGAGGTGCTGATTGCTAATTATCCGTTTGCCACTATTGATCCGACGGTTGGTATCGTGGCGGTGCCTGATGCGCGTCTTGAAACTCTGTCAAAAATATCCGGTTCAGCGGAGGTTATTCCGGCGGTAGTGGAATTTGTCGATATTGCCGGCTTGGTGCAGGGAGCTTCTTCCGGTGAGGGTCTCGGTAATAAATTCTTGGCCAATATCCGTGAGACCGATATGATCGCCGAGGTGGTGCGTATTTTTGAAGATGGTGACGTACATCACGTCTCTGGTGGGGTTAATCCACTATCAGACATCGAGGTGATCAACTTGGAGCTAATCTTGGCAGATGCTGAAACGGTGAGTAAGAGACTAGGTAATGTCGAACGTGACGCTAAGCGTGGCGACAAAGAAGCGGTGGTTGAGAAGGAGCTTTTGACCAGACTGTTACCGCACTTGGAAGCCGGGCAATTGGCCAATTCCTTTGAAGCTACCGACGAAGAGAAGAGGGTCTTGAAACACCTACACCTTCTCACCATGAAGCCATTCTTGTACGTCTGCAACAAAAAGACCGATGCTTATAATCTTGATGAGCAAAATGATGAACGTTGGCAAGACTTGGTAAACTTCTTTGAAACCACCGGTGCGGAGTACGTGGTGGTGGATGCCGGGATGGAGCACGAACTAAAAGATATGACAGAAGATGAGAAGAATGATTTTCGTCGTGAGTACGGCGCCCAAGATAGCGGAGTAGAAAGTCTCATTCGAGCCTGTTATCATCGCCTCGGACTGATGAGTTATTTTACCACCGGTGAGAAGGAGACTAGAGCCTGGACAGTGCCGATCGGTTCTTTGGGACCAAAAGCGGCGGCGGCCATTCATACTGACTTTGAGAAAAAATACATCCGCGCGCAGGTGGTGACCTTTGAGGATCTGGTAAACGCCGGCTCATTAGCCAAAGCCCGCGAGACCGGCAAGCTCCGCACTGAAGGAAAAGAGTATGAAGTAAAGGACGGAGACGTGATCGAGTTTTTGATATAAAAATCCCTCAATCCTGTGCCGTGTTATGACCAAAATTGAGGGAGGGGCAGATCCTCGTGAGACCTGGGAATACAATTATATACAGGAATATTTGAAGGTCAAGCTACACAGGAGGTGAAAGCGCGGCGCCGTAGGCGCCGCGCGATCACCTCCGGCTTGTCTTAGTAAGGCTCTAATGTCACTTAGCCATCAGATACTCAACCGGCGCTTTGTCGTCGGTAAGAATGAGTTCTCTTTCTAGATCCAGATCAGTAAGTGTGATCTTGTTGGTGTAACCCACTACAGCTTGTAATTGATAGGAATTGATATTGATCGGATTCGTACTGTTTCTGGCCAAGAACATGATATTTTGCAACTTGGACGGATCGTTATTTAAGCCATAGGCTGTTATGGTCGGAAAGACAGATTGTAGTGTCTTAACAAAAGAACCCAGAACTGACGGCGAGTCGGTCTTGATCGGACTGACAACATTGAACATTATTATTCCTTCAGGATGAAGATGTTTAGACAAACTCTTATAGAATTCTTGGGTGGTCAAATGAAATGGAGGTGCCATGTTGGTTGAGAATACGTCAACAAAAATAAGATCATAAAGACCTTTATCGTATCTATCCAAAAAAACCCTACCGTCCATGGCAAAATTGGTAATGTTGGAAATATCATCAAGTCCAAAATAATCTTGTGCTAAAGGAAAAAGTTCCGGCTCGATCTCGACCACGTCGATTTGAAGTTCAGGATCAAGAACAGAAAGAGTGCGCGGAGCGGTGTAGGCGCCCCCGCCTAAGAACAGGGCCTTTTTTGGTTCGGGAACAAGTTCTTTGTAAAGTTGGCTAAATCTTAAGTATGGAAAAGGTAGGTTGATGGAATTTTTATAGACCGCGGAGGAATTATTCGTATCACGCAAGAGTAGCCTGATCGGTTCGTCTCCTACATAAATATCGCGAACTTTTATATTGCTGTAAATACCTTCGGTTTCGTAGATAACGCCATCATCGGATTTGTTGTTACTACCGGTGACTATAATGCTAAAAATAATGGCAATCAGCAGAGTGACGGAAATATTTCTTTTGGATAATTTCTTTCCGATCAGAACAGGAGCGAAGATACCCAAAAGCATAAGTATTATGCTGACAAACATAATGCTGAGAGTGACGCCAAGGTGGGGAATGAGAAAGAAGCCCGTCGCCAAACTACCGATGATGCTACCCAGTGTGCCCCAAAAGAAAGTGGCACCAACGATAGAGCCGATCTTCTCCGGCGGGGTGACCATGGATTGGAGTTTTATGATGTATGGTGAGACGATGCCGAGCAAGAAGGCAGGGATAAAGAACAAACCGAAACTGAACAAAAGTGGTCCTAAGGTGACAGAAAAGTTTGGTCCAAAGATCGGTAGTAGCCACTTGGAGATCGTGAGAAGAATAAGTACGCATATCCCACTCATGGTTATGATGGTGTAGAGAGCATTGATCGAATGTTCTTTATCCGCCCGCTTGCCTCCGTACCAGTAGCCAAAACTTAAAGCGGCCAAAATAACAGTAAGGACGCTGGATAATACATAAAGTGATGAGCCGTATATCGGCGACAAGACTCGCACAGCCGCCACTTCCAGTATCAAAACCGCCGCCCCGGTCATGAAGACGGTGGCAAATAGTATTTTATTGAGATGGGGCGATAGACTGTCAGAGTTGTCATTGATATCGTCTGTATCGCTTTTGATATAAAAGATTGAAATTAGTCTTTGTAGCATAGCTGGGTAAAATTAAGTCATGTTCTGATGGGTATTATGATAGCACAAAAAGGAACGGCGCCGTAGGCGCCGTTCCTTTTTACTTCCTACAAAAACAAGATCTTTTAACTCAACTCACTCGGGGGATTCATCTTCTGGACCGGACTAACGATCTTTGGGTTCCATTCGGCTGTGATCTCACCGTGTTCGCCTTCGTATTCTTTGATTTGGTGGGCGAGGTATTGTTGCAGGCGCTTAGCGTGTTGTGGGGTAAGAGAATAGATAGTACCTTGATTGCCGGAGCTAAGCGCCATCACAAAATACTCGGGGGTAAAACCGATATTGATACTTTCACAAAATAATTTCGGGGCCTTTTTCAAGTCTTCTGATTTCATATGAGTTCAGTATCTCATATTTTTAGTTATCAGTCCAAGTTTGACCGGTTGACCGATCTAGAAAAAGTAACTTAAGGTGACAAACTCCGGTTCTAACTTATGACCAAGAAACCTAGGTCGGCACCTGTGCTAATTAATCTCTACAGAAAATAACCGAGGGAAGACCTTTCCCGTCGCTCATCCGCTCCTCTTTAAGGTCTCCCCTCCGTTATTTTATTTTGTTGGATTTTAATTAGCGCAGATACCAGGTCGGGGCTTTACGAATTCATAAAAAAGCGCATAATTAAATGATATGGAAAAAGAAAACAACACTGCCAGGAACTTTGTCCTGCAATTAGGTTCACTTATTACTTTATATTTATCAGTTGGTTTTTTGATAATGCTGTTGTACGCCATTATCAACCTGCAGTTTCCTGATGCTACTGAGAATTATTGGCAGATCGAACAGGCCGGTGAGAGCGTTAGATTTGCGTTTGCCATGCTGGTGGTATTCTTTCCTACTTACTTGGTCTTGACGAGAAAGGTAAACAATATCAGACGGAAAGAAGAAGACCGCACTCATCATGGATTGGCTAAATGGTTGATCTACCTGTCGCTTCTAGTTGGTGGAGTAGTTCTGCTCGGCGACTTGGTGGCTGTGATCTACAATTTCCTTGAGGGGGAACTGACCACCCGTTTTCTTCTTAAGGCACTGGTGATCTTGGTGGTCGTGGGTTCGGTCTTTTACTACTACCTGCAAGATGTTAAAGGTTACTGGATGAGCGAAGAGAAAAAGTCAGTCACCTACGGCGCGGTTATGACTGTGGTCGTGGTAGCTTCGCTGGTGTTGGGGTTATTCTACACCGAGACCCCATCAGAGGTACGAGAGTTGAAGCTTGACGAAAAACAGCTGACCGACCTACAGGATATTCAATGGCAGATCGATAACTACATCAGGTTGAACGAAAACCTGCCGGAGTCACTAAGCGATATTGATAGTATCAAAATACCAACTGCTCCCGAAGATCGGGAAGACTACAGCTACCAAATGACCGACAACGGTTTTGAGCTTTGTGCCACCTTCGCACAACCATCAAACGAATCACTAACATCAATTGCCAGACCGATCTACCCCGACGTCGGAGCAGTGATCGTCAATCCAAACGATTGGGATCATGATGCCGGCAGAGTGTGTTTTGAAAGGAGGGTGGATTTGGAGAACCTAAATAATACAAATATACCTTTGCCGGTAAACTAAGGATTAAAAAAACAAGTTAAAGCCGTACGTTGTAAGCGTACGGCTTTAGTGTTGCTGTTTGATAAAGTAACTGGTCGAAAGCTGGCTAGTTCAATTTTTCTTGGATAATTTCATATTGTCTTTAACAAATGGATAAAACATAATGATATCCAAAATTACAATACATAAAATTATCCAAAGTAAGGGTTTAAAACCAGAGTTTCCTGGCATATATAATGCAAACATGCCAGAAATTGAAGCTCCACAAAGCATTCCAAAACAAGCTGCAATGAATAACTGCAAAGAGTTTACAGAACCGTTGATATAGTGAAGCATTCCTAACATCACAATGATAATGGCTGTTATTATGCCAATCAGAACATAAGCTTCTAAACTTAATTCACTTAAATCAAATAACAACATTATTATAAATGTCATCGACATACTTAATATAATAGGAATTGAAGCTGGAATCGGCAATGTTACATACCAGCGTGTATTGATAGATGTGTACATAATAACATAAGCTATAGCTACAATAAAAAGGATGAACACCAAGATTTGTAAACCGTCTATTATCTCCATTATATCACCTTTGATAAAGTGTTAAAGAAACAAATACCAACCCACACAATATAACAAAATAAAAATAAGTCAAGGTTTGGCTAAAAAAATAATAACCGCCACTATGATGTTGTGACGGTTTTTTGATTAATTTTGTTCTTAAGCCCCTGCTATTTTTCTAGGTTTTTTATAGTGATGTAAAATCATGTTGACTATCAAAAGTGCCGACATGACCATAAGGGTGTAATTGTAAAATAATATTTCGGTTAACACCACAAGCAGACATATTATTATAAGTGACCAAAAGCGAAGATTGGAAGATTTTACATGATTACATAAGCTAAAAAGAACTGTTCCCGATAAAACAAATAATCCAATGGTTATGGCGTTATCAACCTGTCCAGTTGTTACCATAAAAACTATCATAAGTGCAACAATCCCAGGGGATATAAGTAGT